>JALNXE010000077.1 GCA_023230525.1 Desulfobulbaceae bacterium
GCCCACCCCCGTATCCCTGACACTGCAAAGCACAGCCGGAACCGGCTCGCCATTGCTCAGGATCATGCCTTTCCTCGTGGCAACCGTGACCTTGCCTCCCCTGGGGGTGAACTTCAGGGCATTGCCGATGAGGTTAAAAAAGATCTTCTCGATCTTTTCCTGATCCACCCAGACCCGGGCCAGATGAAAATCCGGAGTGAAGCTGAGGGAAATATCCATCTGTTCGGCGCTGGTTTTGAAGGCGGCGATAATGTCATCCAGGATGGAGTTAAGATCTTTTTCCGCAGCCCGGATGTTCATCTTGCCCGCTTCGAGCCGGGAAAAATCAAGGATCTCATTGATCTGTTTCATGAGCCGGTGCGCATTGCGCAAAATGGCCTCTTTTTCCGTCCTGTTGTCCGGCTGTATCTGGTCTCCGAAGTTCTCCAGCACATTCTGAATCGGCAGAATAATATTGGTCAGAGGGGTCCGCAGCTCATGGCTGATGTTGGAAAAGAATTCGCTTTTCAGTCTGTCCAGTTCCTTAAGCTCCTCATTGGCTTTTCGTAATTCCTCGGTTCGCTCCTCTACCTTTTTTTCCAGATTGATATTGAGCCCCTCGATTTCCTCGACCCGTTCTTCCAGGTCGCTGTTGAGCTTGTTGATCTCCTCATATTTCAGGCTGTTCTCAATGGCTACCGCCAACTGATGGGTCATGGTCGACAGTACTTTTTGTTCCTCCCTGGTGTAGTCGCCGGCGCTGGCCTTCTCGGCGGCAACCATAAAGCCCCGCAGTTCATTTTCGAATTTGATGGGAATGCAGAGATGAGCGCCAAGCGCCTCAAGCGCCTCACCAGGGTATTCCCGGTCATGATTCCCGTTTTTTTTCTTCCCGTTTCTCTGGATAATCTCGTCGTGGCTGCGCAAATACGTAACCAGGGCGCTCTCCCTGGCTATGGCCGCCTGCTGCCACTTTCTTTTGCCATAAGAGGAGGCCAGGACAAATTCACCCCGGCTGTCGAGCAAGTACGCTCCGAAGCTGTTCGTATCAATCGCCCGGGCAATGGTCTGGGTGGATATGGCCAGCAACTCTTCGAGATTGTGGAGCGTGGCCATCTTCTTGGAAAGCTTGTCCAACGCCTCCCGGTAGTCAAACACCCCCTTGAACAGGATATTTTCGAGATTCCTCTCAGCCTGCACCTTGATGCGGGGGAAAACAAAACCGACCAGGATGAATATGCAGGCCAGAACCGGGTAATAAAGGCCATGTGGCAGATATTTTTCCGTCAGGATGACCACGACAAAACATGGGGCAATAAGCAGGAAAAGTACCAGGGAATAGGCAACTGTCTTCTTGATGATGATGGAAAAGTCCATCAGTTGGTGCTTGAATATGGCGTAGGTGAGGATTAACCCATAGAAGGTTATACCGAAGTTGCCGGCCGGATAAAATATACCTATGCCAAACATCGGCAAGAAAGTTGTAGAGGCACCCATAAATCCAAACATAAAACCAAAGATGTTATAGAATGTTTGGATTCTTTGAGGCCCCTTCGCTTTGCGAAAGAACTTGATCAGTTCGAGGTAACTCAGGATGACAAAGAAAAGATAAAATATGATTGCAAGTGTGTAATAAAAATTCGCCTTAATAAAATAAATGTTAAACTCATGCCTGAATTCATTGATAACGAGATTGGTAAAAATGATCGCGATATCGAACACAAGCGCTTGTCCATATGCAAAATAAAGGAGTTTTTTACGCTTTATTCCGCACCAGACGGTTATCAGATGAAAAAAAAGGGGCGCGATAAAACACCCCCCTAATTGTGCTATTTCCCAAGCGAATTTTGCCTCTGCTTCATTATGAGCGACCCCTACGAGAAACAGACCAAATCCCCAAATAGCAACTACGAGATTAAAAAAGAACAATACCCGGTGGATCTTTGTTTTGCCAAAGTATAATGCGAGCGCAGATAACAAAAGGCAGGGAATACCAACGGATAATCCCGCCATAGCAAATAGATTCAATTCCCTTATCCCTCAATCATGCGTCACGGAATGCTTTCCAATGAGATCTGCCAATCATTAATCATCGAGCACTCTCTCCGAAGGCCGCCTTAAGCGGCTGAATCTGAGCCGAGATAAGGTTTTCGGATAAGTTGCAAATATTCTTCTACCATATCGGCGGCCATAATACCTGTGGCTGCAGCATCTTCAACTCCTGGCCGGGTTGCGGTATTAGCCCCCGCAAGATACAATCCCTGAATCGACATCTTCATGGATGGTCTCCACTCATCAATGGCTAAACCATAAATCGCCCCCGCCGTCGTCTGTGTATAACGAGCAAAGGTGGCCGGACTGGCATCCTGTCGATAAATGATGTGCTCGTGCAGATTCGGTATTGCCGTCTCAGCAAGCCTGATGAGGTTATTTCCATATTCCTTCTTGCGTTCAGCATAATTCGGATCATTGCGATCCCATGTGACAGCATTTTTGTGCGGCAGAAGCTTGGCTAAGGTGACACAGGCATAACCTGACGGAGCCAAGGAGGGATCGATCTTAGAAGGAATTAAGATGTTTATTTTCTCATTGTTTTCGAACACAAAAGTTGCCGGGTTTACATCGGGAACGAAGTCAACAGCAAGAGAAACCATAAAGGCTGAATTGGACGGCCGCAGCTTTGCGACTCGACTCATAGAATGTGCAGGTAAATGCTCCTGCCCAACGAGATCAAGGAATGTCCGACTAACATTTGCATTAGATATTACTGCATGAGAATATACTACTTGGCCATTTTTCAGTTGGACGCCGATTGTTTTTTTATTTTGGATAAGTATTTTTGAGACATCAGTGCTCAATTTAAGCTCACTTCCTTCTCTTTTGATAGCATCGGCTAATGTATCAGATAATACCTGGGAGCCACCTCGTGGATAGAATCCTCCGTCAAAATAAAATGCAAATATCGGCAGAGCTGTTGCAGCATTCAATGCATTGGGATCATCCGTCAGGTAATTCGTCAACAGACTCAGGAGCTGTTCCAGTCGATGATCATGAATGTAATGTCTGATCATATCAACAAATGAAATGTTTGCCCAACGGAAAAGATGCGATTTAGAAATCACGTCATGCCTGACGTCTTGTTTCTTATCCAGAAGCTCATAAAACTCCCGGCAACAGAGTTCAGCTTCTTCAAAAAAGGATTTTATGCCCTCCTTGTTTCCCGGAAAATGTTCACAAAGGATATCTATGAATCGCTGAACATTGTGAGGAACCTTCATCCGCAAATCAGGGAATATATACTCATGACTTACTCTGAGCCATTCAATACGGTCCGCCACTCCAAGTTCTCTCATCACAAACTGCAACCTTCTATTTTCCCCCACAGCTGCGATATCATGGACACCCGCATCAAACACAAATCGATATTTATTGCCGTTATATTGCACATGTCTCTCCCAGGAGGTACAAAATCCTCCTGGCTTGTTATGCTGTTCAAGCACTAATACCCGTTTCCCCCTTTTTGCCAATAATGCCCCTGCTGTTAACCCGCCAATGCCCGCACCGATCACAATTGCATCATATTTGCGCTGCTGGCGGCTGAGAACGATGGGATTACGTGATTTATTTTCTCTCACTTTACCGGGAATTACGGCTTCAATGAGGGCTGGCGGGAGTTTGGTGGGCTGCCATGATCCTTCCGCATGCGGAGCATACCAGACGGCTTCGTGTATCCCATATCCCAGCTTGAAACGTTCCCCTTCCGGAGATAAACGGTAATAATCAAAGTAAAAGCGGATTGCCTTTTCATAGACCTCTTGCCGGTACATCCTGACAGCAATACGGTCAAAAGGCATGGCTTCAGCCAAGTGGTTGACTTTGCATTTTGTGCACCGGAATTCTCCCTTATTTCCAGTGTCATTAGAGTACGCTGGTAGTTTCTGCTTTAAGAAATTATCACGGGTACGGCCTTGCCATTTGTAATAATTAGAAAAATAAATATTCCCTACAAGATTCGCATCCTCCTGGGATGTTTGAAATATCTCTTCCCGCAGGAGGGCGGTAAGTTGAGCTGGCCCTTTCGGTTCCTGATAAAACTCCGCTCCGAGATCGCTTGTAAAATTTTGAGAGGATGGTGTATGAATAGCGCTTCCCGGCAGGGACTGCGGCATTAATTTCCCGAGATATTCTTTACAGAACGCGGGGAACGGCTGTATTTCCACTATGCCATGGCCGTGAATCGCTACCCAGGACGTGCCCATTCTGCTTGCGGCAATTAATTGCCGATCTCCATCGGGTAATCTCTTACGCCACTCAAAGCAGAATTCCGGGGTTAATTTGTCTATATTAAATGCCGGATCGAGCCACAAACACCCTTCAATGACATCTCCGGGGCTCGCCTCGCCAAAAATCCGGGTCTCGACATGATTTGTTACCATGCCCCATTTCCCGGTGGCAAACCAGGCAACTAATTCCTTGTAAATGGGTTGAATCATGTATTCCCGAAGGTTTCCGATCCAATCGAAGTATTTTGAATAATAAAGGGTACGGCTTGGATTAGCGGCTTCTTTAAAAGTAACGGGAAAAGAGAAAGTAAAAGTCGGCTGTTTATGGTAACCATCTGTAATCTCAACCTTATATGATTCTAGATCAAAATCGAGTTTTCCGGCATTGTGGTCAGCTGAAGGGTGCAATTGCAGCAATTGCTGTTTCTTTGCAGATTGGCTAACTACTGCCACCACTCTTCTTGGACCTTTTGTCAGCAGCACGGGAAACGTAAGAAGACTTCTATCAGAGTCAGCGCTCGTCATATGAAACAAGACGCTTTCCTCTTCTCTTTTCTTTATAAAAACCTCCCCTTTTGGTCTTCCGGTCGCCTTATAGAAAGCCTCATTTGCCGCCCATATCCTGGTCCCTGCCTGATCAAGCGAATCACCAGAGGCCAGCAATTCTTCCAACAAAGGCTCGCTGTCTTTGCCGAGAAGAGCACCCCACTCATCCGAACTCCGTTTGGCGATGGCTTGCAGATCACACCCCTGCGGGCCGGCTCCCGCAACACAGAGCACCGTGTAATGATCATGGGAGAGAGAGATGTCCCATCCTTGGTCCGGGGCATTCTCAAGGCAGGGTTTCCCGGAGGGAAGCCAGGAAACGGCAACCTCCTGCCCGGAATCCCTCATGTCGTTTTGCAACTGTCGAACCGCCCTCCTGAGGACAGGGAGTTCCAGCTCATGCCGTTCTTCTTTCGTTCGCCCTGGCAAGCCGGGCACATGGACAAGCGCTATTTCCGGCAATGAGAGCTGCCACTGCTCTGCAAGTTTGCGCAACTGCCGGCGGATAATCATCTCATCCCGCGGCCCTGGATCGGCAAGCTCTTCCGGCAGAGGGTAGTCTGCGTGATATTCGAGGATTTTGAGGACATAGCCGGTGAGACGCTCCACGACCTGGTTCTTGCCGTCCAGAACAGTGACCATGGCATGCACCTCCCTGTCGCTGCGATCCTCAATGCGGACGATCCCCGTCAGCAGTTCATCCCCATGGCCGCCCGAAAAGCGTTCGATACTCTCTATTTGAAGCGGCAGGCATATGTGCTGCGAAACGGGCAGCTGCACCGCATGCAGCAGGGAGTCCCTGAAATAGGGGTCGCCGATCAGCCAGGACGTCCCGGCTTCCCCGGTCAATTGCCTGTCATTTTCCTCTGGTGATGCCTTGCGGGTAGTCTGGAAAATGCAATGGATGGAGTCCAAGGCATGAATTTTGACCAGCCGCTGAAAACGCGGCCCCTGGAAAAGCAGTTTGCCGTTGTACAGATCCTCCTTGGGGTCGATAGCGAGCGGCTGCTCCGGCAGCACGATTTCCTCAACCGGCGTCTGGCGCTCCCCGCCCAGGATAAAGGTGGCGGAAAAATGGGGCGTGGCAAAACCGGTCTGCTCGGTGCCGATGGTGGCCAGCACCCGCCTGCCGGCCTCTCCTGTTTGGCGTTCCAGCACCTCGGCCCGGATCTCGATCTCGATGCCTTTTTCAGGACTTACCGGTATGGGCCGCTCCAGACTGATATTTTCCATGCGCAGTGAACTGAAATCGTTTTCACCCGTCACCCAGGCAACGGCCTGGGCCATGGCCTCCAGGCCTAAGACCGTGGGGAAAAGGAGGGTGCCGCGCCAGTTGTGGTCCTCGACATAGGCGTCCTTTGTCAGGTCCAGCTGGGCGCGGACAACAACCTCCACATCCGGGGTATGGGCAAGCAGCCGTTCCAGAAAGCGGGCGGCCCGGGGCCGGGGGTGCGGGGCTGATTGCATGGTGTCGAGATTGGCCAGCCGCGCGGCCACCACCACCTGCTGCTCGCCGGGGTCGTGACTCACGAGCTGCAGGAAGCGGTCCACCCCCTCCTGGGCGGGAATGGCGGCTATGCCCCGCTGGGCCAGATGGGCAATGCTGCCCAGCCGCACACCCATGCCGATTTCATCCCAGATGCTGAAGGCCATGGACTGCACCGCGGTTGCCGGGTGCTCCTCGGCGAAACGCCGCATCAGCAGATCAAGGGCCTGGTTGGAAAAGCCGTACCAGCCGTTGCGCGCCATGCCGCTTACACCGATAATAGAAGAAAAACTGATGAACAGCTTGGGCGGCTGGTCTGCTAAAACCTCACAGAGGTTTACCGCGCCGAGCACCTTGGGGGAAATTTCGTCAAAGGCCTCACTGGTTGACACCGTAGCCAGATCCCGCGGCTTATTGAGGGCGCTGCCGTGCATAACCCCGGTGATGGTGCCCAGCTCCTGCCGCACCTGCCGTACCAGGCTTTGCACCGCTTGCCGGTCAACAATATCACACTGATAATAGGTGGCGCTGAGACCCGCCTCCTGAAAGCGGGCAAGGGTCTGGGCAATCTCCCGGCCCCGAGCCGCGCCGTTTTCCGCCCCAGGATGGGGCGAGCTGCCCACCAGAGCCATGCGTACCCCAGTCTGCCGCGCCAGGGCCAGGGCGCAGGCCGCGGTTATGCCCTTGGCGCCGCCCGTGACCAAAATGACATCATCGGCTGACCATGAGATGCCCCGCCTGGTATATGCGCGAGGCTCCTGCAGGGTCAGCCGCGGCACGCGCCTGGTCAACTTCCTGTCATAGCCGCTGGCAGCGTAGTGGTCCCCGGCGGCAATTTCCGCCGCTGCCTTTTGCGCAACGTGGACGGCCTCGACCGCGGCATCGAAATCAAGCACCCGCACCCTGAGATCCGGCCGCTCCAGGTGCAGGCTCGCCGCCAGGGCTGCTGCGGGGCATTGTTCCACCCCGCACGCCTTTGGTCCCTGGCCGAAAAACCCGCCGCCGAATTGGATAAAGACCACCGTGCCAGCTGGCCCTTTGGTCTGGACCCGGCAGGCGAGACCGGCAATAATCTGCAGCCGTTCGACAACAGAAAAAAGGCCTTCCCTGGCAAAACCTGCCTTGCCCGCCGTTTTCGGCTGGATGCCGATAAAGGTGGTATAGTCTTGCGCGGCAAGCTGATCATCCTGCAGCGCATCCTCATACTCCAAGACATCGGCCAGGGCCCCCTGCCCGGCGAAATACTCCCCCAGAGTTTCCGCCAGGTCCATTTCCTCGGCCCGGCAGAGAATAAGCACCTTTTCCCCCAGCCGGACGCAGGGGGCCTGCCTGGTTTCGGCCGGCTTGAGCGCTTCCTCCACATAGGCGACGGCAAAATTGCGCACCCAGGCCGGCCAGTCTGCCTTAGCGGCAACTTCCGGCTCCGCCGCGGCAGGCTGCCCTTTGAGGGTGATGAAGTGGTCAAAGGCTGCCGCAATCTCCGCCACGGTACTGTTGGCATACTGGCTGACATCGATATCGCCGGCCACACCCAGGCGCTTGGTGGCTTCGGCCAGCAGCTCGGCCGATTTAATCGAATCGAGATTTAAGTCATCCAGCAGCCGCATCCCGGCTGACAGGCTCTGCCTGGGAAAACCGGTGCGTTTTGCTATCAGTGCAAAAATTACTTCGGCGGCCCCCTCTTTCTTTACTGCAGGTTGCAGATCCTTGCGCTGGCCGGACGTCAAGTGGCGCAGGGTGTCAATCACCTCGGCAAGCGGCGCGTTGGCGTATTCGGAGGTATCGAAATCTCCGGCCACGCCAAGCCGCATGGCGGCGTCGGCCAGCAGCCCGGCTGATTTGATGGAATCGAGGTTCAGGTCATCAAGCAGGCGAAGCTGCAGGGAGAGGGTATCTTTGGGGAATCCCGTCATTTTTTCGACAAGGCCCAGCAGCAGATCGGCAATGGCCGCATCCCCGCTATCGTGAACGGTTTCCTGCCTGACTGCCGGGGCCGTTTGGTAGCTGACTGGCAGCGTTGGCACCGTGGGGAAGGTACTTTTGGCCACGGCCTGCAGCGGCTCCAGATTTGCGGGCAAATTCTCCATATCCGCCTTGATCATGGCGCTCAGGAAAGGACCGCGGCGGACGAGATACTCCGCAAGGAGCAGCGGGTCAAGGCCGGTGGCCCCGGCAAAGGCCGCAGGCAGGGTGTTGCCCTCGGCAGGCGCAGTTTTCAAGGTGGCGGTCCGGTCAGGCTTGAATGGCCTTTCACACGGATTAACAATAAAGGCGCGGGCCGAGGCAGGGACAAAAGGCCGGACAAGACGGTCCTCGTACAGGGCCTGCCAGTTAATCCCGCCGCCCTGGACAAATAAATGGGCAAGACAGAGATGCAGATCGCCATCCCGGCCAGGCCGCGATTCAACCGGCAGGCAGAGCGGGCCCCGGTCGCCGGTAATTGCCCGGGCCAGACCGCTCAGAACCTTGGCCGGCCCGACTTCCAGCAGCAGATCGCATTCCCCGGCCATGGCATGGACAACGGCGACAAAATCGACCTGGGAGATGACCTGTTCGGCAAAGTGATCACGCAGCTGCAGGCCCGCCCGCATTTCCGCCCCGCCGATGCCGGAAAAAAGTTTTATTTCCGGATTGCCGAGCAGGACCGGCACCGGCGCCGCACTGCGCAAAGTCTCGGCCGCCCCGGCGACAAAGCTTGAGTGAAAGGCATTGGAGACCTTGAGCAGGCGGGCGTCGATTCCCCTGGCCTGGGCCACGGCCACCGCCTGTTCCACCGCCGCCTGCTCGCCTGAGATAACGAGCTGTTGCGGACTGTTGATATTGGCGGCCACGGCGTAGCCTTTCACCTGCCCGAGAATAGCCGCAGCCGTATCAAAATCACAGGCCAGGCTTGCCATGACGCCCCTTTCTCCGCTTGTTGCGGTCATCGCCTGCCCGCGCAGCGCCGCAAGCTTGAGCAGGGCTTTTTCGTCAAAGGCGCCGGCGGCGTGAAAGGCCGTCAGCTCGCCAAGGCTGTGGCCACCCGCGGCAACAGGCGTGATGCCGAGACGTGCCAGCTTTCTGTGCCAGAGCAGAGCGGCCAGACAGATGGCGGGCTGGGCTATGCGGGTCTCCTGCAGTTCCGCGGCCCACGCCTCGATCCGGCTTTGATCAAGGGCCCTGTCCAGGGGCTTGAACATGTGGCCGAGCAGATCGCTGCCGTTTGCCTCCTGGAGCCAGGTAGCGGCCTTGGCGCAAAGCTCGCGCGCCCACTCATGGCGTTCGACAAGGGAGCTTGCCATGTTCAGCTGCTGTGAGCCCTGGCCGGGGAACAAAAAACCGACCCGGGTCTTGTTGATGGTGTGGCCGACCAGCACGTTCTGTTGCGGACTGACGATCTTTTCGCCGGCAACCGGAGGCCTTTGGCTGAGAATGCTTTCGAGCTCCTGCAGTCCTTCGGCCAGGGATTCCGGCGAAGCGACAATCAGCGCGGCCCGCACCAGGTCCAGGTCTTCCACCTCACGGGAAAGCTGGGCGGCCAGATCCACCATCTCGCCCACGCTCATGCCGAAAGCGAGCTGGCCTACTGCCCGGACCCGCTCCAGCAGCCCTGCAGGTGTGCGGGCGCCAAGAATGAAGAGCTCCGTTTCCTGGGCAGAGGCCAGCAGCCTGCGCTCGTCCAGACCCGGGGCCAGTTTGGCGGCAGGGGCATCGCCGGACTCCACGGTGATATGGCAATTGATGCCGCCGAAGCCCATCCCCGAAACCCCGGCCCGCAGCATCTCCTGGGGTGGGCGGATCTCGCCGCGCCTGATCGGGTAAACCAGGCGGGCAGGCTTCTCGAAGGTGCGGCTCGGTTCCATGCAATTGGCGGTGGGCGGCAGGACCCGGCGGTTCACCGCCATCACTGCTTTGATGAACCCGCCGATGCCGGAGGCCGCCTTGGTGTGGCCGATCAGGGACTTCAGCGAGGTGATGCCGCACGGCCGCAGCGAGCCCTTGGGCCGATCACCCAGCACTTCGGCGATGGCGGTCAGCTCGGCGGTGTCCCCGGCCGGGGTGCCGGTGCCGTGACCTTCGACAAAGTCAATGTCACCGAAGCCGTAACCCGCGCCGGTGTAGGCCCGACGTATGGCCAGGGCCTGGGTCTCGGCCTTCGGCGCGGTGAGCGCACCTTTGCCGTCCGTTGATATGCCCCACCCCCGGAGAACGGCATAGATGTAATCGCCGGCGGCCCGGGCGTCCTCCAGTCTCTTTAAGACAGCGAAACCAGCGCCCTCGCCGGGGATGAAGCCGTTGGCCCGCCGGTCATACACGCGCATGTCGTCGCGGGTGAGCGCCTTGGTCTTGGCAAAACCAATCAATTCAAAGGTGTCGAGGCTGATATCCACCCCGCCGGCGATGGCCAGATCCATATTGCCGTTTGCCAGGGCGGTGGCGGCGGTGGCAACCGCGAGCAGGGAGGAAGAGCACGCCCCATCCACGGTGTAGCCGCCGCCGTTGAGATTGAGGAAGTTACAGATCCTGCCGGCAATGGTATTGGACATGCCGCCAGCCAGGGTATCCTCGGTTACCGGCGCAAATACCGATTTGTAATAGGCCTCCATATTCGTTGCCAATGCCGCGATCATCTCCGGCGGCAGACCGGTGTCGTCGGCCGCGGTCTGCAAGGTTTTCAGCACAAAAGGCCAGCGCAGCCGCAGACCTTCCGCCCGGCTCTGCTCGCCGGTGAGGCTGTTGCCCAGGATAACGCCGGTGCGGTCCGGCGGCACTTTCGCAACACTGAGCCCCGCATCCTCCACGGCCTTGAGTGCGGTCTCGAGAGCAAGCCAGTGGCTGATATCCGTGGAATCCACCACTGATTTGGGAATTCCTCGCTTTATCCAGTCAAAGCTGAAGCCATCGATCACCGCCGCCTTGGTGCCGTATGTTTTATCTGCCGCCGCCGGATCAGGATCGTAATAATCCTTCAAAGGGAGCCGGACATCCGGCATGCGTCGGAATTGCCGCCGGCGGCTGACAATATTTTCCCATAAGCGCTGGAGATTCGGCGCTCCGGGGTAGTAACAGGCCAGGCCGATAACCGCGACGGGTCCCCGGGTTATTTCTGTTCGCTCCTGGTAAGAGAGGGATTTATAAAACTTTTTGTAGGCGGCTGACGGACTCTTGAGCAGGAGCCCAACCCGCCGCACCAGAGGAGAATCGGGGATCTCGGAGGCCCACAACTTTTTACAGGGCAGATCAAGGGATTCGGTCGAGCTGATCCGTATTTTCACCTCTGCATCTGTTATGCCCTCAAGGGAAGCCGAGGCCCCGGGCGGTACCGGCAGGATAACATAAAGCCCGGTTTTGGAGAGATTACCGATCAGGACAGGGTATGTCTGGCCACCGATACATAACTTCGCCTCGAGATTGACATTAATTCTGCGGGATTCCCGTTTGTCACTCCGGCGGAATCCTTGCTGTCCACTTCCCTGTGAATCCATGTTTACCATCCGCAAATCTCCCTCATATTAACGTTTCTTAACCTTGATTTAGGAGCCGTTACGAAATAACATGGCCATTTTTTCAATTTCGTTACGGCTCCTTATACCGCAAGGGTATAAGTTTCGTTTGAGCAGACAAGCTGCTCAACTCAGCTTTATGCCGTTCCGCGCAATTTTCTGGCCATGTTATTTTTTTACAACGGCTTAGTACCGTTCACCCGTTGCTGCTGTTCCGGCAGCTCATGGCAGGCATCTGAAGCCTGGCCATGGGGCGGCCACGCTGCCCGTCTCGTTTAGTTATTTCTGACAACTGCCAGAAATAACTATATTTATTGTCCTGGCATATCCACGCATGTGTAAAAACATTCATCGGCATCGCCGGCACATCCATTAAAAAAAACTCATAAAAAAACGCCCCCTTTCCCAAAGGAAATTGCTCGGCTCACGGACAGATAAGCGTGATGTAATTTCAGAACTCCTGACGTCCTAACGTAATTTCAATAAGTTAAGCCACCAGGCAGGATTCTGAGCGGTTACCTGTTTGAGTCTTAAAACGAAATGAGTATTTATGCGGCAGCAATGGGGGGAAAAAGGCAGGCGAGATGGTGATCCCCGCGGAAAAGATATTTCCTGATGGTGTTCAAATTCAGGCAAATCCGCAGGTGGAAATTGTCAGACGGATGAAACTCATCCGCCTTTGCAGGGTTTACGGGCTGCGGCGCCTTTATCGGGCAGAAATGCCGCCAGGCAGCCGAGCAGCGGCAGGAAAGAGCACAGATGATAGACGTAGTTAATGCCATGGATATCGGCTAACTTACCCAGCACTGCCGCACCGATACCGGCCATGCCGAAAGCAAGGCCGAAAAACAATCCGGAAACCATCCCCACCTTGCCGGGGAAAAGTTCCTGGGCGTAGACCACGATCGCGGGAAACGCGGAGGCCAACAGCAGGCCGATGATAAAGGTCAAGGGACCGGTCCAGAACAGGTTGACATACGGCAGCAGCAGAGTGAACGGGGCAACGCCCAGAATAGACCACCAGATCACGCGCTTGCGGCCGATGCGGTCGCCGACGGGTCCTCCCATGATAGTGCCCAACGCCGCCCCGAACAAAAAAACGAACAGGTGAATCTGGGCGGATCGCACCGAGAGATTAAATTTGCTGATCAAATAAAAAATGAAATAACTGTTCAGGCTTGCCAGATAGAAAAATTTCGAAAACATCAGCACCAGCAGAATCAGCATCGGCCATGCTGCCGCACGGACACGAATATCAGGCTGCGTGGCCATTGCCGCCTTTTTCGCCCGCTTCTCCTGCAACTGTTTTTGTTTATACCAACCGCCGACCCGCCACAAAATCATGATCGCAAGCAGTGCGACCAGCGAAAACCAGGCTATGCTGTGCCGGCCTTGCGGAATAACGACCAAAACCGCCAACAGCGGACCCATTGCCGTGCCGGCATTGCCGCCCACCTGGAAGATCGACTGCGCCAGGCCATATTGTCCGGCAGAGGCCAGGCGGGCAACCCGGGAAGATTCCGGATGAAAGATCGAAGATCCCATGCCGACAAGTCCGACAGCTACCAGCAGTATGCCGTAACTCGGGGCCAGGGAAAGGGCCAGCAGTCCCAGCAGGGTGCACCCCATGCCGATGGACAAGGAATAGGGTTTCGGATAGTGATCCGTGTAGAGACCAACCGCCGGCTGCAGCAGGGACGCGGTAATCTGGTAGGTTAAGGTGATCAGCCCGATTTGGGTGAAGCTGAGGGAAAAAGTATCCTTGAGTTGCGGATAAATGGCCGGGATGAGGGACTGGAGCATATCATTGATAAAATGGGAAATGCTTATTGCCCCCAATACCTTGATGCCAATTCTTTCCGCCCCGGCAGGTGATGTTTTGACTGTGCAGGCACTGGTTTTCATGGTGTTTCCTGTTACTCGCTGTTGGAGGGGCGCCTCAGGGATTCCAGGCACTCAACTATTGACCTTCCTTATGATGAAAAGTTCTTCAGCGTACCGGAAAATCCGGGGGAAAACAGCCCCATTTCAAAAAAAACCAAAAGAATTTGCCAATTCCGGCGGCAGACATTCCCGCGGGTCCCGGTAATCCGGGGAAATTACGCCAGGCCTGCGGAAAAATTCTGGAGGCAGCCAATTTACAGCTCGAATCGGGTGGACACCCTCTGGGGATCGCAAATGGGATTATCAGATCGGTGGGGGGAGTTTTTTTACAGGTTATTCGAAACGGCCGAGCAGCCGGCTTACCTTTACCGCCTTTTCGCTGTCAAGCTTGGGCATGATCAGGGCAACCTGCTCCGCCTTCATGGCCCGCAGAATCATTGCCACATTGTCATCCGTCATCTGATTGAGCAGCGGGCCGAGTTTGGAGGGACTCATGGCACTGTAAACCTTGATGAGGTTCTTGAAACTGGCGTCCTGCTCCTGCCTTATGGCTGCCAGTTTTGCTTCAACATCCTTTTGCAGGGCGGCAATCTGCTCAAGCTTGCCATCCACCTCCTGCCGCATGGCGTCAAGTTCTTTGGCCCGCTGGTCCAGTTCCTTTTCCCTGGCCGCCACGGCCTCTTCCCGCTGCTGCAGGGAAACCGACTTTTCAATCGTATCAGGGCTGATCGACACCGGCAGGTCCTCGGCCTTGAGCAGAAAAATTCCGCTGCCGGAGACAAAAAAAACAATAACCAGGAGAAGTATCCTTTTCTTGACGGCCATCTTCATATCAGTATCCCGCGGCCATGCCGGAGCAGAGCCTGCTCGTCGCTTTCATTCTGCTCCCTGCGGCGCATTTCCTGCAGATATTTCTGCAGCTCCTTTTCCCGCAGCACATCGATGATTTTTCTTTTTTTCATCGCTTCGCCAAGCTCGGCCCGCACCTTTTCAACAATCTGCTGCTGGGAGGCAATGGTGGTCTGCAGAATGCGCAGCTGCAGCTCCTGAATACGCATGGCCTCCATATAGAACAGGAACAGGCTGCCGCTGATGGGCTTTTTTTTACGCTCTTCCATGGCCTCGCACAGCTCACGCCTCTTTTCCTGCAGTTCAGCAAAGCGGAGCTGATGTCTTTGCAGCATCATCTGCTCCCGGGCCAGCTTGAGCTGAACCTGCTCTTCAATATTTTTTCTGACCGTCAGCACTGATTCAAGTCTGAAATGGAAAGCCATGGATTGCCTGTCAGCTAAAGGTTATTTTCCGTCACGGCTGGCAACTGCTGTCACCGCACCAATGCCAGCAGCTGCTGCCGGCTCTCCTCGAAGGTGGACTTTTCCTCCACCTCCTGCTGGAGATACTTGGTGAGACGATCGATCATGTTGATGGACTTGTCAATCTTCGGATTGGTCCCTGCGGCATAGGCGCCGATATTGATCAGGTCCTCCGAACGGCGGTAGGTAGCCATGATTTCCAAAAACTTCTGGGCCGCCTTCACCTGCTCCCTGCTTACCACATCGGTCATGCAGCGGCTGACGCTGCCCATGACCTCGATGGCCGGATAATGCCCCCGGCTGGCCAGCTCCCTGCTTAAGATGACATGGCCGTCAACAATGGAACGGACCGCATCGGCAATGGGCTCATTCATGTCGTCCCCTTCAACGAGAACGGTATAAATGCCGGTGATGCTCCCCTTGCCTTCGCAGGTGCCGGATCTTTCCAGCAGCTTGGGCAGCTGGGCGAATACCGAAGGGGTATAACCGCGGGAGGTCGGCGGCTCGCCGATGGCCAGACCAACTTCCCGGCTGGACATGGCAAAACGGGTGACCGAATCCATCATCATGATCACATCACGGCCCTGGTCACGGAAATATTCCGAAATGGCCATGGCCAGATAGGCCCCCCGCATCCTGACCAGGGGTGGCTGATCCGAGGTGACCACCACCACCACCGAACGGGCCAGACCCACGGGACCGAGGTCTCTTTCGATGAAGTCCTTTAACTCGCGCCCCCGCTCGCCGATGAGGGCGATGACGCTGACATCAGCCGCGGTATGCTTGGCAATCATGCCCAGCAGGGTGCTTTTGCCGACCCCCGAGCCGGCCAGAATGCCGATGCGCTGCCCCTTGCCCAGGGTGAGCAGGCCGTTGAGGGCCCTGACCCCCACATCCACCACCTCTTTTATCCGCACCCGCTTCATGGGGTTGAGCGGCTCGGCATAGAGGGGATAGGCAACGCCTTCCTCCAGGGGGCCTTTGCCATCCATGGGGTTGCCCAGCCCGTCAATCACCCGGCCGAGCAGGGACTGCGCCACCCTGACTCGCGCCTGCCCTCCCACCAGCCGGATGGCGCTGCCCGGCTCAACCCCGCGCATTTCGCCCAGGGGCATGAGCAGCAGGGTGCCTTCCCGGAAACCGACCACCTCGGCGGGGATCCTGCCCTTTCCTTTAAAAACATCGACCTCGCAGATGCTGCCCACCGGAATGCCGGGACCGCGGCTTTCGATGACCATGCCGATGACCTGATTCACCCTGCCCCGGACGGCAATGAGCGGCTGGTCTGCGGCAAGCTGCATGCAGGCTGACAGGTCCATCTCATTTTTCTCCGGCCGCGGTAAGGGCTTCCAGAAAGGCCTGATCAACCAGGGCAAAAAGCCTTTCCCGGCAGTGATCAAGCGTCGCGTCAATTTCGCCGAAATCGGTCTGCAGCCGGCAGCCGCCCCGGCTGACCGCCTGGTCCTCGATCAATTCAAAACGCCGGGCGCCCTGCAGCAGAGAGGGATCTTCCAGGGTCATTTCCTTGAGATGCTGGAAATCATCGCTGTGCAGATGCACCTTGACCACGGAATCCTCCACCACATATTTCATGGCCCGGCGCAGACAGTCGGCAATAACCAGGGAATTCACCGTCACCTCATGGCCCACCAGCCGTTCCACCATGATTTTTATCAGGGCCAGCAGATCCTTTTCATACTGCCGATGCACCAGGTCCCGTTCCTTCTCCAGGGAACCGATCAGCCGTACCGCGTCCTTTATCTTGTCGGCAAAGGCCTTTTCCCCAGCCTTTAACCCCTCCGCTTCCCCCCTGGCAAGACCCTTTTGGTACGCCTCTTCCTCGATACGCTTCTTTTCCGCCTCAGCCCTGGCCAGCATTGCCTCGGTTTCCCGGCGCACGGCCTGCTGTTCATTTTGCAACTGCTGCAGCGGATCAGCAGCAGGCTCCTCCTTGCCGTTGCCGCGCATCATACTCTCAAAGGAGATAAAATCAGGCCCCCGGTCTTTTTCAATTTTTTCTTTGAAATCAAAAATCTTAGACAAATTCGTCCTCGCCGCCGCCGCTGCCCATGAGCTGGATCTTTCCTTCCTGCTCCAGACGTTTGGCGATCTTGATGACAGCCTGCTGAGCCGCCTCGACATCCTTCACCCTGGTCGGCCCCATGATCTCCATGTCTTCCTTGAGCATCTCCACCGCCCTGGTCGACATATTCTTGAAGATTTTCTCTTTCAGTTCTTCGGAAGCGGTCTTCAGCGCCAGTTTCAGATCATCGGTGGAAACCTCCTTCAGGATAGCCATGATGCCCCGGTCATCAACCCCGAGGAGATCCTCAAAGACAAACATCAGGCGCCGGATGTCTTCGGCAAGACTCTCGCGCTGCTCTTCGATGCCTTCCAGCACCTGGGTTTCCAGGGCCCGGTCGGCGTTATTGAGAATCTCGGCCACTGCAGCCACCCCGCCCAGACGCTGTCCCTCCAGCCCCTCAACGGAAAGCAGTTCCTCCTGCAGCACCCGGTCCACATCCACCAGGATTTCCGGGCTGACCTTGTCAAGCTCGGCCATCCGCATCACCACCTCAACCTGGGTTTCCTCCTTCAGCTCGGCGAGAATCTGGGCCGCCTGGCTGTGCTCCAGCACGGCCAGCACCAGGGCCACGGTCTGGGGATGCTCATTGCGCAGAAAATTGACCAGAATTTTTGGTTCCAGCTTGCGGGCCTTCTGAAAAAGGGTCAAACGCCAATCCGAACGGATATCATCAAGAATCTCATTGGCCTTGTCAGACTGCAGTGCCCGTTTCAGGGCGCTTTCCAGCATGTCATCGCCGGAAAGATAGATCTCGCCGCCCCCTGCGTCCGTTTTAAACTCTCTCAGCAGGGCGGCAATATCCTCCTTGTCAACCTTGTCCATTTTGGACATCTGCCGGCCCACCATTTTGATCTCATCTTCTTCCAGGCGTTTAAACACCTCGGTAGTGAAATCCTCCCCCAGGGTAAGGAGAAAAATCGCTGCCTTTTCACCCCCGGTCAGATTTTCGCTGCTGGCACTATCCTTTTTTTTAGACACCTCACATCTCCTCGCGCAACCAGCGCCTTACCAGATCGGCCGCCCGTTCCGGGTCGCTCTGGGCCAGCTTGTACATCCTTTCCTTATCCGTCATGCCAAGGGGCTGCAGGGAGAGATCCTCCTGATCCTCCGCCCCCCTTTTCACTCCAGTATGGGCCGCCAGTTCCGCCTTGCGCTGGGATTCAAGCTGCTGATTACTGAGCAAGCGCAGGAAAGGACGGATGACAAACATAATGAAGGCAACGGCAACCAGCAGCAGGACAAAGGGCACGGCCAGATGCTCAAACAGGCTCCGCCATTTTTCCAACGGATCAGGCTCCGGCTCCACCAAGGAGGAGAGGTAGAAAGGCATGGCCACCACCTCCACCTTGTCACCCCGGTCCGGATCAAAGCCGATGGCATTCTGGGTCATTTTGACAAAATGATCAAGCTCTTCGGGGTTACGCGGTTTATATACCAACGTTTTTTTACCATCCTTATCCTTGCCCTCCTCATAGACGCCGTCCACCATGACAGCCACGGAAAGACGCTTGATCGTCCCGGTCGATTCCTGCACATGCCGTGTTTTTCTGGAAATTTCGTAATTTCTGGTGATATTTTTTTTCTGCGGGCCTTCCTTGCCGCCGGCAGGAGCGGCCGTATCGGTAAAGGTAGCCAGCTCACCCTTGACGCCGGGAATACCGGCTGCCGCCTTTTCTCCCCCCAGCTGTTCAAGCAGCAGCTGCTCACTGCGGACGACCTGGCCGTCCGGGTCGAAATTCTCCTCGGTGACGTCCACCTTGTTGAAATCCATGTCCACTGTCACCCGGGCCAGCGCCTTGTTGGCTCCGACCACCTCCTCCAGCAGACTTTCCACTTTCGTGCGCAGGGCGCTCTCCACCTTGAGCTGGTATTCAAGCTGGGTAGCGGAAAGCATGGACACATCATCACCCTCCTTGCGAAACAGCAGGCGGCCCTGGGTATCGACTATGGTAATATTTTCCGAGGTCAAGCCGGGCACGGCGCTGGCCACCAGGTTAACGATAGCCATGATCTGTTCTTTGGCGAGTTTCTCCGGTCCCGCCATGGTGAGGCTTACCGAGGCGCTGGGCGGCTTGGTGTCCTCGACAAAGACCGATTCCTTGGGAGTGGCGATATGCACCCTGGCATCCCGGACCTGCTTGAATTGCTTGATGGTGCGGGCAAGCTCACCCTGCACGGCCCGCTGATAGTTGAGCTTCTGGACAAAATCCGTGGTGCCCAGACTGGTCTTGTCAAAGATCTCGAAACCGACCCCGCCCCCCTTGGGCAACCCTTCGGCGGCCAGGTTAAGCCGCGTCTCATAAACCATGTCGGAGGGGACCAGCACGGCTGAACCGCTCTCAGACAGCTGATAAGCGATTCTCTGTTCCTTGAGTTTGGCAATGACGCTGGCGGCATCTTCCGCTGACATACCACTGAAAAGAACATTGTAGTCTGTCTTGCCGCCCAGGGTGGAAAGGAAAATCAACCCCCCCAGCACCCCGGCCACCAGGACGCCGGCAATGATTTTCTGGGGCAAAGAGAGATTTTTTACGACCGAGACTGCCTGTTTGAAGATGTCTTTGACAGGTGCCATTCATTTGTCCTATTTCGTTAGCCTTATTGGTCTGGCTGGTCTTACTGGTCCAATTAGTCTGGAAAAATCAATGAGGCCAACCAGGCCAGTCAGACCAGTTAGGCCAGTCAGACCAGTTAGACCAGCCAGACCAGTCAGACCAGCCAAGCCAGTCAGACCAATTACAGCTGAATCCGCATGATTTCCTGATAGGCGGCAATCGCTTTCTGCTGCACCCTGGTCGCCATCCTGAAGGAGATGCTGGCCTTTTCTATGGCGATCATGGTTTCATGGATATTGCCATTCTCCCCTGCCGCAAGCCCACGGGTGAGTTCGTCCGACTCCTGCAGGTTCGCGTTGACACTGTCCAGCGATTTCTGCAGGACCTCCCCGAAACCGGTTCCTGTTAGCTGTTGTTTTTTTGACGCCTGAACAACGGAAGGCGCTTCGCCGAAACGCACCGGCTGCAACGGTAATGTTTCCATTTCGTTCTCCTGCAGGCCCTCAATCGCCTGCTACCGTTTATTCTACTTATTCTACCTTTTATCTTCGGGCAATATCAAGGGCCTTGATGGCCATACTCTTCACGGCTTCAATGGCCGCGACATTCGCCTCATAGCCGCGCCTGGCGCTGATGATGTCCACCATCTGTTCCGCCTCATCCACGTTGGGATAGAGCACGATGCCGTTTTTATCGGCATCGGGATGGGAGGGATCGTACACCGCCTTCAACTCCTTCTTATCCTCTACGACCTCGGTCACCTCCACCGTCCGCAATTTGTCCTCGGTGGAATCGAGCACGTCCTGGAACGTCTGCAGGGGTTTGGCCTCAAAGACCACGGATTTGGCCTTATACGGGCCGCCCTCCATGGTCCTGGTCGTGTTGGCATTGGCCAGATTCATTGCCGCCACATTGAGCCGCGCCCTTTCAGCCTTGAGGCCGGAGCCGCTAATTTTCAGCGCTGTCAGGATATCCATGATTATTTACCTCCTTCATCAATTGCATACTTGATACCGTCGACCTTATTGCCGATCATCCTGGTGACGATCTCATACATCATCTGGTTTTCCGCCATCTTGACCATCTCTTCATCCAGATCAACGGGCCGTTTTTCCTTGGAAAACTCCA
>JALNXE010000078.1 GCA_023230525.1 Desulfobulbaceae bacterium
AGCAGGTTGTTGAAGTCATGGGCGATTCCCCCGGCAAGCACCCCGACCGACTCAAGTTTCTGGGTGCGCAAGCGATCCTCTTCCCGTTTTTTCCGCTCGGAAATATCCCGGGCCACTCCCAGCAATGCCGGCCTGTTCTCATATTCAATCCGTTGCAGGCTCAGCTCGATGGGCACCACCGAGCCGTCTTTGCTGACATGGGCGGTCTCAAAAATCGCCTTCTCCACCTCTTTTAATTTCTGCATCCGCTCCGGGACGAGCGCGGCATACTGGGGGGCGACAAACTGGCCGGGTTTCATCTGCAGCAGTTCTGCCCGGGAATATCCCAGGCGGTCACAGGCAGCCTTGTTCACTTCAAACAGGGCGCCCTCCAGATCATAAATCATGATGGCATCATGGGTACTGTCAAAAAGGGTGCGGAATTTTTTTTCCGAGACCGCCAGCGAGTGCAGATGCATGGCGTTTTTAATGGCCACCGCGGCCTGATTGGCCATGGTCTGGTACAATGACACCTCGGCCTCGGTAAATTTTCTCTGCTGCAGGGTATGGCCGATCAGCACCCCGAACATCTCGTCACCGATCAGCATGGGCACGGCCAGGGCTGAGGATATCCTGTACCTCTCAATGAAAGACGGCACGGCAAAGCGCTTCTCCGTTTTGAAATCGACCACTGCCGCGGGTTTCTTTTCCCGCACCACATAGGTTGCCAGTCCAAGCTCCCTGAGCTCCATGACAGTACCGATTGCCGCCGGAGCAAAGCCTATGGTATCCATGGGAATCAAGGCATTCTTTTCCTTGGTCAAAATCATCACGGTTGAGAAATCAAAGCGCAGCAGCCCCTGGGCCAGACTGATCACCTGGCGGTAGATGGTCGGCAAATCCATGGTGCTGCTGAGAATTTTCGACAAGCCGAGCAGCTCCCCGAGAATTTTTTCCCGCCGCCTGCGTTCGGCAATTTCCTCATTAAGCTCGATATTCTTGTTCCGTAACTCAAGGGTGCGGGACCCGACAATACTTTCAAGCTTTTCCTGATGTTTTCTGAGCTCGCTCTCCGCCTTGCGCCGCTCCCTGATTTCCTGCTCGTTTGCGTAGCCGATCAACAACGAGTTGCGGATGATGCGGAAAACCTCCCTGGAGAGCAGTACGCAGCCGAGGATATAGACCACCGACATGATGCCCATTGCCGTATGGATCTCATCGCCCACCAGGAAAAATTTGCAGGTAAGAGGGAGAATTACGGGGATGAGGTAAAGAAAAAAAACGTTTTTAACGGCAGAGGCCGAGGCTGAGGCGCCGGCAACCATGCCGGCAAGGACAAAGGCGATAAAAAGCTGATGGGGAGTTGACTGGGGCGGAAAAAAATAAATGCCGGCAAATCCCCAGGCAATGCCCGAGATCATCAAACCGGCAATGAACAGAATACCCCACCTGGTTGCCTGATTGACTCGCTCCCGGGCGGAACGCTGATAGATTCTGTACAGAACAAACCGGGCAAGAGAGATGACAAAAACCGCGGCAACCCAGAGCAGCAGGGGGAAAGGGGAACTGACCTCGAAAAGAACGACGGCCAGAATAAGCGAATTGAGCAGATTGGCCAGCAGACTGGCATGCAAACCCGCATAAAGTTGCTCTACCTGGTCAGCGTATAATTTCTGTGCAATCGGGCTGCAGTCCATAGGAGAATTCTCTCCCCGCGCATGCTGCGTAAAAGCGAAGCGGCTATTTGGTGTTAATGGTCCTTTTTTTTGCGGCTATTGAGCGATTCGGATCACCATCCGGCTGATCACCCTGAGCATGTTCACCCCGCCAATGGCCGGTTTTTCTCACACACTCCTCATAATTCGTCATATATATATCCGCCAGGGTGAGAAAACCGGTGACAATCATCGGCCCATAGATAATGCCCATTACCCCGAACACCTGCAGCCCGCCGATGATGGCCAGAAAAACAAGCAGTAAGTGCATTTTTACCGTTCCCCCCACCAGCTTCGTCTTGAGCATGTACTCCACGAACAAGGTGAGCAAGATATACACACCAATCAGGGCAAGTCCTTGCGCCACGTTGCCCTGCAACAGAAGATAGAAAATTGCCGGCCACATGATCAAAGCGATGCCGACAATGGGCAGAAAGGCCAGAATTCCCATCACCACTCCCCAGATAACCGGCGAAGAAAAACCCAAAAAAGCAAAGACCATGCCGCCCGCCACCCCCTGAATCAGGCCGCATGTCCCGTTGCCGATGAGAATGGCCTTACTGATCTCCTCAAACTTCGCGATCAGCCGCCTCTCATGCTCGTCCGGCAGGGGAGAAAGCCGCATGATGTAAGCAAGCAAACGGCTGCGGTCGATGAGCAGAAAAAAAATGATGATAACCATCATGAAAAAATTAAAAATAAAATTAAGAATATTGGCCGCCCAGGCGCTGGCCTGGTTATAAACAAAAAGCGCGAACATCCCGCCGAACTTCGACAATTCCGTGCCGAGGGCGGCAAACTCGATTTTAATCCCGTAGCCGGCGAGCAGGTCCTTGAACCCGGCAAGCAGGGCGCTGCCTTCAACAAATTCATTGAATTTCGCCGCCAGATCCGTGCCCTTTGTCAACTGGAAAAGGGCATAGGCTTCTTTGGACAGGGCTCCGACAAAAAAAATCACCGGCACGAAAATCAGCAAGACAATGAGCACGCAGGTAACCAGCGAGGAAAATTGCGCGGACATTCTCTGCTTGAGATAGAGATAAATCGGGTCAAAAATCGTGGCCAGCAGGTAAGAGAGAATGATACTCGAGACAAAAGGCCACAACAGCCAGCCCATCAGAACAGTGGCCAGCAGCAGCAGACTCAGAAAATAAAACAGAACTAGGGGACTCGGCTGTTGCTTTTGCATGTCTTTTCCAGGTCGGGGAAATAAAAATAAGTTGTTTCAAAGACTGAGAGAATCAGCTATAATCCAAGATCTTACGCTATCATTTGCATAACAAAGTGCCAAACAAAAGCTTATTGCACTTTTATTAATTATAATAAATATTTATATTAAAATATTTTTTTTGTACAGAGGAATATTGACTGTCTCGTAAAAACCTTCTCGGTAGCCAAGCAGCGCATGATAAGCCGTTGTAAAAGAATAACATGGCCAGAGAAATGCGCCCCAACGGCATAAGGAGCCGTAACGAAATTGAAAAAATGGCCATGTTATTTCGTAACCGCTCCTAAGTTCCTGATTTATCATCACGGCAATTTTGTGCCGGGACTTTAAGGGGCACAAATACCAAGCCATCAATATTCAGGGGGCGGCAAATTTTCATTGCTCCCCGCCCCAAAGATTTCCGCCTTTCCTCAGGAGTTTTTTTTATGAATATTACAATTGAAACAGTGCCGGAGGCCCAGCTCAAACCGAAGCCACAGGGAAAATCTCTGGGCTTTGGCGCCCTGTTTACCGACCATATGTTTGCCATGGAATATGACAAGGGACAGGGCTGGCATGATGCCAGGATTACCCGCTACCAGAACTTTTCCTTTGATCCCGCCGCCATGGTATTTCATTACGGCCAGGCGATCTTCGAAGGACTCAAGGCTTACCGGGGTGCTGACAATGATATTTTCCTTTTCCGCCCCAAGGATAACCTGGAGCGCATGAATATGTCAGCCACCCGCATGTGCATGCCGACCTTTGATGTTGATGAGGTGTTCCACTGCCTGCAGACCTTACTGCGGACTGAGCAGGACTGGGTGCCGGATGCCCAGGGCGCCTCGCTCTACATCCGGCCCACCATGATTGCCACCGAGGCGGGGCTCGGCGTACGGCCAGCCAAAAAATACCTCTTCTTTATCATCCTGACCCCGGTCGGTGCATACTACCCGGAAGGTTTCAACCCGGTAAAGATTTTCGTCACCGACAAATACGTCCGGTCGGTGCCCGGCGGGGTGGGCACGGCAAAAACCGCCGGCAACTACGCGGCAAGCATCACGGCGGCGGTGGAGGCCCAGCAGCAGGGCTTCACCCAGGTCCTCTGGCTGGATGCAGTGCACCGGAAATATGTCGAAGAGGTCGGCACCATGAACATCTTTTTTGTCATTGGTGACGAAATCATCACCCCGCCCCTGGGCGGCAGCATTCTCGCCGGCATCACCAGGGATTCGGTGATCCAGCTGCTCAACGACTGGGGCCGCAGCGTGGTGGAACGTCCCATCACCATTGACGAAGTGTTTGCCGCCAGCGCAAACGGTCAGCTGCACGAGGTCTTTGGTACGGGCACCGCAGCGGTCATTTCACCGGTCGGCTCCCTTTTTTACAAGGGTAACACCTGCTCGGTAAATAACGGCAAGACCGGAGAGATTGCCCAGCGGCTTTTCACGGAACTGCAGGACATCCAGCACGGGCGGCAGCCGGAATCCCATGGCTGGGTTGTTAAGCTGTAATTTTTTTCTCCCCCTCTCTTGATTTTTGAAATACCCGTCACTATTGTTTGCCCAACTAGGAAATCGGCCCGGCAAGGTCCGATTTCCTAGTTTTCGTAGAAGTCCTCACCGGTCCTCTCATTTTGCAGCAGGACTTTATCAGGTTGCGGCTTGACGATATCCGGCATACATGCGGTTGCCAGATGTATGACCGGAGCTGTTTTTCCTGGGTTATCAAAAATTTCAAATCAATCTATTTAGCACGGAGGTTTTAGATGAAAATTCGTCCATTGAATGATCGTATTCTGGTCAAAAGACTTGAGAGTGAAACAAAAACCGCTGGAGGTATTATCATTCCTGACAGCGCCAAAGAAAAACCGGTGGAAGGCGAAGTAATTGCTGTCGGCTCCGGCAAACTGAACGACAAAGGCGAGCGAGTTGCCCTGGAAGTAAAAAAAGGCGACTTCGTCCTGTTCAGCAAATATGGCGGAACTGACATAAAAGTTGAAGGTGTAGACCATCTGATCATGCGCGAGGATGACATCCTTGGTGTGATTGAGAAATAAAACCGTTTTAAATTTGTTACGACTTAGCTGCTGATTAAAAAAAATACAAACAATTGCCTGTCCTCCGGATTAACTAGATCCGGCATTTTTTTTCACAGGCGTAGAAAGGAGAAAGATTATGGCGAAAGACATTAAATATGGTGCCAAAGCCAGGGAAGAAATCCTGATTGGCGTCAACACCCTGGCTGATGCAGTCAAAGTGACCCTTGGCCCGAAAGGCCGCAACGTACTGCTGGAAAAATCCTTCGGCGCCCCCACCATCACCAAGGATGGTGTGAGTGTTGCCAAAGAAATCGAGCTGAAAAACAAATTCCAGAACATGGGTGCCCAGATGGTCAAGGAGGTTGCCTCCAAAACCAGTGATGTCGCCGGTGACGGTACCACCACGGCAACGATTCTGGCCCAGTCCATTTACACCGAAGGCTCCAAACTGGTAGCAGCGGGCCACAACCCGATGGAAATCAAACGGGGCATCGATAAAGCCGTGCAAACTGTTGTCGCAGAGCTTGCCAAGATCGCCAAACCCACCAAAGAGCAGAAGGAAATCGCCCAGGTCGGCACCATTTCCGCCAATAATGATGCCACCATTGGTAAAATTATTGCCGAGGCCATGGACAAGGTAGGCAAGGAAGGAGTTATTACCGTTGAGGAAGCAAAATCCATGGAGACATCTCTGGATGTGGTTGAAGGTATGCAGTTCGACCGTGGCTACCTTTCTCCTTACTTTGTCACCGATCCGGAAAAAATGGAAGTCAACATTGAGGACGTCAGCATCCTGATCAATGAGAAAAAAATCAGCAACATGAAAGATCTGCTGCCGGTCCTTGAGCAGGTTGCCAAAATGGGCAAACCCCTCCTCATCATCGCCGAGGACGTGGACGGCGAAGCGCTGGCCACCCTGGTTGTCAACAAACTGCGCGGCACCTTGAATGTTGCGGCTGTTAAGGCTCCTGGTTTCGGCGACAGAAGAAAAGCCATGCTGGAGGATATTGCCATCCTTACCGGCGGCCAGGTGATCACCGAAGATCTCGGCATCAAGCTCGAAAACGTAACCATAAATGACCTTGGCCACGCCAAACGCCTCGTTATCGACAAGGACAACACCACCATTATCGACGGCGCAGGTGACAAAGAAAAACTTGCCGCCCGCGTAAAACAGATCCGCGCCCAGGCCGAGGAATCCTCCTCGGATTATGACCGCGAGAAACTGCAGGAACGTCTGGCCAAACTGATCGGCGGTGTGGCCGTCATCAATGTCGGCGCTGCCACTGAAATTGAAATGAAAGAGAAGAAGGCCCGGGTTGAGGACGCACTGAACGCAACCAGAGCGGCCGTTGAGGAAGGAATCGTTCCCGGCGGCGGCGTGGCTTACATCCGTTGCCTCATGGCGCTCGACAACCTGAAGCTGGAAGGCGAGCAGGCTTTGGGCATCAACATCATCAAACGCGCCCTGGAAGAGCCGGTGCGCCAGATCGCCGCCAACGCCGGCTGCGAAGGCTCGGTTGTGGTTGAACATGTGAAAAACCTCAAAAACGCATTTGGCTTCAATGCCGACACGGAACAGTATGAAGATCTGTTCGAGGCAGGCGTCATCGACCCGGCGAAGGTTACCCGTTTTGCCCTGCAGAATGCAGCCAGTGTTTCCGGACTGCTGCTGACCACCGAGTGCATGATTGCTGAACACCCGGAGGAAAAAGCTGAAGGCGGCGGCGGTATGCCGGGCGGCATGGGTGGTATGGGCGGCATGGGCGGCATGGGCGGCATGATGTAAACCGCTGTTCATTTTTTATTGACAATGTGAAGAAAATTTACCATATACATGGTTCTTCACATTGTCTTGTTTTTTTAATGTTACCACTGTTTGCAGATGGTAACATTTTTCTGTAATACGCTGGCAAAAGGCGGTTGCAGAATTCGGCGATGTAGCTCAGATGGTTAGAGCATACGGCTCATATCCGTAGTGTCCGGGGTTCAATTCCCTGCATCGCCACCAGAAATATAAAAAAGCCGCAACCCTTGAGGTTTGCGGCTTTTTTTTTTGGCTCACCGCCAACAGCACCTACTGCACCGGCGATACTCCTTGCCTCACCCCTCTGCTCTTTTCAACTTTTTATCGACATCCCTAACAAAAAAGATGCTAATATAGTTCGGAGGGACGAGGAAATATGCCGTTTCATGACCGCATTCCAGTTGGGAAAACTTTAGATGAAATGATTTAGGAGGACAGCCAAAATGAAAGCAGGATTTATCGGACTCGGCCACCTTGGCAGAGCGATAGCCGGAAGACTCGTTGAACGTGAACACAGCCTTATCGTCTGGAATCGAAGTGCCGGCAAGACAGAAGGATTAAAATGCCGTGAAGTTGATTCGCCCTGGGCCGTGGCTGAACAAGCTGACATTTTGTTTTTATGCCTTTTTGACAGCCAGGCCGTACGCAGTGTCCTCATGGGGGAGAAGGGCCTGCTTTCCGGCAAGATAACGGGTAAAATCATCGTGGATCTGACAACCAACCATTTCACCGACGTTGCCTCATTCCACACCATCTGCAAGGAGGCTGGCGCCTTTTATCTGGAATCGCCGGTATTGGGCAGCGTTGTCCCGGCCTCCCAGGGGAATTTAACGGTACTTGTCAGCGGCGACCCGTCTGCCTATGAAATAAGCAAGCCAATCCTGGAAGATATCGGTAAAAATATATTCTTTCTTGAAAAACCGGCCCTCGCCACAAAAATGAAACTCATTAACAATCTGACGCTGGGAAGTTTCATGGCAACCATTGCCGAGGCGGTCTCCTTTGCAGAACACGTCGGCATGAACAAAAAGGATGTTATTGAAATCTTGTCAGTCGGCGGCGGCAACTCCCTCGTCCTCAACGCCAAAAAAACAAAACTTCTGGAGGAAGATTTTTCAACCCACTTCTCCAATGCCCTCATCTACAAAGACCTGCACTGCCTGATGGATTTGGCCTACAGCGAGAAAAGACCACTTTTTACCGGGGCCATGGCCAAAGAGCTCTATGCAAAGGCGTTTGCCGATGGGCTTGGCCAGGAAGATTTTTCTTCAATCTACAAGATATTTAAGAAAAAATAGGTGGAAGTCAATGGTTCAATCGGAATTATTGCCTCAGAGGAAACAACCGTAACCGGCCTGTGGTGCCTTGCGGTTGAGACGACCAAGTGAAAAGGCTGCAACCTGGAGGTTGCAGCCTAACTTGAGGGGAGATTACGTTTTCTCACGCCGAATAGCAGAATCCTTTCTTTAGCAGAGTTACGGGATACCGCTTATTACCTCTGCGAAACGCCGCGATCAGCACGGTGGTGCCTATTCTGATAAGTCATCGTCATCATCAATCATGGAAGGAATAAATTCATCCTCCTCTTCTTCCTCATCATCCTCTTCTTCTTCCTCCCCCCCATCGCCGACTGACAATTCATCCTCATCTTCCGCGGCATAGTAGGGTGAAGGTGAATCATCAACTTCTTCCTCATCCGCGTCTTCCCTGACGGCTTTAACCATCTTGGAAGGCGGAAGAACAATCTCGGTAATTTTTTTCACTTCGGCACGGACGTCAGGATCAGCAAGACATGCGCCACATCCCTTAAGATGTTTCTCCATAAACTCAACCATTCTGGCCGGAGCTAATGACTCTTCTTGTACCTGCACATACCATGACCGTACAAGCCTGTTTAAGCGCTCGCATTCCATTTTTTTTAATCTCCGATTAAATATATTAAAATATTCTGAGTCCTGCAAAAAAGCACATAAAACAAATCCAAACAACTATTGCAAGCTTTTAAAACCTGACATTACTCACCTTTTATAAAAAAAGTTGCCGTATTGGGCAAGAAGAATTACTATGATTATGTATGAATTTTTTGTCACATTCAAGCGTTACAGCATAATTTTTTCTTCATTTCAATTCTAAGGAAGTGGAAAGGGCGCTGGTGGCTCTCCCGGACTTCAAATCCGGTGCACCGGGTTAACAGCTTGGTGGGTGGGTTCGATTCCCATGCACTTCCGCCATTACTTGAGATCGCAATAAAAAAGGCCCGGGCAATCCGCCCGGGCCTTTTTTATTGCCTGTATCTGAACCGCTCCTGCTTTAGGCAGGAATATACTTGGTTAATGGGCAATCCTTGCAACCTTCGGTTGGAAGGCCGCTGCTGGTGGTATGAATTTTCTTAATAATGGTCTTAACCGCCTGTTCCGTGTCGGGGAATAAGCTATCCTTACCGATTTTATTCAGCAACCCGGTACGCTCCATAACAACCATCACCTGCCCTTTGACGCCGCACATGGCAAAACCGAGCCCCGCACTGCGCACCCGCTCAACAAGGAGCTCCAGGGCCTCCTCGCCGGAGGCATCCATATCATTAATGCCCCTGGCATCCAGCAGGATATAGCGCAGGTCCGGCTGTTCGTTGCGGAATTTCATCACCTGCTCATCGAGATAGCTGGCATTGGCAAAAAACAATGCGCCGTCAAAGCGGACTACGGAGATATGCCGGCAACCCTTCAGGCGATAGTATTCAGCGCTTTTCAGCACGTTTTCCTCATGCATGGACAGGCTGGCCACCACCGGCCGCATGGATTTATAGAGGAAAACAGCCATGGAAAGACCCACACCGACCATAATGCCCTTATCAAGATGCGGGGCAAAGTAAAGGGTCACAAGAAAACTGAGAACGGAAATAGCGCCATCATACCATTGCGCCTTCCAGGCGTGGGCAAAGCCTTTGATGTTGATCAGCCCGACAACGGCCATCATGATGACCGCGGCCAGCACGGCCTGGGGCAGATGGTAAAGCAGCGGGGTAAAAAACAACAGGGTGGCGACAACCATGAGCGAGGTGACAACCGCGGAAATACCGGATGTCGCGCCGGCCTGCAGGTTAACGGCGGAACGGGAAAAGGAGCCGGATGTCGCAAAGCTGGAAGTCAGTGAACCGAGCATGTTACCCATGCCCTGGCCGATGAGCTCCTGGTTGGGATCGATTTTCTGGCCGGTCTTGGCGGCCATGGCCTTGGCAATGGCGATTGCCTCCATAAAGCCAAGCAGGGAAATGATAACTGCACTGGGGAGCACCTTAAGGATGTTTGACATAGTCAGCTGGGGAATGGTGAATTTCGGCAGCCCCTTGGGAATTTCGCCGACCACGTCACCGCCGCCCATGACCCTGACCTTCGCTGTGTCAAGCGCTGCATTTCTTATCCTGATGCGCCAGGTGTTGCCATCGGTCTGGACCCCGGCAGGGATAGCCCCTTTGGCATAGAAGGTATAATTTTCCCCCTCTTTCACCCCTTCAAATTTCATCTTGCGGACCGCACCACGGATATCTGCGGCCTGTTTCTTTGCTTCTTCCATCTTAACTTCCAGGGTATCGACTTCGCCCTTCAGCTTGATCAGCTCAAGGGACGTGGTGCCATGTCCTGTTGCCTTGATGTTTTTCTGCTCTTCTTCCACCTTAAGGCCTAGGGCCGTCCGTTCCCCACCCAATGTTTTTATTTCGTTTTGCATGGCGTTGTAATCAGCAATCTGTTGCTGCAGGCCGTCAAGACGAAGGGCGGAAAGATCAACATAGGCGTCTTTATTGTAACCGGTGTAGTAGGAAATAAGGGTGGTAAGGGCCACCGCCACCAGAACATTGGGGATGCGGCGGTTGATTTTCTTGAGCACCACCATGATGACCACGGCGGCGATGCCATAAATCAAGGTCGTAAGATGGGTATAATCCATGGCCGCCTTGAAGACATCCACCATGGTCTGATAATGGTGCGGGGCCGTGTCGACATAGACCCCGAAAAATTTGGAGAACTGGGATGTGGCAATGATTATGGCCGCCGCATTGGTGAAGCCGTTGACCACCGGATGGGAAAGAAAATTCACCACCAGGCCCAGGCGCAGAACGCCGAGGGAAAACTGGAAGATACCGACGACTGCGGCAAGAACGATCGAATAGGCGATGAATTCCGCTGATCCCGCGGTGGCAAGAGGTGCAAGGGATGCCGCGGACATGAGCGACACAACCGCCACGGGTCCGGTGCCGAGCTGGCGGCTGGAGCCGAACAGCGAAGCCACCATGGGCGGCAGAAAGGCAGCATACAATCCGTAATAAGGAGGCAATCCAGCGAGCTGGGCATAGGCCATGGACTGAGGAATCAGGACCAGGGCAACGGTAATGCCGGCCATCAGGTCTGCTTTGAATTTGCCGGCATCATAATCGGTGAACCAGGCAAGAAAGGGGAAAATTTTGTATATCATTTAGCTACCTTATCATATCTCGTTCGCCTTTCTACGGGGCCGAAGGCAGCAGAAGGCGACTCTTGTTCTTCTTCTCTCCGGATCCGTTCGGCACTGAGGCAGCGCGGCTCCGAAAAACCAATTTAACAGTCGGACAACAGCGAGCTTTCACAGCAGGTAGTTTTACGAGATTCCAGTCAGGTAAAGACTGGCACTTCCTTATTGGCCTTGGTTGCCCATAATCTCTGCAGCGCCTCCACACTGCCGGGCATTTCTGATGCGCTTCTCATTTGCTTTCTCCTCTCTGGAAAAAATTCAAAACACCGGAACCACCGGATGAGGACCGTGCATAACACCCGGATTCCGTGTGATTTTTGAAAAGTTATTCCACACAATTTTTCCAGGTTATAAATAGCTCTCTTGCCGAGAAAGTCAAGGGAAAACTGCGCCGGCGACCCTTCCGCATGGAACAAAATGAACCAGGATTCAGCCAATAGCAAGCTTTTTACAAATTACACTTTTTTTCGGCGACCTTGCGGGCGATATTGCGGATTCTGCCGATATAGCGGGTGCGCTCCGCCACACTGATGGCCTTGCGCGCATCGAGCAGGTTAAAGGTATGGGAACATTTCAGGCAATAATCATAGGCCGGCAGCAGCAGATCCTTTTCCAGCAGCTTGAGCGCCTCCTGTTCACAGGAATTAAAAAAGGAAACCAGAAATTCCACATTAGCGTGTTCAAAATTAAAGGCGGAAAATTCAACCTCCGCCTGATGAAAAATCTGGCCATACCTGACCTCGTTGTTCCAGGCAATATCATAGACGCTGTTGACCCCCTGGAGATACATGGCTATTCGCTCAAGGCCGTAGGTAATCTCAACGGTAACCGGGCTGAGCTCCTGACTGCCGGCCTGCTGGAAATAAGTAAACTGGGTGATCTCCATGCCGTCAAGCCACACCTCCCAGCCCAGACCGCTGGCGCCAAGGGTGGGCGACTCCCAGTCATCCTCGACGAAACGGATATCATGCTGCAGCAGGTTAAGGTTAAAGCGCTTCAGGCTTTCCAGATACAAACCCTGGGAATCCGCCGGCGAGGGTTTCAGCACGACCTGAAACTGATAATAATGCTGAAGCCGGTTCGGGTTTTCCCCATACCGGCCATCCGTCGGCCGCCGGGAAGGCTGAACATACGCCGCCTTCCACGGCTCCGGACCAAGGGCCCGCAGCAGGGTGGCAGGGTGAAAGGTTCCAGCCCCGACTTCCATGTCGTATGGCTGCTGGATCACGCAGCCCTGATCAGCCCAATAACGGCTCAATTCAAAAATAATATCCTGAAAGTACATTTTTTCTTTCCTTAAAAAGGTGATGTCGTTGTAAAGTTGATGGCAAACGCCTAAAATAAAACAATGAAAGTGTGCAGGCAAGCTAAATATCCGTAACTGGCGGCCGCGTGGTGCGAGGGCCTGCCTGGCCTCGACTTGCGGCAAAATAGAAAAATGAATGGGCCGTCACGTTGCAAGGGGGTAATGAAAAATTTACAATTGCTTAATTTGCTTTAAATTTTCTCCTCCGGCGCCTGCTGAGCTACTCAAGCAGTTGGTTAAATTATTATTGACAATACACCTACTTCGAGATAGACATAAAATCATATAAGAAATATTTTTACTGGCTCCGTAGAGCGATCAGATTGATCTTGCTGAAAATTCGGCCGCCGGTAAGAATCTATGGGGGGCAGACATTTGCTGTAAATGTCTGCAAATAACATCTTTTTTTTGGAGGGAGATATGTTAAAAAAAATCTCAACAATCGCTTTGGCCGCACTCCTCACCCTGCCTGCCATGGCTACCGCCGGCAGCACCAATGCCACCAGTGATCTGGCTGCACAGGTTGACCGGCTGACCAAGGAACTCGCCAATTTAAAAGCACAGATGGCGGCCATGAAAGAGGGTCAGGGCCCGGCCACTGACATGAAGGCCCAGAAGGAAATCGCCGATCTGAAAAGCCAGATGAAAGCCCTGGAAGATAACCAGAAAGAGGCTTTTGATGATCTTGATGAAAGAAGCGCGGCCTGGGATCTTGCTTCCCGCGTTCAGCTCTTCGGTGATTTCCGCGCCCGGGGTGACTATTACCAGAATGATCTGGTTTCGACCCCTATTGATATGCAGGCTTGGCAGCAGCAGGCATTTCTTCGAGTTGTAGGCGCTGGAGGTAATCCGTATGACCGGAATACTATGCTACAAGATTTAGGGGCACAATTTCAGGCCGGCACATTGCCTATGCAGTCCGATGACGATATGAAAAATTCCTCCATTTTCACCAACCGTTTCCGACTGAATATGCGGGTCAAGGCCACCGAGAACGTGGATTTCAAGGGTCGCCTGGCCATGTACAAGACCTGGGGCACCAGCACCCTGCCCCCCAACCTGACCCAGTTCGGCTACCCCTCTTTTGACGGAACAAGCTCACGGGAGCCGAGTGACTCGATACTGCGCGTTGACCGCGCCTTTGTCAACTGGAACAATATCGGCGGACAGCCCATCTGGTTTTCCGTCGGCCGTAGGCCCACCACCGATGGCCCTGCTGCCCAGATCCGCATGGGCCTGGATGAGAGAATGGCCACCCCGACCGCCTACATGGACTGGCCTTTTGACGGAATTTCCGTGGGCTATGCCTATGCCAACCTGTTCGGCATGCAGGACGCCCCCGGCCGGGTCCGTATCTGCTACGGCCGCGGTTTTGAAAACAGCCTGCAGTACGACACCACATCAGTGGATCTGAACGACACCGATTTCGCCGGCGTCAGCTGGGATATCTACAGTAAGGGCAATAAACTTGCCTATCTGCAGTCTTTCATGGTCTTCAATGCCTTCAACTATCCTGAATTCGATGACCAAGCCACAAATGATTTTTACGACTTCTTCCTGAATGGCCGTCAGAATGTGGGTGATGTCCTGCATACCTCAGGCGTCTACATGGATAAGTGGGAAAACCTGAATTACTTCGTTTCCGCAGGCTGGAGCCGCACCATGCCGGATAAGGATACCGGGATGTTTAACGATTTTGTGGCCCAATTCAATGACCCAACATACCCAGCCAACGATGACAACGAGGATGGCTATAATGTCTGGGTAGGTGCCCGCTATGACATGGATGACCTGGGCCTCAAGTTCGGTCTTGAGTACAACCACGGCTCCCAGTACTGGATCGGCATGACCCCGGGCCATGACGATATGTACAGCTCCAAACTGGCTACCCGCGGCGATGTCTATGAGGCCTACCTGATCTGGGATCTGCCCACCGGTGAGGCCATTTCCAAGTATGCCAAGACCTTCATGCGCTTTGGTTACCAGCACTATGACTATGATTACACCGGCGGTTCCGACTGGAATATCAAGCCCTATGACATAGATAAAGCTGAAGCAGAAACCTTCGGTATGCTTGTGCCCTCCATTGATAAGGCTGATCAGGTCTATGTAACCTTTGAGGTGTATTTCTAAGCCGTATCCTTAGCTGGACTGGTATCGCTGCGACAATAAATATCCCGACGATTTCAGCCCATTTACCGTAAATCAAAAAGGGATGGCCCATGCGGGTCATCCCTTTTTTCTTCCGATTACCCATCTCAGCGACCATGCTCACCCCCCTTACCTTCCCAGCATTTGCAAACTGCCCTGCCCTGGGGCATGGTGTTTTCAACCGCCATGGCGGGGTAAGCCACCCCCCCCATGCTTCGCTCAATGTCAGCTACGGGGTTGATGATGATTCCCGGCGGGTCAAGGAAAACCGGGAACGTATCAGGCAGAGCCTTGGGTTTGACATTCTTGTTTCCGGCCAGCAGATACATGGCAGCCAGGTACAGGTGATCACGGAAAAACCGGAAACGGATATGGAAATTGCCGGCTGCGACGCCTTTATCACCAATGTTGCCGGGGTTGGCCTGCTGATCCAACAGGCGGACTGCCAGGCGGTCATGCTCTTTGATCCGCAGCGGCTGGTGGCGGCCAATATCCACAGCGGCTGGCGCGGCAGTGTAAACAACATCATCGCCGCAACCATCAAAGTGATGACTGAGGAGTTTGCAACCGATCCGGCGCATCTGCTGGCGGCAATCAGTCCCTCCCTCGGCCCCTGCTGTGCGGAATTTGTCCATTACCAGCAGGAACTGCCTGGCCATTTCCATCCATTCCAGGTAAAACCTAATTATTTTGATTTCCGGGCCATCAGCCGGCGCCAGCTCGAAGAGTCCGGGTTAAAGCCGGAAAATATCGCGGCAGCCACCATCTGTACGGTCTGTGATCCGAACTGGTTTTCCTATCGCCGGGAGAAAAAGACCGGCCGGTTCTGCAGTGTTATTGGGGTCAGGGGTCAGGAGTCAGGAGTCAGGAGTCAGGAAATAGGATAATGGAGCCGGCAAAAATGCACCACATCAGTTTTTCCATCTTCTGGCTTCTGAATTCTGACTCCTGTCTTCTTTCATAACATTCCACCATGCAAACCAATCCCCGCCATCTTGCCATCACCATCCTCTGCCAGAGGCAGGAGACCGGTCAAGCAGTTGATCTGATCCGGGACAATATCCTGAACAAGGCCATGCCGGCCAACGCCAAAGACTCCCAGCTCGTTACCGCCCTGGTTTACGGCGTGCTCCGCTGGCAACGCTATCTTGACGCCATCCTGCAGGATTTTTCCAGCCACCCCGTGTCCAAAATGAAAAACCTCACCCTCCAGGCCCTGCGGGTGGGGCTTTTTCAACTCTGCTTCATGGACCGCATTCCCCCTTCCGCGGCAGTGAATGAAACGGTCAAGGCGCTCAAGGAGTCCAGACAGCCCAAATGGCTCACCGGCTTTGTTAACGGTCTGCTCCGCAACATTGCCAGACAGGCGGAGACTCTGCCCGGTTCCTGGGACCATAAGCTGATGCCGACGGCCGTGCGCCTCAGCCATCCTGACTGGCTTTATCAAAGGTGGCGTGCCCGCTATGGCGAAAATGAGGCGATAAGAATCTGCACAACAAATAACCACCAGGCCCCTCTGGTTCTCAGGGTCAACACAAAACTCCTGCCGCGGGAAGACTTTATCCAAGAACTGGAAAAGAACGGCATAGCCGCCCGGCCCGGCATTTACTGCCCCGAGGCGGTTGTGCTTCCTGATTACCGGGGGGATATTGCCGGCCTGCCAGGTTACGGGCGCGGCACATTCATGGTGCAGGATGAGGGGGCCCAGCTGATTTCCCTGCTGCTGGGTCCGTTTGGCCCGGGAAAGCACCTCGATGCCTGCGCCGGCCTGGGCGGCAAAACCGTGCATCTGGCCCAACTTATCCCGGAAGACAGCCAGGTGGTGGCCATCGAACCCAGTCCGCTGCGCTTTAAGCTGCTCCAGGAAAATGCCAATCGCATGGGGCTGGCTGACCGGATAATCTGCCGCCAAACCGGGCTGGCTGACTTTCAGGATAAGACGGACGAAAATTTTGCAGCCATTTTAGTTGACGCGCCCTGCTCCGGCCTGGGCGTGATCCGCCGCCATCCGGATATCCGCTGGAACCGCCGCCCGGATGATCTGCAACGCTATCAGGCCGCCCAGCTCGCCCTGCTCTTTCAGGCCGCGGCACTTCTTGCTCCCGGCGGGGTGCTGGTCTATGCCACCTGTAGCATCGAGCCGGAAGAAAATGAGGTGGTGGTGGCGCAATTTCTGGCAGCCCAGCCCCAATTTGCCCTCAGTAGTCCACCCTTTTTCCCGCCGGCTGCCCAGCGGTTCGTCAATAACAAAGGTTTTTTCCAGACCCGGCCCGACGAAACCCTGGACGGCTTTTTTGCCGCCAGGCTGGTGAGGAGCAAGGGGTAGGGGCGGTTCGCGAACCGCCCTTACTCCAGTTCAGTTTCTCCTCACTCCTGACTCCTTACTCCTCACTTTTCTCTCCGCACCTGCTTCGGCGCACGAATGTCAAAACGCGGCATCCTCATCATCCTGCCGATCTCCTCCTTCAAGTTAATCTGATCAGGATTTTCGATGCTGTGGGTCATCAGATTGGCAAACAGCTCATCCTGCTCCATCGGATGGGCATGCTCGCTGGGGCCTTCTCCCTCCAGCTGAATATGGGCGGCCCAGGGAACAAAATAGTTCGTTGTCGGGAAATCGTCGTATTCGGAAATATCGAGATTGAGTCCGGCGATATAGAGAAGATTTCTCCCTTTGTAATCCGAACCGCGGCGAATGGATTCCACCACCCGGGCGAATTCCAGCTGGATATTGATCTTGGCGGCCCGCAGGGGAGGATTCGGGGCAGTAACGATGTTGGGCATGAATTCGATGATATTTCTTTCCAGCAGGATCGATTCATCCGTTTCATGAAAGTCTTCCCGGAAGAAGAACAGCTCTTCGGTCAGCAGGTCGCCGATGGGCTCCCCTTCTCCGCTCTTCCATTGATAGCCGGTGGCATCAACACGCTGGCGGAAGTCATCCGACACTTCGTAGACCTGGGAGGTGCTTGCTGCGGTAATAGGGCGGACCAGGCCGCCATTGTACATTTTGGCAATATTCTGCAAACGCAGGACCAGGCCATCCTTGACAGGGTGAAAGGCAAAGTCGACAAAGGTATTCTTGACGGTGATCAGATATCTGCCCTGTTCGTCACGGTGCAGAAAAATGCGATCTTTGGCAAACCGGTATTGTTCCAGGTAGGGGGTAATGACATGGGTGAGTTTGCCGCAGGAGTCGCCGACACATTTGCCGATGCGCTGCGGACGGGCGTATTTCCCATAAATGCCGGTTTCATGATCATAGCCCACATGGCTTGCCTGGATAATGAGCAAATCCTCACCATGATGGGAGTGGGGCCCGTGTCGGTCAATGGCCATGATGCCGCCGACCCGGCCATGATTAAAGGGGAAAATCCCAAAATGCTTGGTGAGCAGGATAATGGGCAGGCCTTGGTTTTCATCCGAGCAAAAAGCCCTGGACGGCATGATCAACCCTTTTCTGAAGCCAAGCGCTTTACAGAAGTTATAGAGCCTGGGCACAAACTCCGGATAGGGCATGGCCAGACCGTCAACCTTGAATGGCGCCAACTTTCTTGTCACGTAGTACTCTCGGTATTGCCTGAACATTTGTCGGTATCCCCCTTTGCCTGTCAATTATTTTTTGGTCATTTAACTGCATCTCCCTATTATTATTTGGGTAAAATTACTCAATAGATGGAAAATCTTTACAGGTCAAGAATAAAATAAAATCCATCGCTGCTCCAATCGAAGGCGGATGGCCAGACACTGGCCATGAACCAATGGCCCTTACTGCTCGATTGAGTAACACAAAAAGGTTGAAAAACACGCGGAAATAATTCACTCACCTGAATTTGGCAAGTGAGTGAATTACCATTTTTATTTGAAATAATTCAACAGGGCATGCAGGGTGGTGAGCGGGTGTGGCGGGCAGCCGGGAATATAGAGATCCACCGGAATCAGGCTGTTCAGGTCACCGACCACCTCCGGGCTTCCCCGGAAAGGTCCGCCTGAGATGGAGCAGCTGCCGCTGGCAATAACCACCTTCGGCGCCGGGACAGCCTCATAGGTGGTCAGCAGAGCGGCCTGCATATTCCTGGAAATCGGCCCGGTAACATGAATGCCATCGGCATGCCTGGGAGAGGCGACAAACTGGATCCCGAAGCGGGCAAGATCAAAAAACGGGGTATTCAAAACATTGGTATCCGCTTCGCAGGAATTGCAGCCGGCCGCGGATACCTGGCGCAGCTGCAGGGAGCGGCCAAAAAGTTTTTTAAAATGTTTTTTTGCATTGTCGGCAAGCCTGGGCAGGTTGCCATCGGTCAGCAGATGTTCTTTTTTGGCAACGCCGAGTTCAAAGTTCTGGGTGAACTGGACAAAATCACCCTTTGACAGGGTTTCGCATTGGCCGCAAAAAACACAGCGGCCGAGATCAATCAGCCCATTATCGGCATCAATCGCATCCTGCGGACACAGGTCGGCGCATTTCTTCATAAGCGCAGCCGGGCAATTCTTGTGAACTTTCGGCATCCCCCGGTACCTCTTATTGAGGGTAATCGGCGCTTTCGGATATTTTGAGGTGCGGCACCCCTGCTCCATTCTATTCTGTATTATTTTCAACATTCCAAAATCCTCATTGGCTTTGCGCAAAAGAGCAACAATAGGCAGCGTAGCTGCTCACAAAATCGAAACCAAGCCCTTACAGATCAAAGCCGCAATATGAAAGGTTAAAGCTTTTATTGCAAAGCGGAAAATCCGATATCCCCTGATTGCGAAGCGCCATGGCCAGTCCCGTCCAGTTGTGAAACGAAGGATCTTTGACCTTGTAGCGCAGGATCTCGCCTTCCGGACCTGTCAGCAGGCAATGGGAAGTTTCTCCCCGCCAGCCTTCATTGATGGTGACGACAAAGGAGGACGGCGCAAGCTTGCAGTCGCCGGACAGAACACTTTTCGTCTCGACCTGTTTTGCCAGCAATGTTTCAATCAGCAGAAAGGCATGGGCTATTTCCTCTCTTCTGACCATGGCCCGGCTGGCGACATCGCCATCGGTCTTGTTATTAACATTAGCAGGCAATTCAGCATAGCATTCGGTGGGAAAACTGACCCGGGCATCATAAGCAAGACCTGAGGCCCGCCCCGCATAGCCCACAAGGCCGAGCTTTTCCGCCGTTTCCCGGTCAACCGTCCCGGTGAGATCAAAACGGGCCTGGACCGTGTGGGCCGTAAACAGCAGATCACAGACATGTTCAACCTCAGGCTTTGTTTCCTTTATTTTGTCGAGGAGGAGCTGGCGCTGCTCCTGGCCCATGGTATAGGCAACGCCCCCGGGCCGGACCAGGCCTTTGCCGAAACGGTTGCCGGAGAGCACCAGCAGGAGATTGAGAAATTCGCCTCTGAGCCGGCCGAAATAAGCCGCCGGAGGGTTAAAGGCCACATCGCCGCTCAAGGCGCCGAGATCACCGACATGGTTGGCAATACGTTCCAGCTCAAGAGCAATGGTGCGGACGATTCTGGCCCCCTCATCAACGGCCAGGGAACCCAGGGATTCCATGGCCTGGGCAAAGCACAGACTGTGGCCGATGGCAGTATCGCCGGCAATGCCTTCAATGATAACGGGCATCCGTTTCCTCGGCACCTCAAGCAGCATTTTCTCAACGCCGCGATGCTGATAGCCGAGCTGAATCTCCAGGTGGAGAACCTCTTCGCCGATGCACTGAAAACGGAAATGCCCCGGCTCAATGATCCCGGCATGCACCGGCCCCACGGCAACCTCATGAATTGCCTCGCCTTCCACCGGGAAATAA
>JALNXE010000079.1 GCA_023230525.1 Desulfobulbaceae bacterium
GGGCCGTTGCTGTTTCCATGGCTTGTCTCCTTTTGGAATGGTTCTGGTTAATTGTTTGGAAAACAAGCTTAACAGCGCGGCCCGTTTTGCGCAAATCGTACGCGCTTATACATAGTATCTACTTGATGACATAACTTTTATCGCCCGACAATTTAGTGGTGAAAAAAAACTTTTGGATATTAAAGTCTCCAGAAATTCACCCCGCTCTGCCGCACCTCGTTTGCATCAAGGACAGATTTGACATCAATGAGACAGCCACCAGCGGCGAGCCGCCCGATGAAATCCTGCAACGGTCTTGCTAAATATTCCTTATGGGGCACCGCAATAATCAAGGCAGCGAGGTCTTGCATTTCCTTCAATTCAGCGGGTGTTACCCCAAAGTAACGTTGGAGATCAGACCGATCAGCCCGCGGGTCATGGACAAGGGGCTTTATACCAAAACTCTGCAGCTCATGGATGATATCAAAAACCTTGGAATTACGCAAATCCGGGCAATTCTCCTTGAAAGTCAGCCCCAGAATGCCCACCTTGGCCTGCTGCAGATTAATCCCGCCGGCAAGCATCAGTTTTACCGTTTTCTCAGCGATAAATTTCCCCATGCCATCATTAATCCGGCGGCCGGCCAGAATTACCTGGGGATGATAGCCGACGGTTTCCGCCTTATAGGTCAGATAATAGGGATCCACCCCGATACAGTGTCCTCCCACAAGCCCTGGCCGGAAAGGCAGAAAATTCCATTTAGTTCCTGCGGCTTTGAGAACATTTAAGGTATCGATCCCCAGGTGGTCGAAGATAACGGCCAGCTCATTCATCAGCGCAATGTTCAGATCACGCTGGGTATTTTCAATGACCTTGGCGGCCTCAGCCTCTTTAATGCCGCCGGCACGGTATATCCCGGCCTCAATGATGGCCCCATAGAGACCGGCGACCTTTTCCAGGGTTTCGTCGGTGTCACCGGATACCACCTTGACAATCCTGGTCAACGTGTGCTCTCTGTCCCCCGGGTTAATGCGCTCCGGAGAGTAGCCCACATGAAAATCCCGTTTCCACTGCATTCCCGACTCTTTTTCCAGAATAGGCACGCAGACCTCTTCCGTGGTGCCGGGATACACCGTGGACTCAAAGATAACCACTGCGCCTTTTTTCATGTTTTGGCCCACCGTGACACTCGCCCCACGCAGGGGAGAGAGATCAGGCTGCCGGGCATTATCAATGGGAGTGGGCACCGCTACCACAATAAAATCCGCTTTGCCAATGGCCGCCGGATCACTGGTGAATGAAATCTGCGAGGCGGCCTGAAAGCCCTCGGCTGAGACCTCGCCGTTGGGGTCAACCCCTTTTTTGTAGCTTTTTATGGCCTGCTCTTTGATGTCAAAACCAATGGTCGGAAAAAACCTGCCAAAAGTCACCGCCAGGGGCAGGCCGACATAGCCGAGACCGACAACAGCAATAGTTGCTTGCATTCTATTTACTCCTTCTATCTGCAAAGGCACAAAGGCCGTGGAGAACTCAAAAAAAATTTGAACGTTTATTTATTTCCAAGACGCCAGGCGACTGTTTTTCCCAACCCCTGGGACAATGAAAATTTTGGCGCAAAACCGAGTTCCTGTTTCGCCTTATCGCAGAGCAGGCAGCTTTTTGTCAGATCTCCCAAGCGGGCGGCGCCACGATTAAACTGCAACAGCTCCTCAGCCAAATCAGGTTTTGCCTTTTTCAAGACAGCAAATACCTCGGCAAAAAGATCTGCCGTATGTGTCTCGACTCCTGTCCCGATATTAAAGGCTTTACCGCTGCCTTTGCCAAGGGCCAGCAGATTTGCCTGGACGATGTCACCGACAAAGCAATAGTCCCTGGTCATTCCTCTGGGCTCATTGGGGAAATGATAGATACTGCAGGTTTGACCGGCCAGCAATCTATCCATAAAGACCGCCACTACCCCTGCTTCACCATGGGGTATCTGTCTGGGACCATAGACATTGGCATAGCGCAGGATGGTATAATCCAACCCGTACTGATGCCGATAAAAGGCGAGATACTGTTCCGACACTGATTTGGTAATGGCATAAGGTGAAAGCGGCAGGGCCGGGGATTTTTCAGAGGTGGGAAACTCCTCCGCTTCACCGTAAATCGCCCCCCCTGATGAGATAAAAATGACCTTTTTAATGCCGGTATCTTTTGCCGCCTCAAGCAGGTTGACAAATCCTTTAACATTGACGTCCGCATCAAAAAGCGGATTTTCCACTGAAGCCGGAACAGACATCTGGGCCGCATGGTGATTGACCAGATCAAATTTTTCCTTGGCAAAAACCTTGGCAACCTCCGCGGAACGGATGTCCATCAGGTAAAACTTTGCCTTGGGGTTGATATTTTCCCATTTGCCGCTGAAAAGATTATCCATGATATACACATCATGCCCGGCTTCAAGGTAGGCATCAACAACATTTGAGCCGATAAACCCGGCACCGCCCGTGACAAGAATTTTCATAAGGGAATACTCCATATTGCGGATTTCAGATTGCGGATTGCGGATTAAAAAAACCGCATCCGGGTAATATTTTCATTGTTCCGCTTGCTTGTTTTTTGATTGCGATTTTCGGATTGCGGATTGGTAAAACCGGATTGTAGATAGCGGAGTTCCCAATCTGGCAATCTGTTAATCTTGCATCATTTTTTTCTTCTACACGTTTTTATTGAAGCAACAACGATAGCAATTAGTTCATTAGTTTCGCGCATTAACGGCTCAAGTTGATCTTGGTTGAATATTTCCATTTCGCCGAGTAGTTCAAGCCAGAACTAATGACTCATCCGCCTCTTCCTCCACAATCGCCATCTTCGAGATAAATTCCGCGGGAGATCTTGCTCGACAAGCTGCCCGATAATTTGCAGCCACAGATGTTCCGGACCGAAATATCTGATTCCCAATTAGTCACGCTTCGCTGGTAGCAGGAAGATTACGGCACAGTTTGACAATTCTTTTGGCAAACTCCTTGGTCCGCTCTTTCATTTCCTGCTGGTTCATTTTCCTTCAACAATCCGAAATCCGAAATCCGCATTCCGCAATCACTCCACCGTGACGCTCTTTGCCAGATTTCTCGGCTGATCCACATCGCAGCCACGAAGCACCGCGATCTGATAGGAAAGAAGCTGCAGGGGGATGACATAGAGCAAAGGCGTCAGGTCTTCATGGACGTCCGGCAAACCGATCACATAGTCACTCAGCCGGGCAAGATGATCATCAGAGGCGCTTCCCACCAGGATCATTCTGCCATGCCGGGCCTTGACCTCCTCCACATTGGAAATCAGCTTGCCGTAAACACTGTCCTTCGGCGCCAGGGCGAGAACCGGCATATCCCGGTCAATCAAGGCAATCGGGCCATGCTTCAGCTCTCCGGCGGCATATCCTTCGGCATGGATATACGAAATCTCTTTAAGCTTTAAAGCCCCTTCCAAAGCAATGGGAAAGTTGGCTCCCCGGCCAAGATAAAGAAAATCCCGGCTGCGGGAAAATTCTTCGGCAATGACATTTAATTGTTCCTGCAGCCGCGGCAGTTCATTTTCAATAATGCCGGGCAGCTCAATCAATTGTTTGCCAAGCTCCCTCGCCTTTTCCGGCAAAATAGTTCCACGCACCTGCCCCAGGAAAAGGGTCAGCAGAAAAAGGGCGGTGAGTTGACTGGTAAAGGCCTTGGTGGAAGCAACGCCTATTTCCGGTCCGGCGTGGGTATAAATCGTCCCGTCAGATTCACGGGTAATGGTGCTGCCCACCACATTGCAGATGGCAATGACCTTAGCCCCAAGTTTCTTAGCCAGACGGAGGCCGGCCAGGGTATCCGCGGTTTCACCTGACTGGGAAATAGGGATGACCATCACATCGGGCCCTAGCAATAAACGTCTATAGCGAAATTCCGAGGCAATATCCACCTCCACCGGCAGCCCCACCCTCTTCTCCAGCCAATATTTCGCCACCAGGGCCGCATGCCAGGATGTGCCGCAGGCCACCAGAGAGATACGGCGAATTGCACAGAGTTCTTCGCTGCTCAGGGCTATTTCCGGCAATTTTACCTCGCCGGTCTCGGGATCAATTCTGCCGCGGAAGGTATTCAGGATGGATTGCGGCTGTTCAAAGATTTCCTTGAGCATGAAATGCCGGTAGCCTGATTTTTCCGCCATGCCGGCATTCCAGTCAATATGCTGCATAACCTTTTCCACCGGCGTGCCATCATCAAGCCGGGAAATCTGCAAAGAATGCCCCTGCAGCACGGCCATCTCCCCGTCATCGAGAAAGATAACATCCCGGGTGAAGGGCAGAAGTGCCGGGATGTCAGATGCCATAAATGATCCGCCTTCATGGACACCCAGCACCAGAGGACTCTGATAGCGTGCTGCCACAAGCAGCTCTGGCTGTTTCAGCCACATTACTCCCAGGGCAAATGATCCTTCCACCTCTTTTAAGGCTTCCCGTACGGCTTTGACCAGATCCCCCCGCAGATGTTCTTCAATCAGATGGGCCAGAACCTCGGTATCGGTCTGCGAGGTAAAGACGTGGCCCTGGGCCATGAGCTTTTCCCGCAGCGTTTGAAAATTCTCGATAATGCCGTTATGAACCACCACCAACTCGCCACTGCAATCACAGTGAGGATGGGCGTTGGCTTCCGAGGGCGGCCCATGGGTTGCCCAGCGGGTATGGCCAAGGCCGATGGTGCTGTCAGTCAGCACCTTATCCATCACCGCTTCCAGATTTGCCAGCTTCCCCTCACAGCGATATTTATGCAGTCTGCCATCCTGCAGATAAACAAGCCCGGCGGAATCATAACCCCGGTATTCCAGCCTTTTTAAACCTTCGAGCAGAATGGGCACAACCCGCCGCTGCCCGATATAGCCAACTATGCCGCACATAGAAACCTCATACTTTTGAGTTGAAATGACTAAAGTACTTAAAATACTTGAAATACTTGAAGTGCCTAAAGCGCCTAAAGTTGTAGAAGCGGGCCTTGCCCGCGAACTTTCATGCTTTGTTATTCCAGTTTGCGGTGATGACGGTTAGCGATCCTCGCAGTTCAACTTTAGGCATTTTGGGCACTTCAAGTACTTTAGGACTTTTTATCTTGCTCCCTTCTGAAACAAGACCGTCTTAATGGTTTGAAAAATGATCCACAGGTCCATCCGCAGCGAAAGATTCTTGATATAGTAAAGGTCATATTCAAGTTTACGCAACGCATCCTCCTCGGAGGCGCCATAGGGATAACAGATCTGAGCCCAGCCGGTTATGCCCGGCTTGACGATATGCCGCAGGGCGTAATAGGGAATGGTCCTGGTGAGCTGTTCAACAAATACCGGTCTCTCCGGCCGTGGCCCGACAAAACTCATTTCTCCCTTCAGAACATTCCACATCTGCGGAATTTCATCGATACGCACCTTGCGCATAACGCTGCCATAACGGGTCACTCGTGTGTCATTTTCCATGGCCCAGACAGGTCCATCCTTTTCCGCATCGCTGCGCATGGAGCGGAATTTCACCACCTTAAATACCTTGCCCTTCTCCCCCACCCGGTCCTGCTTATAAAAAACCGCACCCGGGGATTCCAGCTTGATAATCAAGGCGCTGAGCAAGGTAACGGGAAGAGAAAGAGTCAGCCCGGCAAAGGAAACCACAATATCGAGAAATCTTTTGGCAAAGATGGACCAGCGATTCAACTTAAACCCGGATGAATAGATCAGCCAGGAAGGATTAACCTTTTCAACCAGGATTTTCCCGGTAAGCCCTTCATAAAAGGTGACGCCATTTTCGATTGTCACTCCCTGCATCTTGCACTGCAGCAGCTCCTGCACCGGGGTCATCCCCCTGGCATCATCCAGGGCAACAACGACTTTTTCCACCTTGTGCAGCTGGCACAATGGCGGGAGTTGTCCCGTTTCAGGAAGCAGCGGGATATAATCGGGGATCGGGCTGGCCGGATCGCGCTGTTGCCCGATAAAACTGATGATTTTATAACCGGAATCACGTTTCCCTTCGATTTCAGCGGCAATCCGGGAGGCGAGCTTCCCCGCCCCCAGAATAACAACAGGCTGGACAAACATCTTTCTGTCCAAGGCCTTGTTATAAATAAAACGCCAGAAAAGAATACTGGTGCATATCGCCCCATAACATGTCCAGAAAATCTGGGACGAAATCATAATCAGCGGGAAAAAATAGTAGACAAAAGCCAGAAAAATACAGCCTACCCCAAAGGCCTGCATCACCCGGGCAATCACTTCAGCACCGGATACCTGCCCGCTCAGGTCATAGAGATCGAAAAAATAGAGGGAGAGCTGAAAAATCAAAGTGACCAGCAGGGCTCTTATCCAGTAAAGAGCAACTGCTTCGCTGTAAAGCTGGGGGCCCTTAAAAATGAAATAGACACTGTTTACTGCCAGAAAAATAAGCAGCCCTTCGCCGAGAAAAAAAAATATATTTCGGGCCGGGTAATATTTTTTCAGGATAAACGGCATGATTGGCTAATATTCTTCAGAATAATATTTATAATATCCTTCATCCTGCAGTCGTTTATCGAGAACATTCATCTCAAAGGCATTAAAGACAATGCCCAGAACTTTCTCCGGACCAAGCTGCTCGACAAGTTTTTTAACCTGCTCCCGGCCGGACCCGTTCCACCTGACTACCAGCACAACCTTATCAACATGCTGGGCCAGCACCGCAGTCTCGGAAGCGGCCTGGGCCGGGGGACTGTCGAGGATGATAAACCTGTCAGCATATCTGTCGACGACCTCTTTGATCAGGTTGGACATGCCCTGGGAAGCCAGAAGCTCCGAGGGATTTTCAGGGGGAATACCTGCCGGAATAAGAGAAAGCCTGTCAATTCCTGTCTTGACGATTAAAGAAGGGAGATCCGTTCCATCACGCAGATGGTCGACTAATCCAGCTCCTTTACTCGCAATGCCGAAAAAGCGGCCAAGACTCGGCCGGCGCAGGTCACAATCAACCAGCAGGGAATGCTGATCAACCCCGTGAGCCATAATCACCCCCAGATTGGCGCAGACGAAACTTTTCCCTTCGCCAGGGCTGGCACTCGTCACCAATATTGACCGGGCAGGATTGCCCTCAGCCGGATGAAGAATCTTGGCCCGCAGCCGTCTGAAACTTTCCGCCACACCGGGATGATTTTCGATTGCGGTGACAAGTCTTTCATCCCAGTCCCTACCGACCTCATAAGACGAGAATGACCGGGGAGAATTAATTTTTCCCCCAGCCTTCTTCTTATCTTTCCCGGGTCGGGCGCTCATTTTCTGGTCATTTCCCGCACCACCGGCATCTGCGCCCGGCTTTATATCGGCACCTGATTTGGACAGGGCCTCGGCCACCTTTCCCACTCTTTTTCTCCTACAGTATGATCATGCCCTGCTTCCAGAAGTAGCCTGTTGCCGCGACAATGAGAATTACACAAACAAAAAGAAGCGCCCCCCAGAAGATCTGTCGGATTTTTCTCTTCTTCAGCTCAGCCTCGGTATAAATATTCGGTACAGCGCAGACGATGGGGATGCCCAGATACTTTTCTACATCTGCGGGATCTTTAAAGGAAGTTCCTACCAACTCAAGCCCTAAAGCCAGCCCGCCGCCAATACCAAGCCCCAGGCCCACTGCGATCAGCATAATCTTCTTGAAATCGGGCTTGAAAGGCTTTTCCGGAAAATGCGCGGGATCAACGATCTTGAACTGGCTCCCCTTCTGATGTTTTTCCAGGCTTTGGGCAGACTCGGCCAGCAAGCTCTGCCCCACCAGTTCCTGATAACGTTGATGCAGTTGCTCGTAATCCCGGGTCAGAGCAGCCCATTCCGCCTCACGGATGGGAGTGGATTCAACCCATTTCTGGTATTGCTCTATCTCCTTTTTGATCTCCCCCCGCTCCTGTTTTAACCTTTCAATATTGTACTCCAAATTACTCAACTGCTGCTTCAGCTGCTCAATCTGCGGATCGATGTAAGGTTCATTCTGCGCCTCTTTGGCCCCTCCCGCTGCAGCAGCCGCCTCTCCGGTTTGCTGCATTGCCGCCTTCTGCTCTGCTTCCAGCTCCTGCAGCTGCTTTTTCACCCGCCGGACTTCCGGATGCTTGTCCGTATACCGGGCCTGGAGGTTCTGCAGTTCCGCGCGCAATTGCGCAATCTGGGCAAAAATCCCGGTAGGCTGCTGCTTCCCCGGCATGACTGGTGCTGCCCCGGCGCCGCTGTTCAATTGCTGGGCAAGCAATTCACCCCGCAAAGAGATCTGTTCCTGCACCATCACCTTTGTCCGCTCAAGATCCTGGGCACTCACCTGATTATTCTGATACTGTTCCTGCAGGGCGCTGAGACGGGTCATGTTATTCGCCAGCTGAGCCGGCATTTCGTTATAATACTTCAGCTTATAATCACGCATGACAGCTTCATTTTTATCCAGACCCTCTTTTGCCATCCTTAATTCATCCCGGATATAGACGGAAGTCTCAGAGGCCCGCTCTTCCCGATAACGCAGGTTTTCCTCAATAAACTTGGCGGCAATGGCATTGGTCACCCGCAATACCTTTTTGGGATCGCCTCCCTGGTAGGAAACCTTAAAAATATCGCCACGTTCCTGGCTGATTTCAATGTGTTTTTCCCGCATCATATCAACCACGTCTTCCATGGGAAGACTGGCGCGCATTTCCGCATAGAGGTCAAATTCCTTGATCAAGGCCTCGAGACTGCTGCGGCTGGTGATCTGCTGGCTTACCGTGGACACCACCTCCTGGGTCCTGGAGCGCACGTCATCCGGCGACATGGCATTCGGGTTAACCTGTTGCCGCTCATACTTGATAAGCGAGATGCATTGATAAACTTTAGGAGTCTTTAAATACAGCCCCAGTCCCGCAACCACGCCGAGGAGAAAGAAAGCGATGATCATCTTCTTCCGGCGCATAAGGATATCAAGATATTTTTTTATAAGCTGCCGCTGTTCTTGGTCCATTTAGATATAATTTTTAACAATAACCACTAGTTGATTTAGATAAACAGAGATATTTTATGGAATGGCCATCTGTTTTAGGGAAATTTCACGAAGCCACTGCCGCTTATTGGCTTGATCCATCATAAAGTAAACGAAGGAAAAAGTAAAAGGGCTTAAATCGCCTCATCAACTATTCAACCATCCGCTTCGCTCACCAGCGCAGAAGCTCCTTGGCGGCTGAGAGTCCGACAACTATCAAATGCTCATCATACCCTGACACAATACTATTGTTGCTCTCCAGTTTATTGTAGGTATACCGGCAGGTCAGAGCAAACCAGCGAGAAAACGAGTAAGTTAGCGCAGCACCGGCCTCATAATCGTCAAAATCTTCCTTGCCGCCTATTTCCGGCCACAGATATCTTTTTTCATAGGCGAGATTAAAAGTTCCCGTTAAATCTTCACGCAAGTTATAAGTGATTCCACCGTCAAGCGTCCAATTTTCCCGGAGATCATCCCATGACCCATCACTTTTCTGCTGGGCATACAAATAGCCTGCGCCCAGAGAAATTGATCCTTTCTGCAAACTTCTTGAAATTCCCAAATCAAGGCCAGCCTCTGTTTCATCCCCATTATATTCCCGGGCAAGATAATTTTCAGATAATGTAGTTGTGAGTCGGGTAGTTGCGGTAAGATCGTGATTCCACCCCAGTTCCCCTGTCTGATCGAGGATATCTTCACTGGTCCCCTGAAAATTCGTCGTATCATATTCATAGGAAGCTGTGAGCTGATCAGTTGGGCTTAAGGTATAATCGACAGCAAAAAGAGTATCATTTTCATTTATATCATTTGCGGTGTCATACTGGCCCTTGGTAAACTCATGGGTGACCGAGGCAAGCCACTGTTGGTTGAAACGGTAGGACAAGCCGACGCTGGGAGAGTGCTCATAATATTCGGAGATGTTGGCAGATCTGTCATCATTGGCAAAATATCTGTAACCCAGGGTTAAAAGGCTGTCTCTGGCAAACTCATATTCCGCGCCGATCGAGAATTCATTGTCCGAATAACGCCGGCGTCCCTCTGTGTTGGAAAGATAACGCTCCACCTCCTGCTGAGTAATGGCACTGGCCCGGGAGAAACGCCTGTCCAACTCGGTCAGAACGTAGAGATAGTCGTCAGGTGTATAACTCAATTCCGGGAACAGCAGCCTTGCCACTTCAGCCTGCTCATACCGGCCAGCGCGCTGAAAACGCGCGGTAACGCTGAGCCCCGGGTCCATATCCCTCTCAGGGGATTCGTCATTATAGGAATAGTTGTCCGACATGGTGACGCGCCAATGCTGAGAAACCTGCCTGCTGCCGGAAAATGCCAGATCATGAGTAAAATTTCTTTCATCAAGGCGGTGATCCCAGCCTAGATCCGAGCTCGCCGTCAGGGACACCTCGTCCTTCTCTCCTGTAGAAACGAGGGCCAAAGTCGGCAGCAATGTCGTGGTCCAGCGATCCTCTTCATCATCTTCCAGCTGGAAAATATTGGAATCATATTCCTGCTGAACACTGAGACTTCCGGACAGGACATTCTCCCGACAGTCAGCCGAATTGCTATTGCCCAGCAACGAAACAACAAATAAGGAGCCGATTGCAAGTATGTTTTCTTTATTCACCGTACTGGTCTCGCATTTCAATGAGGGTTAACGCCCTATGGCACGATTATCGTATCTCCCGGCGCAATTAAGACATTCTGCTGTAGATTCTTTCCTTTGGTGAACTCATCATAATCAAAGTTTAAAAACTCATCTTTGCCGCCTTGCCGGCGGACAACTTTGATCTCTTCCCGCTTGGCCCATTCCTGGAAACCTCCGCTGCGGGCAATAGCCTGCAAAATAGTCAGCGGAAACTCAATGGGAAACTCACCGGGCTGGCCGACCTGCCCGACAACATAATAGCGCCTGCTGCGATTTTCAACAAGCATGACCGAGACCGCTGGTTCAGTGACCAGATCAGCGATCTTTTTCTCCAGAAACTGATCAAGCTCACCTGTTGTTTTGCCTGCCGCCTGGACATCTCCGGCAAGGGGCAACGAGATCTTGCCGTCGAGACGGACCTTAACCGTCCGGGACAGGTCAGGTTCCTGCCAGACCTGGACTTCAAGCACATCGCCCACACCGATCAGATAATCTTTTTCCGCCTCGGCTGCGGGATCAGCCTTCACGCCCACTGGCCAAACAGTGGCAACCACTACCGCAAGAGAAACAAAAAAATGTAATATTTTATTTTTATTTACATTTCCCATGTCAAAAACCTCCCCCAAAAATATCACAGATATTAAAAAAATATTACGAACAATTCAATCATGTTATGCGCCGCTATAAAAAAAGGCAACAACATTCTATGGTTCTAACCATGTTATAATATTTTTGATTCGAACACTTATGCCTCTTTCTATTGCCTTTTTCCCCGCTTTCTTCTATCCTGACCTACAATACAGTGCATATTTAAAATTGGAAAACCGTGAGAGGAAATTTATGGGCACTTCATCCCGTTCGGCGCTATTTCTATTGTTTTTATTTTTTCCCTTTCTGCTTTTTTCCGGCTGCTCCAGTCCTGATGTCAAAAAGCAGGCCCATTATGATAAGGGCATGGAATACCTCAAAAAGGACCAAACCAAGGCCGCGATCCTGGAATTTAAAAATGCCGTCCAGCTTGATCCCAAATATGCCAAAGCGCGCTACCAGCTTGGCCTGGCCTATCTCAAAACCGGCGAACCCAAAAGCGCTTTCCAGGAACTGCAGCGCGCGGCAAGCCTTGATCCGACAAATTATGATGCCTTGCTGAAGACAGCGGAATTTCTGCTTCTCGCCAAACAACCCGAGGAAAGCCGCGCGCAGATCAACAAAATCCTACAGGCCCAGCCTGACCACGCGGAAGCCCTGGCGGTCCTGGCTAATATTGAACTTGCGGCAGGCAATATCGACAAGGCCCAGGAGGCATTGACCAAGGCCCTGGCCAGCCAACCCAAACTCGACCGGCTCTATATTCTGCAGTCCAGAATCTATTCGGCCCAGAAAAAGTCTGAGCAGGCGGAACAGGCACTCCTGAAGGCCCTGGAGCTCAGCCCTGAGAAGATGTCAACCCACCAGACCCTGACCGCCTTTTACCTGAGTCAAAAAGAGGATGAAAAGGCGAAAGACAACCTGCTCAAAACCGTCAGCGCCTTCCCCTCTTCACCGGTGCCGCTTCTGGAGCTGGCATCATTTTATATGAACAGAAAAGAATTCCCTCTGGCGGAAGAGACCATCAAAAAAGCCCTGGCCCTTGAGCCGGATAACGAACGAATCCCCCTTTACCTGGTTGACTTTTACAAAAAAACAGCCAATTTCAGTAAAGCTGAGGAAACTCTGAAGCAACTCATCTCCACCAGCAAAAATCCCCTGGACCTGAAGGCCATGCTGGCTGACTTTTATTTTGACCAGAGAAAATTTACTGAGGCGCAAACCCTTGTTGCTGAAGTACTTGGCGAAAATGGAAAACTCCCGCTGGCCCTGCTGGTCAAGGCCAAACTTGCCATTAAAGACGGCAAGAATGATGAAGCCATTGCCAGTCTCGACCAGTTACTCAAGGAAAACCCCCGCTGGGGAGAGGCATATTTTCAGCTTGCCCTTGCCCATTTGAATAAAGGCAACATGGAATTATCCCAAAAAGCTGCTGCCGAGGCAGTCAAATTCATCGGCCGCAGTTCCCAGGCCCACACCCTGCTGGCCCATCTTCACCTCCGTAAACGGGAATTTGACAACGCTCAGCAGGAGGCCGCTATTTCATTAAAACTTGATCCCCGCAATATTCAAGCCGCAATCATTCTCGGGCAAAGTTTACTCTATGCAGGCAAAACGGATAATGCCTTGAAGGCTTTTACCCAGATGCATGAAATGCTGCCGGAAAGCATTGAAATCCTCCAAAATCTGGCCCTGACGCGACTTGCGAGGAAAGAATATACCGAGGCAATACCCCTGCTTGAAGAAATCCTGAAGAAAAAACCCGATTACACCCCGGCCCTGGCTACTTTGGCGGCTATTGATGTGCGCAACAAGCAGCCCAAGAAAGCCATTGAACGCGTTCGCCGCCAGCAGGAGAAATCCCCAGACAACCCCGGCAATCTGCTGCTGTTGGGCGATCTGCTGTTCAGCCAGGGCGAGCTTGATGAGGCGGCTACCGTTTTTCACCAGGCACAGAAACTTGCCCCTGAAAACCCCCAGCCCTATATGATGCTTGCCCGGCTCATGGTAAAAAGCGGCAAAACCAGTGAGGCGATTGCCCAATACCAGTCACTGTTGAAGAATAAGCCGGACTCCTTACAGGCACTGATGGGACTGGGACCGCTTTATGAACAGACCGGCAAGCCTGAAGAGGCCAAGAAAACCTACCGCCAGGTCCTTGAGCTTGCCCCCAAGTTTGCCCCGGCCGCAAACAATCTGGCCTGGCTGATTACCCAGGAAGAAAATCCCGATCTGGGCGAGGCGCTGCGGCTGGCCCTGATTGCCAAAGAACGGCTGCCGAACGACCCGAATATCAGCGACACCCTGGGATTCATCCATTACAAACGGGGCGCCTATGACCTGGCCACCACCCAGTTCAGAGAAGCCATTGCCGCTTTGCCCAACGTGCCCACCATCCGCTACCATCTCGCCCTTTCCCTCAAGGGCCAGGGAGCTGACGCCGAGGCGCGGCAGGAATTAAAAGAATGCCTTAGTGAAAATATCGATTTTCCGGAGCGAAAGGAGGCTGAGGAACTTCTTCGCTCCTGGCAGGCCACCGGATAAGCAGAACATGCCAAGAACGTATGTGATCGGCGATATTCACGGTTGCCATACATCTCTGCTGGAACTGCTCCATAAAATTCAGCCGGATCTCAGCCGTGACACGATCATTTTTCTTGGTGATTACATTGACCGGGGGCCGGATTCAAAAAAAGTGGTCTCCGAGGTGATCCGGCTGATGGAGGCGGCTCCGGGCCGGGTGATCCCCCTGATGGGTAATCACGAACAGATATTTCTCGCCTCCCTGGCCGGCGAGGAACGGGACTTTTACCTGCGCATGGGTGGCGATAAAACCCTGGAAAGCTACGGCATCATGCCCCCATTTATCGGCCGGATCGCCGCCCACATTCCTGCCAGTCACTATCATTTTTTTAATGAACTGCTGCTTTACTGGGAAGACAAAGATTACATTTATGCCCATGCCGGTCTGCAACCCCATGTCCATTTAAGTCAGCAGTCCCCCCGCTGGTGCTGCTGGGCCAGGGACCAATTCCTGGATTCCCGTTATGACTTCGGCAAGCGGGTCATCTTCGGCCATACCCCCTTTGACACCCCTTTCATCGACAAAAACAAAATCGGCATTGATACCGGGGCCGTTTATGGCGGCCAGCTGACCTGCCTGGTGCTGCCGGACTTTGAGTTTGTCAGCGTTGCTGGATTGCGGATTGCGGATTTCTGATTGGGGATTCAACCTCATGCCTATTGAACTTTAGGCACTTGAAGTACTCCAAGTACTTTAGGCACTTTTTACTTTTTATATCTCCAGCATACGGTCCAGGGCAAGTTTTGCCCCAACAGCGGTTTGCTCATCCACCGTGATCTGATTGACCACCTTGCCCTGCGCGAGATTATCCAGCACCCACAGCAGATTGGCGGGGGTGATGCAGCTCATGGTGCCGCAGGTGCATGGCGTTGGCGCCAGCAGATGAATGGTCTTGTCCGGATGTTGTTTTTTCAACCGGTTCACCAAATTGACCTCGGTGCCGATGGCCCAGACAGCCCCAGCCTCAGACTCCCTGACTGCCTCAATAATTCTTTCGGTGGATCCATAGTAATCAGCCTGCCGCACCACCTCCCAGGGGCTTTCCGGATGCACGATGATGCGGATGGCCGGGATCTTTCTCCGCCACTTATCAATCTGTTCCACCAGAAACTCCTGATGAACATGGCAGTAGCCATTCCACAGGATTGTCCGGGCCTTTTTCAGCTGTTCCACGCTGTTGCCACCGAGTTTCCTGCCCCGCTGCCAGACAACAATCTCCTCATCATTAACTCCCAGCGCCTTGCTGGAATTTCTTCCCAGATGCTCATCCGGGAAAAAGAAAACTTTCTCTCCCCTGGTCCAGGCCCAGGACAGAACCCGTTCCGCGTTGGACGAGGTGCAGACCGACCCTCCCCGATTACCGACAAAGGCCTTGATGCGGGCTGAAGAATTCACATAGGTGACCGGGATAACCGTCTGTCCCCCACATACCTCCTCCAGTTCGTTCCAGGCGGCGGCAACCTGCTCAACGGTGGCCATGTCCGCCATGGGGCAGCCGGCATTGAGGTCCGGCAGAATGACTGCCTGATCGTCATCCGTCAGAATGTCGGCGGATTCAGCCATGAAATGCACGCCGCAGAAAATGATATAGGGATATTTCCCCGATTCAGCGGCCTCACGGGCAAGCTTGAGAGAATCCCCGGTCAGGTCGGCAAACTGAAAAACATCTTCCTGCTGATAATGATGACAGAGAATCAGCACCTTGCCGGCCAGTTCCTTTTTTCTGGCAGCTATTTTTGCAAAAATGATTTCCTGCTGTTGAGTCATGTGCGGTGCTCCCCTTTAGGGAATAAAAAAGGGGCTTACCTTTCAATAAGCCCCGGTTTATCAGATATTAGTCTATCAGACTAACAGTCTGATAGACTCCACAACCTCAGTCATGCCAATCAGGCGGTGCGCACCCAGGTTGCCTGTGGCCCTTTATGGCCCTCGGTAACGCCGAAGGCAACCGCATCGCCCTCGGCCAGCTGGTCCATAACCAGGTCTTTCAAGGCATTCTCGTGGAAATAAATCTCGCGGCCGTCATCGGCCACAATAAAACCATAAGATTCATAGGGAGAAAGACGCTTGATCACGCCGAATCCAGCCCCTATATCACCTGCGGCTTCAGGCACCTTGCTGGTCTGTCTTCTTTTCCGCTGTAATTCCTTTAACTGCAGCCCCAAGGTATCAAAAGCATCAACAAGCAAGGGTGCCACCGAATCTCCTTTTCTCTTGACGACCACCGTATCATTAGGAACACCCGTTACAAGCCGGACTTCATAGCCGCCCTGCTTGTGGGACGTCGTCTCCTCAATGGTTACACGAAGGTTGAGAATAAGCCCGGGATGATGACGCATCAACCGCTCTTTTTCTTCCTCAATTCTATCCTGCCAAGATTTCCTTACTTCGAGATTACGGCCTTCAACCTTTAGTTCCATACACGTCCTCCATGAAAAATTTTGCCGCTTCATCTGTCGATACGGCAATGGAACGTCCATCCGGCCTCGGCAGTCGGGGCCGGACACACCGAGTAGACTTATGCTATCATATTATTTTTTTTGGCTCCACCATTCTCTCGTTATTCGTTGTTTTTTCATGCCGTCAGGCAAATCTGTGCCGCACGGCTTCCAATCTTTTCAAGGAGTTGTCACAGCGTGGCAGGGAGACCCTGCCATCAGCGATGGCCTCCCGCAAACTGTCATAAGACTGACAAACCTTATCGTGGCCATGACAGATCAAAATCAGATCAGCCCCGGCAGCAAATGCCTGCACCGCTGCCGCGTCCACTGTTCTTTCATTTTCAATGGCTCCCATTTCCAGATCATCGGTGATCACCAGACCGTCAAATCCGAGCTCGGAACGCAGCAGATCAGTAAGAATATGACCTGACAAGGTTGCCGGAGTTGCAGCATCCAGATGCTCATAAATGGTATGGGAGGTCATAATTGCCGCCACCCCGGCGGCAATGGCCTGTTGAAACGGCACAAGATCATGCACTCTGATCTCTGCCAGTGCCCGGGAAACTACGGGCAGCTGCAGATGGGGATCAAGCTTGGCCGCGCCAAGACCGGGGAAATGCTTCGCGCAGGCGGCTACACCCCCTGCCTGCAGGCCATTGATCACCTGGCTGCCCAATTGCCCGACCAGCTGCGGATCTGCCCCCAGGGAGCGTTTTTCCATGAAAAAACCCTGCCCGGCAGGGCAGACGTCAAGCACCGGGGCCAGATTCATATTGATGCCGACCTGCACCAGTTCCCTGGCGCAGGTGTCGGCATAGTCTGCCAGCGCGGCCACAGGATCGAGAGCCCCGGCCAGCTGCCGGGCATCGGCAAACTGGGTAAACGGGGCCGGCAGCCGGGCCACGGTGCCGCCTTCCTGATCAATGGCAATCAGCGGAGGGGGCAGCTTGGCCTGCCGGCAGGCTTTTTTTATATCGGCGCAAAGCTGGCTGAGCTGCTCCGGGTTGTCAACATTGCGCCTGAAGATGATGAAGTTATTGATGCCGCGTTCAGCGATCAACCGCAAGGTGGATTCGTCAAGATCCTTGCCGGGTAGACCCACCATGAAAAGCTGGCCCAGCTGGGCAAATTTACTCATTTCATTCCCACCCTTTTACTGATAGACGACAGGATCAACCAATCCCGCCTCGTTAAATCCCTTCAACCGCAGCTGGCAGGCATCGCACCTGCCGCAGGCCCGGCCCTCGCTGTCCGGGTCATAACAGCTGTGGGTGCGGCTGTAATCAACACCCAGGGCCTTTCCTTTTAAAATAATCTCTTTTTTGGTCAAATGCATCAGCGGAGCTTGAATTTTATAATTCAAGCCGCTTTCCACCCCGGCCCGGGTGCCCAGATTGGCCACCTTTTCAAAGGCCGCGAGATAGTCCGGCCGGCAATCCGGGTAGCCGCTGTAATCCAGCGCATTGATGCCGATGAAGATATGAAAAGCGCCCAGCACCTCAGCCCAGGCCATGGCATGGGACAGGAAAATGGTATTGCGGCCCGGCACATAGGTCACCGGAATGGCAGCGTTCATCTCGCCTGCGCTGCGGTTTTTCGGCACCGCCATATCTCCGGTCAGGGCGGAGCCGCCGATCTTGTCAAGATCAAGATTCAAAACAAGATGGCTCTGCGCGCCCATTAGCCGGGCATTCTCCCTGGCGCGGGTAAGCTCAACGGTCTGGCGCTGGCCATAGGAAAAACTGAGGCAATAACAGGCGTATCCCTGGGCTATCGCCATGGCCAGCACGGTGGTGGAATCAAGTCCGCCGCTTAGCAGGACAACGGCTTTTTCTTTATCTGTTTTCATGATATTTTAATTTTTTCCACCGTGGGCTCTGTGCTCTCCGTGGTAAATTCTCAGTTTTTACGAATCCGTTAGGCAAGGAGCACCGGCAGGGCATGGGTCAAACGGATTTCCGCAGGCCCCACCACGGCCTGATAGGCCAGCACCTTCACCCCCTGCGCGACAACTTCCGCAAGCGTCCAGGCATAAAGCGGATCAATATGGGCCGCCGGGGCAAAGACCTCCCCGTCCGTGCGCTGCACGCAGAAAAAAATCGCCGCCTCATGCCCGCCTCGGGCAAGTTCCGCCAGCTCCCGCAGATGCTTGGTGCCGCGGCTGGTTATTGCATCCGGGAACATGGCTCGTCTCCCCTCGACCAGGGTGCAGTTTTTCACCTCCATATAGATCTTCTCCGTCCCGCGAATGAGCAGGAAATCAAGCCGGCTGCCGGCGGAAACCTTGATCTCGGGCTGAACCCGATCAACCGCGCCAAAATCCGTTATCACCCCGTTTTCAATGGCTTCCCGCACCAGATGATTGGTGCGGGCGGTATTGATCCCCACCCAGCAGCCATCCACCTGAATCATTTCCAGGGTAAAGGGATATTTGCGGGCCGGGTTGCCGGAGCGGGACAACATGACCGGGTTTCCCGGCTCAAGACAACCCCGCATGCTGCCGGTATTCGGACAATGGGCTGTCAATTCGGTCCCGTCGGCCAACACCACATCTGCAAGAAACCGTTTGTAGCGTTTTTTCAGCCTGGCTGAAAGAAGATTTTTTAATTTCATTGAAAATTAACAGTAATTGAGGTCCAATATTACTGCAACCTTTCCCGTGAGATTTCAGCAATTATGATTGACAAAAAACGCTCCGGCAAAAACGTCCGGCAAAAAAAGGCCGTGGCCCTCCGCTATGACAAGGGAAAAGACGCATCCCCCAAGGTGATCGGCAAGGGAATAGGCCTGCTGGCGGAAAAACTGCTGGAACTCGCCAGGGTGCATGATATCCCCATCCACGAAGACGCCGATCTGGTAGAGGTTCTTTCCAGGCTTGATCTCAACGAAGAAATCCCCGAGTCGACCTACTTCATCGTTGCCGAGATTCTGGCCTTTGTCTACCGGACAAACCAGAAATACCAGGCATAACCCCTTACCGGGAAAATTCTTCCCCCCCTGGTCACCTGCCAGCCCCCCATCACATCCCTCCTGCGCCCGCCGTCTCCCAACCCTTGCGCCAGCCAGTAGGTGTAACCACATAATTTAAAAGCATAAATTTATTTTGCCACCAGGACCAGCAGCACCCTCCCCGCCACCCCAACCACTATAAGCCCCCTTGGCACATGAGTTGCAAAAGCCCTCAAAAAACACTTCTGCCGGAGGATTCATGTTTATCAAAAACCGTTTAGGCCTCATTGAAGGCACGGAAACCATGCTTGCCCAGAGCCAGCGCCTGAACCAGATATCCAACAATCTGGCCAATGTGGATACGCCCGGCTACAAAAAGGAAGATGTCACCTTCTGGGAGATGCTCTACACCACCAACCATAATCGGCCGCGGGTCGGCAAGGCCCTTAAGATAGTAACAAACCAGCAGGAAGGCTCGGCCAAGAATACCGGCAATCAATTGGATTTCGCCATCAGCGGCGACGGGTTCTTCAAGCTGCAGACCCCCCAGGGCGTCCGTTACAGCAGGGCCGGCAACTTCCTCCTCAACAGCGAAGGGCAACTGGTGAATGCGGACGGCCATCTGGTTTTAGGCGATGGCGGGCCCATCGTCATCAACGGCAACGAGGTGTCCGTGGCCACGGATGGCAGTTTGACGGTGGACGGCGTTAATGCCGGCCGGCTGGACATCGCCACCTTTGCCAACCTGACTGACATCGAGAAGGAAGGAACCAACCTTTTCAAACTGAAAAATGAGGGAGCCCAGGAGCAACCGGCCACCGACTTCGCGGTCAGACAGGGTTTTCTCGAAAGCTCGAACGTTTCCCTGCTCACCGAGATGACCAGCATGATCGACCTGCACCGGTCATATGAGGCCCAGCAGAAGGTAATCCGCACCTTTGATGAGATGGATGACAAGGCAATCAGCACTGTCGGGAAATTGACGAGTTAACGCAAAATTTGACTCTTTTTTAATAAAAAACAACTGCTGCCCCACGAAAAAAACAGCCGCTGTTGGCTCCTTATAAAAAATCTACGCAACAGCAGGAGAAAAACATGATCAGAGCACTCTTTACTTCCACCACCGGCATGAACGCCCAGGAAATGCAGCTCAACGTCATTTCCAATAATCTGGCCAATGTCAATAC
>JALNXE010000080.1 GCA_023230525.1 Desulfobulbaceae bacterium
AGAAATCAGGAGCCAGAATAAAACGTAATAAAATCAACCATTCTGAATTCTGTCTCCTGTCTCCTGAATTCCCATGACGGAGATCAGAGCAGCAACTATGTCACAAAAATATCGTTATTTCGAAAAAATAGATCAAGTCAGAAAGTTGAGTTAATAATAAAGATGACGTTTTTAAGAAAGAAATGATGAAAAGGCGGGATTTACAGATCCGTACAGACACCAAAACTTGCCGGGTTGCCCTGGAAGGTAACATGCTTGATCCGTAAATCAAGCCACCCCTCTTCCCCTGTTTTTTTGATGATCATCACTTCATACTGCTCCGGGGGGGATCCGACTTTCTGGGTCTCCATGATTTTAGAGCGCAGATATCCCCGGTAATCCTGGTGAAAGATGTCCCACCAGTTCATGCTGAAAAGCTCTTCGGAAGTGTATCCGGTAATGAGCTCCATGACAGAATTGACATAGATCAGTTTGGGACCCTGGGTGATAAAGAGTCCGGAACGGGTAAATTCGGCTATGGTGCGCAGACGTACCTCTTTTTCCTTCTGCTCAAGCTGATTTTTGTCAATGGCGTCCAGCATGGTATTGATCGAGTTGGATAGACTGGCGAATTCGTCAGAGCCAGAAACTTGAACACGGGAAGCCGGATGGGCTGATTTGCTGATCTTCAGAACATCGCTGTTTAATCCGGCCAATCTGTTGAGCACCAGTCTGTCAAGAATAATAAAGACGAGAAAAGAAAAGGTAAGGCTGGTGATAATTGTTGCCCAGAGAAGATAAGTCAGTGTTCGATGGCCCTGAATATGAATGGTTCGTGAAACCGCCAGGCGAAGAAGAAGAAGGGGCTGGCCGAAGATATCTTTTATGATGCCGTAGCCGGCTATGTAATCGTCGTTCAGGGGTTTGATAAGGAAATTGTCGGGGTTGGCCAGCATGGTGTCGAGAATCTCAAAAGAGTCGGGATGAGGCAGGGGGGTATTGATGATATGCACGGAAAAATCCATCTTGGTTATCCCTTTTATCATTTGGATGCGCGCCTCATCAAGAATGCGCATCATGATCAGCGTACCCCGGTTCGGTCCTTTCCCGTCGCTTTTCAAGATGGGCCGCGCGGAAATGAGCAGGATGGCGTCGGAAATTTTAATGAGTCCGGTGAAATGGCTGTCATTGGTTGGATGGTGGAAAAGCTGTTTGTTGCCGGCAAGTTGCGAAAGGAGATTGGCAGGAACAGGAACCAGGGCCTTTTGCTCAGGATCATAGAAGGTGCCGTGGACGAGTTTGCCCTCCGAGTCGAAGAAGAGAAGATAATTAATTTTTGCACTTGAAAGGAATGTTTCCTCGACAATGTTCGTTTCCTCATAATCCTTATTGAGGTCAACGATGAAACCATAGGTGTCATCCCAGCTGGCCCAGTCATGGGTGAGGGTATCAAGTGACTTGGCCTGGTCCTCGATGATGGCTTTGACCCGGGAAATGTTGTCGTGCACAAAACGCTCTTCTATTATGTCGAAATTGTTGAGGATGACATTTTTAAAAAGATAATAGAAGATCGCAGTCAGTGCCAGAGAGACCAAGCCGATGCTGAGCAGAACTTTTTTACGAATACCCATGGTCAAGCTCCCTGGTGACAATAATCAAAGCTGATAGCCGGTTAAGATCAACTGGATGAATTAAAAATCAAGGTTGCGGTGGTTCCGCAGGTTGCCGGACAACGAAGCTTTTTGTTTTCCCTGCCCATGCGGGGCATAATCGTGCAAAAGGATATTCTTTTGTGTATTGCAGTGGCATTTATGATTGCATTACCAGCTTGTACACCATTGGCGGTGAGAAAGGTATTCCGGTTATCTTTGCGGCGGGGGCTGAATGGAGCAAGAGAGCGCGGTGGCATTTGATTTGCTTCACTCTAGATTTTTTGCTGTTTCCTGAGGGCTGCCGTTCAGGTGGGCATATGGCGGTTCTTCCGGTAATTCATCCAGTTGTTTGGAAAACTCGCTTTCCAGCTTATAGCGGTCGATTTTCCGGCGCAGGGTGTCTTTGGAAATACCCAGTTCACGGCAGGTTGCCATTCGTTTCCAGTTGTTTCTTTCCAGGGCCATATAAATGGCTTGTTTTTCAATTTCCTCGAGCGATTGCAGTCCCTGTTTTGCTGATCCCTTCTCACTGTCTGCGCCTGTTTTGATGGCAGGCACGGCAAACGGTTCCGGCAGATGCTCCGGTTGAATGAAGCCGCCATCGCAGAGAATAAAGGCATATTCAATAATATTTTCCAGTTCCCTGATGTTGCCCGGATAGTTGTAGCGCATGAGGAGGTTTAATGCCCCGCTGGAAATTCCGACAATATCTTTTCCCTGCTGGGCGCTGTATTGTTTGATGAAGTGGTCGATCAAGATGGGCACATCCTCCATGCGTTCCCGTAGCGGCGGAAGGTGAATTTTGACCACGTTGAGCCGGTAAAAAAGATCTTCACGGAACTGCCCTTTGCTGACAAGTTCCTGCAGGTCCCGGTTGGTTGCGGTGATGATGCGGACATCCGCCTTCAGCGGGACATTGGAGCCAAGCGGTTCGTATACCTTATTCTGCAGAACCCGGAGCAGTTTAACCTGCAGTGACTGGGGGATATCTCCTATTTCGTCCAGGAAGAGGGTGCCTTTTTCCGCGGCGGCAAAACGGCCTTGCTTGTCCTGTTTGGCATCGGTAAAGGCCCCTGCCTTGTAACCGAACAGCTCTGACTCCAGCAGGGTTTCAGGCAGGGCGCCGCAGTTGACGGCAACAAAGGGTTTGTCGTTGCGCGTGCTGGCATGATAGATGGCCCTGGCTACCAGTTCCTTGCCTGTTCCACTCTCTCCGAGAATAAGCACGGTGCTCGGGCTGCGGGAAATCTCCGGGAGAATGCTGAAAATTCGTTGCATCAGCGCGCTTTTGCTGATGATCTCGTCAAAGGTATAGCTTTTGCTCAGCTGTTTCTGCAGCATGGAGATGGCGGAAAGATCACGGAAGGTCTCGACCCCGCCGATAATGTTGCCCTCATGGTCGGTGAGAGGCGAAGCGCAGATGCTGACGGGAACCCGGCTGCCATCGATATGGCCAATGGTGATTGAGCGGTTCGGCACGGGTTTGCCGCTATAGAGACTCTGGGCGATGGCGCAGCTTTTGCCGCAGATGCTGGAATGGAAGACATCACCGCAGAATTTGCCGATGGCATCCTCTCTTTTCCAGCCGGTGATGCTCTCGGCAGCAGCATTAAAGGATGTTATCTTCCAGTTGCGGTCAACGGTAAAGACCCCGTCAGCGATACTGTCTAAAATCATTCTGTTGCACATGTAGCTTGACGATGCATCCTGAAAAATGACAATGGCGCCTGAAGGAGAGCCTTCCGTGTTGGGAATCGGAACGGCGGTGGCCAGCACGGCAGTCAGCTTGTTCGTGGTGGTGTTTTCAATGACCAGGTTGAAATCGGTGACTATTTTTCCTGCGGAAATGGAGGGGCAGAGGGATGAAAAAAGCTCGGCAAAACGCTGGTCATTACCAAAGATTTCATGGCAGTTCCTGCCAAGTACATTTTCAGCTTTGAGCCCGAAAAGATCCTCCGCTGCCTTGTTGAACGAGATGAGTTCCCAATTGGCATTTATCATGAAGATGGCATCTGTCACCTTGGGAGCTTTGCTTTTCTGGGATACTGGCACCATGAGATTCTCCGCCGGGATAGTGTCAAGAGGTTCTGGAAATATTGGGGCTTTCCCTTATTGTAAGTTTTAATATATTATCACGGATCCGGAAATGTGGCAAATTGACGCAATGGAATCAAAATGAGCCCGAATCCTTTATCGGCCGCAAAATTATCCCTTGCCTATTTGGTTGAAAATTATATGATGCGAGGGTATTTCTTTGAAGAAGCGCGTTTTTTTGCCAGTTTCCTTTCCGGAGAAAAGAAATGGATGAAGTCAACCAGATGATACATACCATCTCGCTGAGCATGGGTGCGGCCTGGGCAAGCGGGATCAATCTGTATGCCACGCTGCTCACTCTTGGCCTGCTTGGCGCCACCGGCAACATGACGCTGCCCCCGGATCTGCAGATTCTGACCAATCCCCTGGTTATCGGCGCAGCCGGGCTCATGTTTGCGGTGGAGTTTGTGGCGGACAAGATGCCCGGCGTGGATACCGGCTGGGACTCCATCCATACCTTTATCCGCATTCCGGCAGGGGCCATGCTGGCTGCAGCTAGTCTTGGTGAAGTCAACAGCGCCATAACGGTGACTGCCGCCATTCTGGGCGGCACCCTGGCCGCCGGCAGTCACGCAACCAAGGCCGGTTCCAGGGTTCTGATCAACACCTCGCCGGAACCATTCAGCAACTGGCTGGCCTCCCTGGCCGAGGATGCGGCGGTTATTGCCGGAGTCTGGGCCGCCCTGGCTCATCCTTATATTTTTTTAGTGGTGCTGCTTATTCTTATCATTTTGATGATCTGGGTGCTGCCAAAGCTGTGGGCCAGTATCAAAACGGTCTTTGCCGTGCTGGGACGTCTTTTTACGGGCAATAAGGGGACCCCGCCGTCAATGGATAATCCGCATTCGCCCCGGCGCTGACTAAGCCCGCAGAGTCTCTTCTCCCCGCGGTGAGCGGCCCGCCATTGTTGGCGCCCCCTGAAAAAACCCATCAACACCAGGCCGGAATCCTTGCTGTTTTACCGGCTCGCCCAGATATTTTCCGCCATGGCCCGTCCTGCCAGGTATCTTTTCTGATTTTTTTATGGTATATTCCCCCGCCGTTTGCTGGAAACGGCCGTAGTTTTGTAACTTGTCAGAAATACCGGAAAACTCATATAAAACGATACCGCTCAAAGGAGAATCAAATGGCAGAGGCAAAAAAAGGCGATAGGGTTAAAATTCACTACACCGGTAAACTCAATGACGGCACGGTTTTCGATTCCTCGGCCAACCGCGATCCTTTGGGGTTCACCATCGGCGGCGGTCAAGTGATTCCCGGCTTCGAAGAGGCAGTGATCGGCATGACTCAGGGGGAAAGCAAAAATGTGAAAATCCCAGTGGATAAAGCCTATGGACCCCGCAATGAGGAATTGCTGATGCCTTTTCCCAAGGACCAGGTGCCGCCTGGGTTAAATCCCGAGGTGGGGCAAAAGCTGCAGCTGAGCGGTCCTAACGGCGAACCCGTTCTGGTTTCGGTGGTGAGCATAACGGACGAGAGCATCATTCTTGATGCCAATCCCCCGCTGGCCGGAGAAGAGTTGAACTTTGCTATCGAGCTGGTGGAGATTGCTTAGGAGCTGTTACGAAATAACATGGCCATTTTTTCAATTTCGTTACGGCTCGTTATGCCGTTCCGCGCATTAAGGATAAGAGCCCCTGGCCGGAAAGCTGGCCAGGGTGTGGCTGGTCAGGGGCAGCGAAAGTGAGAAGTTTCGGCGAACTTACCACTGTTCCCGGTGCACGCATTCTTCCCTGAAACGGGTGCGGGCCTCAGGCCTTTCGGCCGGCCAACCCAGGGCAATGGCGCACATGGGAATGATGCCCTCCGGCAGACTGAACATCTTTTTTATCCCTTCCATCCGTTCCTGCCGGGGATGGACGCCGAGCCAGCAGGAGCCGAGACCTGAGGCGTTGGCGGCCAGCAGGATATTTTCCACCGCGGCACTGAGATCCTGCAGCAGGTAGGATTCCTTTTTATCATGGGCCCGGTTGATGTCGCCGCAGACCACCAAGGCGGCGGTTGCCTGGCGCAGCATCTTGCCATGGGGCAGAATCTCTGCCAGTCTGTCCAGGTTTTCCCGGCGGCGGAGCACGATAAAATGCCAGGGGTCCCGTGCTACCGCCGACGGCGCGGCCATGCCGGCCTCCAGCAGATCCGTCAGGATCTCCTCGGGCACCTCTTTCGCCTCATATCTGCGGATGCTGCGCCGGGTAAAGATAAAGTCCAGTTTTGGGTTCATGCCCCTTCTCCTTGTTGATCCGGATACGATTTGTTACTGATGACAATCATCGCCGGTGTGAGATCCGCGGCTCATGAAACAGAGCATCTGTCAGGATGATTTGAGCGCAAATATCGCCTTTGCCGCCAGCAGCAGCCAGGGGGTGCCGTGCAGGAGGAAATCGAACCAGTCGATGGGCCGGACCAGTTGGCCTTTCACCAGCATCTGCAGTTTTTCCCAGATGTGGGGCGGCTGAAAGGGGGCAAGGCCGAGGGTCAGGCAGGCGATGATAAGCACCCCCCAGGGAATGGCGGCAAGAAGTTTTTCCATCTGTTTTTTTGATTATGCGGAAGTGACGCTTGATGTTTAAGGAAACAATGAACTTCCACTATGCAAAAAAAATCGGGAAAAGTCGAAATATTTCCGCCATGAACGGAAAAAACGTACTTTCCACGCCCTTAATGTCCGGCCGGGATGGGACCTTTGCCTGTTCCGTTGCTTGCAGGTTTTGAAAAAAGATGGATTTCCTGCTCCTGCTCGCTGTTGCCACCTTTATCGGCACCGCTCTCTTCGGGCTCCAGGGGTTTCTCGGCGCACGACGCATCAGGTGGCTGGACGATTGTGCGCCCCTGGATGAAGCCCGCCCGCCCGCTGTTTCCATTATCATTCCCGCCTTGAATGAGGAGAAGAATATCCGTCAGGCGCTGCTGTCGGTGCTGTCTCTCGATTACCGGCCGCTGGAGATCATTGTGGTCAACGACCGGTCAACCGATGCCACCGGCGCCATCCTTGAGGAAATCAGCGCCCTGCATCCGCGGCTTAAGGTCCTGCATATCAGCGAACTTCCCCAGGGGTGGCTTGGCAAGAATCACGCCCTGCACCAGGGGGCCGGCCGGGCCAGCGGCGATTATCTGCTTTTCACCGATGCCGATGTGGTGATGGCGCCTGCCACGCTTAAGAGGGCGATGGCCCGGATGCGGGCCGGCCATCTCGACCACCTCACCCTGCTATTCCGGGCCGTTCTGCCGTCCGGCCTGCTGCAGATGGTGGTGATTGAATTCGGGGTCAGTCTGATCAGCTATCTCCAGCCATGGAAGGCCGCAGATCCCGCCTCGGATAAATTCATCGGCGTCGGCGCCTTCAACCTGGTGCGGGCAGCCGCCTACCATGAGGCGGGAGGGCATGCGGCCATCCGGCTGTGCCCCCTGGATGACATCATGCTTGGCATGCTCCTCAAGATGCATGGCTTTGGGCAGGAATGCCTGTATGGCTATCATTTTATCGCCGTGAAATGGTATGGCTCGCTCAGGGAGATGATCAGCGGGCTCAGGAAAAACACCTATGCGGCCTTTGATTACAGCTTTACCCGGCTCTCTGTTCTCACCTGTCTGCAGCTCATCTTCAGCATCTGGCCGCCCTGGGCCCTGATTGCGACCGATGGTGCGGCGCGGTTGGTCAATTTCGCCATCATTGCCCTGCAGGCAATCCTGTTTGCCGCAGCGGCGCTTTACAGCGGCATTGCCTGCGCCGGCACGTCATCTGGTTTCCCGTGACGCCGTATATCAGACTTTATATGACCTGGAAGGCGGCGCTGGCAACTATTCTGCAGCAGGGCATTGTCTGGCGCGGCACCTTTTATCCGCTGCCGGAACTGAAAAAGGGGAGGCTGGTCTGGGAACGCCGGAGGAAGTCTTGCTGAAACAAACTCTTTTTCCGGCAGCCTGAGTTCAATTGGCGGGTTACAAAGTCAAACCGTCTTCCGGGGGCGGGGTCCTCTGTAAGAGGTATTGCCGGCCGGAGTAAAGGTCTTCGGTCAGTTTCTCCACCGCATCCAGCCAGTGCGCCACGCCTCTGCACAGCGGCGAGTCATCAATATTATCCCGGCATACCGCAATATTTCCATCGGAGAGCACATACTGCATGCCGGGCAGCGGCCGGATGCTGAGATCGGGCGGGGTGCGCGTCAAGCTCATGGCCGTAGGGCTGGCATCGCCCAGCAGGCCGAGCAGGATATCCGGCAACCGGTAGAGCGGCAGATCACCCACCGGCACCGGACCGGCCTGGCCGTCGATGATGATCAGGGGGGTCTGGGTCATGGTGGCGAACATATCGTCCGTGAACTCACTGCGATTTGCGGCGAGCAATTTTGATTCGGCAAAGGCCTCGTAGTTATTGCCCAGAAACGGCAGATGGTCCCCGAACAGTACGATCAGCCCGTTGGGGTCAAGCTGCCGCAGCACCTCGATGAAATCCATGAGCTCCCGGGATTTGTAGTAGATCGTATTGGCATAGGCCTCCACCATGGGTTCGGCGCTGGATGCGGTAATCACCGGGGGCCGCGCGGGGCCGAGAGGGTAATCCTGGTGGCCGAAGAAGGTCAGTACGTAATTGAGCATCGGCACCCCGTTTTCCAGCATGGGGTGGATCCGCGCCAGAACCTGGCGATAGAGGGAGGCGTCACTGAGGAATTCCCGGTTCATGTCGTCCATCGCAAAGTTATCTTTGGACCAGTAGTTCTGAAATCCCACCCGCCGGTAAGCATGCACCCGGTTCCAGAACATGGCCACGTTGGGATGTGAAACCACGGTGGTATAGCCCTCATCGGCCAGGTGCCGCGGAAGACAGTTGGCGTCCCTCCGTAGTCTTCCTTCAAAGAATACCGCATCCTGGGTGACCGGAAATCCGCACAGAGCCTCGAATTCGGCGTTGGCGGTATAGCCGCCGAATACGGGTGACAGGGCATGTGAATTTTCCGCTGCCGCCCACAGCGCCCGGAATCTGGGGTCAAGCGGATCCTGAGACAGTTTGGCCGAGCTGAGCAGGGCCGGATCCCAGAATGATTCAAGCACGATCATATGGATATTGCGTTGGGGCTTGGTTTTGCCGCCGCCAAAGCCAACGGGTACGAAAAAGGCGGGGTTCAGGGTCTCAACGGCGAATCCTACCTCGGTGGGGGTCGGATCGGCCACCTGAAGGGCCAGATAGCGGGCGCTCTCCTGCATGACATGGAGCAGCAGACCGCGATTCTGGAAATTGCACTCCTGATCCCAGACCGAGTTGCCGAACCAGCGGTCCATCGCCCCTGTCACCACGGCAGGGATCTGGGTCACGGTCACCACGGCCGCGCTCAACAATCCCGCAACCACCCAGGCCCGTTGCCTGCGCAACTGCAGCATGCCCAGCAGAAGCAGCGCGGCAGAGGCGCTGAGGCCGGTCAACAGGGCGAACTGCCAGCCGTGCAGGATCAGAAACAGGCTGCGCACTGCCTGGAAATCGTCCGGCATGACCGGCCCGCCGAGCATGGCTATCTTGGCGGCGTTTACCAGATGGAAGAGAGGCAGCAGAACAAGGAGAACCGAGATGAACCAGCCAGGACCCCGGGCCAGGGCGAAAAGCGCCGCGCCGAGAAGCAGGTGAGCGAGCAGATCCAGGGGAATGGCGTTCGGCTGGATCGCCACATCAAACCACGCCCAGCTGACGACCTGCAGAAGCACGTAATAGAGGCCGGTGAAGCCAAGGGCCCCGGGCCAGCAACTCCCGAGAGAGCAAATATCTAAAGGAGAGTTGCTTTGCTTCATTGGGTTTCCCGGGAGAATGACCAAAGAGAGTCAGTTTAAGTGTCTAAAATACTTAAAGTACTTAAAGTGTCTTAAGTTAAAGGACTTGTCTGATCAGAAAGTACCGCAACTTCAGGTACTTTAGGCACTTTTCGCGAACCGCAATTCTGGTATCAACGCAAAATATGCCGAGATCAGGTTGTCTGAACTTAAAGTTTGTTAGTAAAAATTATCACGAAGCAGTGCCCGGTGTCAATGGTTAGTTTTTGATTAATTATTAATGAGGTTTCGGTTAGGAAAGGATGAAGGGGGCGGCAAAGAGTCTCAATCAAGGCCTTGCCGGCAGGAATTATTGAGGGCTTTTCCCAAAATGGCCGGCCGGCGGCAATGTTCTCCTGCGGGTGGAAAAACGTATGGCAGCGGTGGGGCACACCTCCCGGCAGGTGTAGCAGGCAAAGCAATCCGGGATCGTTTTCCTGTCGCGTTTTAAAATGGCGCCCATGACCGTGGAGGGGCAGGCGGCTGCGCACTTCCCACAGGCGATGCAGCTTTCATAGTCAACGCTGATTCTGACCAGGCTTGTCTTTTCCATGAGCCAGCCGACCAGGCCGAAGGGGCAGAAAAGGTGGCACCAGGGCCGGTAAACAAACAGGCAGGCAAGTGAGAGCATCCCGGCAAAAAGAGCCCCGGAAAGCCCCAGGTCTGCGGGTTTGTAGATCTTGAACGGGTCGATGGGATCGATGATATCAAGACCGGAGGAAAAAGCGACAAGGGTAAACAGCAGGAAAAATGCGCAGCGAATGGTATTGGTCAGGGCAAAGGGCAGTTTGATCTGTCTGCCGATAACCGCCTTTGCTTGGTCAGTCCGGTTGAGGCGGAAAAGCAGATCCTGCAGGGTGCCGGCCTGGCAACCCCAGGCGCAGATATATTTATTGGCCAGCAAGACGATAGCCAGAAAGACTACCAGGGCGATCATGCGGGGCGGAAAGATGACATGGCTGGTTGCATAAAGGTGAATGGCATCCTTGACGGTCCCCATGGGACTGGGGTCAGCCCCCAGGATTACGCCGAACAGCATAAACGAGGCGAATAGTACTCCGTTTCTCAGTCCCGGCGTCACCTTGCGCCTTGCCATGAGGATAAAAACCGAGGCGAGAAAGGCAAACCAGAGGCCAAATTTTATCGGGATCTTGATCCAGTTCTTGCCGGCATGTTCCGCGGCCAGGGCCAGTTTCCCTTTCACCAGGGCGGCAATCTGCCCGGTTGAGCCGTATGCCTGCAATTCTTTTTGCAGATCGGCTTTATTTTCCAGGCCAAATATCTCCTTTAAAACCGGGTCCGGCAGTTCATTGACCTGCCCGAACCGGGCAATGGTCATTCCCGGTTCAATCACCAGTTCCCCGGGCTTTGCTGAGGCTTCCGGCCTGCCGCCCCAGATCCGGTTGGACACGGTTGACAGGCCGATAACAAGAACAATGATGAAAATAAAAGATGCTGCCGTCTTAAGCGGAGAATGTTTGGCCATTTTATTCTATGTGTGCCTTAGCCGTTTGGAGAGCAAGGTCTTTATCCTTGGTAAACAGCTTCCACTTCATTTTTGATGAATGAATACCGGCGTTCTTGTCTTGGCCTCTGCAGTAATACCAGTGGCCAAAGCGTTCGACCTTGGAAAAGGGATGATTCTCGTTACAGAGAAACCCGCAGGGATTAACTTCTTTGAAAAAAATAGTTTCATCCGGGACTTCATCATAAGACATATCGGTAGGTAATTCGATTTGCGATACATCCACGTTCTGGGCCTGCTTTTCATCCAGCCAGTCTGAAATTCTCATTTGATTTTTTCTCCTTTAGAAATTCAACTTTCTGAGTTGTGGTAACATGTTGAAATTAAATTGATATCCTCATGGTCCCCGCAGCTTGTTTCCAGAGAATTCAGAAGCCAGAAATCAGGAGCCAGAATAAAACGTAATAAAATCAACCATTCTGAATTCTGTTTCCTGAATTCTCATGACGAGATCAGAGCAGCAACTATGTCACAAAAATATCGTTATTTCGACAAAATAGATCAAGTCAGAAAGTTGAGTTAGAAATTTAGGAGCCGTTACGAAATAACATGGCCTTTTTTTAATTTCGTTACTGCTCCTTATGCCGTTCCGCGCGTTTTTCTGGCGGGCTTAATGCCCGCATCACCTGGTGTCTGGGGGGCTAAAAAATTCAATAGAAATGCCCTTCTTCCTTCCGAATATGTCAAGGATAAAGATTTGGCCCTCAGCGCCCTCTTGTCCTTGACCCCTACTGACCCCTTCCGAAGTCTGTATTATTATTTCTTTTTCGGTGGTTTGGGTGTGGGTATAGGTCTTTGCACCGGTGTTTCATATTTTGGAGGTGTAACTTCTCCCTTGAAATGATCAGTTTGAGGTTTTGTTATTTCATGCTTAGGCTTTTTCATCTTTCCTCCTTTTTCCCCAATGTTTCACCAGGTTCAAGCGTAAATTCAATTAAATCTATATTGTCCCTATTTAACAAAAAACCATGACAATTAGATTCAATATAATCAGGTTCTTTTTCATCTTTTTTGTCGTCGTTTATCCAAGCTGGATTATACAAATAAATATATCCTTCATTGGGATCTGTTGAAAACATAGTTGGGTACCCTCTAATTCGTCGATCATCCTTCAGTGTGACAATTACATGCCTATTTTGAGATAAAAAAGCGTCATTCCAAGTATTTTTCCGTGATGTCTTTGTAGTTATATTTAGTTTCCTTAAAATAGAATGTATCAGGTCACTATGGTAAATAGCGCCAACTATTATAGGTAGGATAACTGTTAGGCTCAAAGTGGATAAAACAAGCCATCCGTTTTCACTAAATGAATATTTGAGTCTTGCATTTACCGAATCGACAAAGGCAAGGGGCTCCCAAGATGTAATGGCTGAGACAATGATGTAAATTACAAAAGAAAAAATTATTGCATCTGATATTCTTTTTGAAACGGAAACATCACCAGATTGAAATAAAGAATAAAATATTTGCCCTGACAGAAAACCAGGGAGCAATAGCAGTAAAATGTTGAGCGCTTCAACGGTGAGTGTCAAGTGTTACCTCATATATTTGTGCTACATAATGGTCGGGGTTACCGGCAAATTTGCCCTGATAAGTTGATATTCAGGGTAAATTCAGGCATTCCCCTCCTGGGACAATATAAAGCTTTTTGGCAAATATTGAGAGTCTTTTTGCTTTATTATTTGGTCAGGGCGAAAAGGCAAACAAAAAAGGATTCTTCGGATAAAAACAACTACCCGCAACCGGGAAAGCGTGCATATACTTTTGCCGCGGCAACGATGTCACAACGGCATAAAGCGTACCGTTGTTTTGCCTGCAAATGTGCATGCCGCGGGTTGCTCGTTCATTCCATCGACCTGGATTGCGGCTGAAAACCTGCCGTAATGACGAGTTGGTGGCCGTTTTTCCCCTGTTGCTATTGCGGCTGCAATTTGGCGATGTCGACCTTCAGGATTTTTTCGCCGTGGTGCTCAAACAGCACCTGCGCTATTCCCCGGCGGCGGTCCGGCACGGCGGTGACCACCCCTGGCCCGAAGGTGTGGTGTCTGACCAGCAGGCCCTCGGCCAGCTCGTTGATGGTCAGGATTTCCTGGTTGCCGGCCTGGGGTTTGGCTGGCTTGCCCGGCCGTTCCACCGGTTGGAGGGGTGAGTTGATGGCCGCCAGATACTGGTTGGCCACCTGGGTATCCTGGGCAATAATCGGCTTGCCGGAATATCCTTCCCCCTGGCGCACCGCCTCGCCGAGCTGGTTGCTCAGGCCGAGATTGGCCTCGTAGAGAAAGCGGCTGGCAAGGAAATTCTCATCGTCTTTGGGCTGCGGGTAGCGGGCGTGGCCTGCCTTTTTCATTTTGCTGAACCGGCGGTCCGGAGGATGGATGAAAAAGAGCTGCTGTTTGGCCCTGGTCATGGCCACATAAAAGAGGCGGCGTTCATCCTCCAGGTTGTCGAAGGTCATTTCCCGCTCCTCGGTGATCAGCGGAAAGGAGCCGTCGGTGAGTCCGGCAAGGATCACCACCGGCCATTCCAGCCCCTTGGCCCGGTGAATGGAGGTGATCAGCAGGCAGTCCCCGGCCGGGGCCGCGGCCTGCTGCTGGAGGGTAGCGATCTTCTCCAGAAAGGGGGCCACGGCCAGGTCCAGCCGTGCGGCGAAGCGGACAAAGGCCTGGCAGGTCTTGATCCGGTTTTCCGCGGTGGAGAGGCGGGAGGAGATATTGCGGTAATAGTCGAAGAGATTGGTTTTGTTGATGACCGTCTCAAGCAGCTGACCGGCCCTGGCCGAGGAGGGCAGGTTGCCTATTGCCAGCCAGGTTTCCGCGGTGCGGGCAAAGCGTTTCTGCACATAGGGCGGGGTGTCGGGGCCTGCTGCTCCAAGAATCAGCTCCGCGGCCCGGTCCGATTGGCGGGCGATGCCGGCGGCCAGTTCGCTGATTTTTTCCCGTTTCACGCCGAGATGGGGATGGGTCAGCATGGCCTCGATGATGTCGGCGGCCGCGGCAGGCCCAAGCTCGCCCAGGCTGCCCCGGCAGAGGTGCAGATAGCCGCTCAAGGCCTTGATCTCCTGGCAGGCGAAAACCGGTTCGTGGCCGACCAGCCGGTAGGGGACATGGGCCTCCAGCAGGGCCAGTTCCACCGGCACGCTCATGGCAAACATCCTGACCAGCACCGCCACCTCGGTTGCGGACCTGCCCCCGGCGGCCAGCTCCTCCAGAATGGCCAGCAGGGGATGGGGCTCCTTTTCCGGCAGGCAGCTCAGGGTGGTGTCTGCGGTGGTGGGGAAGGAGAGGCAGAGTTTGCGGTCGCGCAGCCGGTTGTTGCTGATGAGGTGGTTGGCGGCAAGCGACAGCCGGTGCCCGAAACGGAAGGTGTAGGAGAGGGTGTAGGTGGCGGGATTCGGGAAATCCAGGGCGAAGCGTTTGGTGATGTATTCCGGTTTCGCCCCGCGCCACTCGTAGATGCACTGGTCCACATCGCCCACCACCATCACCTGGGCCCGGTGGCCGGCAATGATTTTCAGCAGTTGCTGCTGGACCTCATTGATATCCTGGTACTCGTCGACAATGATATGATCCACATGGTTGGCGGCCCAGTCCGCCAGCTGCGGGTTGCCCAGCATGGCCATGACCGGTTCATGGATGAGATCGGCATAAAAGCGGATTTGACGGGCCTGGCGCTCCGCCTCAAATATCGCGAAGGCCTCGATGAAATAGGAGAACCGTTCGGCCAGCTGCAGGGAGGAAAAGAGTTTGCCCGCGGGCATGGTATCTGATTTGACCAGGTCGATGAAGGTGAGAAAGCCCTCCATGTTTTCCCCGGACAGCCATTCCTCGCTGCCGTCTTCCTGGTCAATGAGCTGGCGCACCGCGCTCTTGGCCAGCTTTTCCTGCTGGTATTCCTCGGTGACCAGGGTGTGGGCGGGCAGGAATTTTTTCCGGGTGAAGCTGCCCACCAGGCGCAGGCCCAGGGAGTGGAAGGTGCGGACTTCCGGGGGCCGCAGTCCGGTTGGCTGCAGGACATCATGCATGGCCGCGCTGAAGCTGTCCCTGGCCGAGCGGTTGAACATGAGCACCAGCAGCTGCTGCGGCGCCACCCCCTGCTCCAGCAGATGCCTGACCCGGGCCACCATGGTGGTGGTCTTGCCGGAACCGGCCACGGCGCTGACCTTGGCATGTCCTCCCCGGTGGGCCACGATGCCCTGTTGTTCAGCGGTGAGATTCATGCCTGCCGGTCATTGGTTGACTGCCATGTATTTATGCCCCTTGGGTGAAAAGTCATTTTTTCACCACGGAGCCCACAGAGATTACAGAGATTTTTTTTATTACTCAACTTTCTGATTTGATCTATTTTGTCGAAATAACGATATTTTTGTGACATAGGTGCTGCTCTGATCTCCGTCATGGGAATTCAGGAGACAGGAGACAGGATTCAGAATGGTTGATTTTATTACGTTTTATTCCGGCTCCTGATTTCTGGCTGCTGAATTCTCTGGAAACGAGTTACGGGGACCATGAGGATATCCATTTAGTTTCAACATGTTACCACAACTCAGAAAGTTGAATTTATTACAGTCAGTTAGCTCTGTGGACTTTGTGCTCTCGGTGGTGAAATTTCAGTTTTTTTCGAATCCATTATTGGTTTTCATGGCTGCACAAAAAGTTGCGCGTCGTCAAGCAGTCCGGTTATCAATGATGCCGGCACGGACTGGGACTGGGCCAGGGTGATGCCGCGCATGAGCAGCCCCACCTCTTCCTGGCTCAGAAGCCCCTTGGGCAGGGCCTCGCCATAGATCCATACCCCGGCTTCCTGGGCGGCGACGGGCTGGTCGAGCCCGGCCCGGTCGGCTGCCGCGGCGAGCAGCGAGGAGAGGAGCAGTTCCACGGCGCTGTTTTGGCAGTTTTGTTCCATCAGCACCCTGGCCGCCTGCAGTTTTTCCGCGGCCAGGGCCGCCAGCCTGGACAGGCCGCCGTCAGCCGTCAACTGGCTCGCATCAAAATAGGTCTGGCTGAGGCTGACCGGGGAGGCTGCCCCGAGCCGGCTGAGGCCGTTTAACGTGCAGCGGTCAATGACCGCCACCGGCACCGTGCCGGACAGCCGGGCCGCCACCTGGTCCGCCTCGGCATCCACCCGGTCGATGACGGCGAGCAAGCCCCCGCCGGAACCGAGAATCCGTTCAATGCGCGCGCCCAGGGCCTTCTGCAGCTCTTCAATGCAACGGGCGATGGCCTCCTCCACAGCGCCGTCCGCCTCATTTTTTCCAGCCAGGGCCGTCTGGGCAGGTTCCGCTGCCGCTGCCGGGTCAACCGTTTCCATGATCTCCTCAGCCTCTGCGGCCGCTGCCGCCGGAGCTGGCTGCGGCGCTGTCAGGTCTTCCACCAGGGTCTCCAACAGTTTTTTGGAGATGCCCACCACATCCTCCGTGGCGTCCTCGGCAATCACGTTGTCAAAAAGATGCTGCTTGCCCTGCATCAGGGAGAGGACATGCTCTTCATAGGAATCTGCGGCCACCATGGTGATAATCTGAACCTTTCTGGTCTGGCCGAGGCGATGCACCCGGCCGTTGCGCTGTTCCAGCACCGCCGGATTCCAGGGCACATCCAGGTTGATCAGCACCGAGCCGCTCTGCAGATTGAGTCCCACCCCGCCGGCATCGGTGGAGATGAAGACCTGCACGCTGTCGTCCTCGCGGAAACGGTCCATCAGTTCGCCGCGTTTGGCCGTGGGCACCCCGCCGTGCAGGCGGACAAAACCAAGCTTCATCCGCCGCAGGCGCTCCTCCACCATCCTGGTCATCAGCTCCCACTGGGAAAAGACCACGGCCTTGAGTCCGGACTGGAGGCAGAGTTCATCCAGGATATCGGCCAGCTCGTCGAGCTTGGGCGAGCCCTCGGTTTTCTTGTCCACCAGGCCGGCGGCATTGCAGGCCATGCGCGCCTGCTGCAGGGCCGCCATCAGCCGGTTACGCTCCGTGGGGGTAAGGGGCCGCTTCCTGGCGATATCGGCGATGATGCCGGCGTTATGCATGGCGTCGTTGTGCAGCTCAATCTGCTTGGCGGTCATCTCCACATCGAGCCGCTGGACAATGCGGTCCGGCAGCTGGTCCTTCACCAGCCGGCGGTCCCGGCGCAGCATCACCGGGGCGATGCGTTGCCGCAGCAGGGAAAGATTGCGGTAGCCCAGCACCTTGCCCCGTTGGTCGGTGACGTGAAAATCGATCAGGTAACGCCACAGGGGGCCAAGAATTTTGGGGTCCACCACCTGCATCAGGCTGTAGAGGTCCTCCAGCCGGTTTTCCAGTGGGGTGCCGGACAGGACAAAGGCATAGCGGCTGGACACCAGCTTGACCGCCGAGGCGATCTTGGTGCGCCAGTTCTTGATGCGCTGGGCCTCGTCCAGGATCAGCAGATCCGGCCGGAGGGTTTCGTTGATCACCGACAGGTCGCGCAGGAGCAGTTCATAATTGATGATGAAAAAATTGCTGTCACGCCGGTACTGGGCCGCGCGGGCCGGGGGCGGCCCCTGGATCACCTGGCACTGCTGGTCCGTGAATTTGCTGATCTCCCTGGCCCACTGCTGTTTCAGGGAGGCGGGGCAGATAATGAGGGTTTTTTGGACGTTTTCGTATTTCCCCAGCCAGACCGCGGCGCTGATGGCCTGCAGGGTTTTGCCCAATCCCATGTCATCGGCCAGCAGGGCGCGGCCGGTTCCGGCGAGAAAGGCGGTCCCTTCGATCTGGTAGGGATAGAGGCGGGCGCGGATGCCGGGCAGCCTGCCGCTGCTTGTTTTTATCTGCTCGCGGATTTCCGCGGAACGCAAGCGGTGGGCCGCAACCATGGCCAGGTGCCGGGCATATTCAACCGCGTCCTCGCCGATTTTGATGTCGTCCCGCTCAGCGGCCGCTTCCTGGAAACGGAAGAAACCGTCCGGCAGACTGCCCCGTAAAACACCCGCCGCATCAAAATAATCGGCCAGCAGGGTCTGCAGGTCCTCCGGCATGGCCTGGGTGCGGTGCAGACGGAGCCGGGGCGCATTCTCCACGTCCCAGGCCAGATAAACATAGGGGAAGGGGGCTGGTTGCCGGCGGAACTTATCGTATTTGGGGTGTTTTCTGATTTTATGCAGCACGGCCTCAATATGCTTGCAGGTGCCGAGCTGATTGTTGGCAAAATCAGGACAGGTGCAGAAATTGGCCCGATGCTGGAGACTGCGGATCGTCACCCGGTAGCGGCGCGGGAAATGGGTCGAAGAACTTACCGAGAAGGCCCGCCAGTCGCCGAACCAGGCTGCGCCGTCCAGCGGTTCCACCCGTACCTCGGAGCGGCCCCGTTTCATCCGCTCATTAATGGCGCTGTCCGCGGCACTCAGCAGGCCGGCCGTTGCCTCGCGCTGGTCGGCATAGGCATAGAGCACGGCCACCATGTGCCGGCAGACGTCACCTGCCGCCCCGGCCGGACACTGGCAGGTGAAAAAGGGGCTTTCACCCTCGGTCAGACGCATCTCGGCGTCAAAAGGAAGGTCGGAATCCTCGTCCTCCACCCTGCCCCAGAGTATTTCCGCATCATGCGCCAGGTCGATGACCCTGTTTTCTTTATGATAGGCCAGCCCCTGGCGGATGGTTTTTTCATCGGCTATTGCCTGCAGATCTTCAGTGTCGAAAAAATAGGGATCGCGGTCCCTGGTAGTGGTTGTCTCGGTCATTGTTTTTTCTTCATTTCTGATGTTAATGGGGTGTGAGCTAGAGGTCTTGCAGGATAACGAAAAACTTGAGAAAAGACAATCATGGCCGGGTATTTTATCACGATTTTTCTGCCCTATTCCCGCTTATTTTGCCGTCCCGTCCTGACCCTTCTCCAACAGCCTTCTCAGCAGTTCCTGGGCCTGCTGCATCTCCTGGGGGGACAGCTGGACTGCCATGAAATCCTTGGTTTTCAGGGCCTTCTGGTGGCCCTGGGCCGCGGCGAGGGTGATCAGGATATATGCCTGGACGAGATCCTGATCCACCCCATCACCCACGGCATACAGGCGCCCGAGATCAAACTGGGCGTCGGCATAGCCCTGTTCGGCGGCCTTGCGGAACCACATTGCCGCCTTCCGGTAATCCCGGGGCAGGCCTTTGCCCAGGGCATACATCAGCCCGAGATAATACTGGGCGTCGGCCTGGCCCTGTTCGGCCCGCTGGCGGTACCAGATGATCGCCTCACTGTAATCATCCGTTACATGCTGGGCCAGCAGGAGATCATGCTTGGGCGAAGCTGATTGTTGCCCGGCCCAGGTTATCTGCTGCGGGCTGCCGGCGGGAAATCCCTCTGCCGCCGGGCTGGAAAAGGGCAGGAGCAGCAGCATGACGGCCGGGAAAAAAGCTGGTATTTTTGTCATTTGCGGTTGTGGAGAGGAATTTTTTTTCTTATGTTTCGATCAGGCTGGGGCCGGATCAGTTTCTGAACCAGCTGAATATACCAGAAAACAGTAAAAATGCTGAGCGGGAAAATGGCGATCTCTTTTTTGCGGTGGTGAGCCGTAATGATCCCGGAAAGCAGAGGATCGCTAACCGGAAATGGCGGTTCAGGATGACGCAGATGAAAAACCCTCTTGATCTCTACAAACTGCTGAAAAAATCCAACTGCCGGGAATGCCGGCTGCCCTCCTGTATGGCCTTTGCCGTGGCGGTGATCCAGGGGCAGAAGCAGCTGGCGGACTGCCCCTATGTTGACCGGGAAACACTGCTGGCCCTGGGTGGGGAGGTGGCCGGCAGAAGCGTTCGCGGGGATGAGCAGCAGGAAATTATCGCCCGTCTCAAACAGGAGGCGGCCCGGATCGATTTTCCGGCAGCCGCGGCCCGCCTGGGGGCGGAGTTACGGGATGGCAGGCTGGGGATCAACTGTCTGGGCAAGGATTTCTGGATCGACCCTGCCGGCGGGATGTGGTCGGAATGCCATAATAACCAGTGGGTGTTGATTCCGCTGCTCAACTACCTCATTTACGGCAAGGGCAGAAAACTTTCGGGTGAATGGGTTGCCTTCGGCGAGCTGCCGGGGGCGGCGGAGTGGAACAGGTTCTTTTCCCGCCGGTGCGAGGAGGCAATGCACCAACTGGCCGATG
>JALNXE010000081.1 GCA_023230525.1 Desulfobulbaceae bacterium
AGTAGCTGATATGGGACTTGCCGCATGGGGCCGCAAGGAGGTCGCCATAGCGGAAACGGAGATGCCGGGTCTGATGGCGGTGCGCAAAGAGTATGCCGGCCAGAAACCGCTGAAAGGCGCCCGAATCGGCGGCTGCCTGCATATGACCATCCAGACGGCGGTGCTGATGGAAACCCTGGTGGAACTCGGGGCCGAGGTGCGCTGGTCATCGTGCAATATCTTCTCCACCCAGGATCATGCCGCCGCGGCCATGGCTGCCGTGGGCATTCCGGTTTTTGCCTGGAAGGGTGAAACCGAGGAGGAGTTCTGGTGGTGCATTGACCAGACCATCTTCGGGCCGGATAACTGGCGGCCGAATCTGATTCTGGACGACGGCGGCGATCTCACCCAGATCATGCATGAGAAGTATCCTGAACTGATGAAGGATGTCAAGGGCATCAGCGAGGAGACCACCACCGGCGTGCATCGGTTGAACGAGATGATGCGGGACGGCAAACTGCTTGCCCCGGCCTTTAATGTCAATGATTCCGTGACCAAATCCAAATTCGATAACCTCTACGGCTGCCGCGAATCCTTGATTGACGGCATCAAACGGGGCACCGATGTAATGGTTGCCGGCAAAACCGCGGTGGTCTGCGGTTACGGCGATGTCGGCAAGGGCTGCGCCCAGGCCCTGCGGGGGATGGGCGCCACGGTGCTGATCACCGAGATCGATCCCATCTGCGCCCTGCAGGCGGCCATGGAAGGCTACCGGGTGGTCACCATGGAAGAGGCGGCTCCGGTGGGCGAGATCTTTGTTACCTGTACCGGCAATGTCAGGGTCATTAACCGGGCCCATATGGACGTCATGAAGGATCAGTCGATCGTCTGCAATATCGGCCATTTTGACAGCGAGATAGACATCGCCTCCATCCGAAATCTGACCTGGGAGAACATCAAACCCCAGGTTGACCATGTCATCTTCCCTGACGGCAAAAGGATCATTGTCCTGGCCGAGGGCCGCCTGGTGAATCTCGGCTGCGCCACCGGCCATCCCAGTTTCGTCATGAGCAACTCCTTCACCAATCAGGTGATGGCCCAGATCGAATTGTGGAAATACAGCGATAAGATGGAGAATAAGGTCTATTTCCTCCCCAAGCATCTCGATGAAAAGGTGGCGCGTCTGCATCTGCAAAAAATCGGCGTCCATCTCACCACCCTGAGCAAGGAACAGGCCGACTATATCGGTGTGCCGGTAAACGGCCCTTACAAACCGGAATATTACCGTTACTAAGGTGAGCGCCTGATGTCCCTGCCTGATTTCATTACCTGGTTTCTCGACCCTGCCCACCATGATCACCCGGTGGACAGGGTTGAGCTGGTGCAGACCCATATCTCCTACGTCCTGCTGGCCGGGGATTACGTTTACAAGTTCAAGAAGCCGGTCAACTTCGGTTTTCTCGATTTCACCACCCTGGACAAACGCCGTCACTTCTGCCAGCAGGAACTGCTCTTGAACCGCCGGCTCTGCCCGGACATCTATCTTGATGTTTTTTCCGTCTCCAGGCAGGGAGCAGGTTTCTCCTGCGGTTTCGGCGGGGCAGGGGAAGCCGTGGAGTATGGCGTCAGGATGAAGATGATGCCCCAGGAGCGGATGATGGGCAGGGTGATTGCCAGAGGCGAGCTGAACGAGTCTCATCTCAACGACATCGTCGCCACCCTGGTACCGTTTTATGACAAAGCGGCGGGCGGGGGCGAGATCGCCGGCTTCGGCACGGCCCGGGCCGTGGGGGTCAATGTGCTGGAAAACTTTGACCAGACCAGGGGTTTTATCGGCAAGGGGGCGCTGCAGCAGAGTCAGTTTGCTGCCATCAGCAGCTATGCCCGCGCCTTTCTGCAGAACGAGGCCCTTTTTTTTGCTCGCTGCGCCGAGCGGGTAAAGGACTGTCACGGCGATCTCTACTCGGCCAATATCTGTCTGGCCGACAAGGTTTATATCTTTGACTGCATCGAGTTCAATGAACGCTTCCGCTACTGTGATGTGGCAAGCGATGTGGCCTTCCTGGCCATGGACCTCGATTTCCATGGCCTGCAGGCACTTTCCGGCTACTTTATCGACCGTTTCGTGGCGGCCAGCAACGACCCCGGGCTGCCTGCCGTATTGCCCTTTTACAAATGTTACCGGGCCTACGTGCGCGGCAAGATCGGCCTGTTCACCGCCCATGCGCCCGAGGTGGATGAGTTAACCCGCAACAAGGCCCTGGCCCAGGCGGAAAAATATTTCCTGCTGGCCGAGGAATATGCCGGCTAGCCTCTTGGTCTTCATGGGGCTGATTGCCAGCGGCAAGAGCACCCTGGCCAGGGGCCTGGCCAGGCAATATTCCTTAGCCTATTACAACACGGATGTGGTACGCAAGGAACTGGCCGGCAAGGCGCCCGAGTCCCGGCAGGGAAGTTCCTTAAATGAGGGGATCTATTCCCCGGAATTCACCCGCCTGACCTACGATGCCCTGCTTGAACACGCCAGATGGGAGCTGGGAAGAAACCAGTCCGTGGTGCTGGACGGCTCCTATCACAAGCGCAGCGAGCGGCAGCGGCTGGTGCGGTGTGCCGCGGCATGCGGGGCCTCATTTTTTTTCATCCTCTGTCAATGCGATGAGGAGGAGACAGAGCGGCGCCTGGCCATGCGCGCCAGAAATCCTCTGGCCGTGTCTGACGGCACCTGGGAGATCTTTCAGCGGCAGAAGGAGAGTTTCGAGTTCCCGGACGAACTGCCCGCAGGCTCCCTGCTTGTCTTCGACACCAGCGGTGCAGCCCCGCAGCTGCTGCAGAAACTCATCAACACCCTGCCAAAAGACCTCAGGATCTGATCCTTTTTTCAGGCACCTCTCTCGCGATCCTCCCCCTCCTTCTTTCCGGTTTTCTGCTTTTCTTTTGCCTCTTTCCCGTTGTCTTGCGACACAGCCCTCCACCCCGGTTGCGCCAAAAGAAGACATCCGGCAAATATCTAAAAATATTGGCTGGTTGACTAAAGTCTTTGCTATATATAATATAACGATATGAAAAGAATCTTCTCCGAAACTTGTCTGCGGCGGGGCGCCTTGGCCGCGGAGCGGAAGGCGGCACCTGGATGCCGAAAAATTCAAAAAATGGTGAAGCGGCTAAGGACTCCTGCCCGGACCGCAGCTCGGGCGAACCAGCGGATAAGGGTTGCCGGACGATGACTGCGAAAGCCAAGGAAAAACCGGGCAGGCGGTACAGCCAGACCATATTTTATGACTGGTGCAAGGCCTGCGGCATCTGCATCGCCTTCTGCCCGCAAGAGGTTTTCCGCCCAAATAAACAGGGCAAGCCGGTGGTGGCCCAGCCGGATCAATGCACCGGCTGCGGTTTCTGTGAAATCCATTGCCCTGACTTTGCCATCACCATTGCCGAACGTCCTCCGCAACAACACAAAGAAAAGAGTTGAGATCTTGATAGGCTAGAGGGATCTGATGAGCGAAAAAACCGGACAGCGGCTGCTGCTGCAGGGAAACGAGGCCATGGTGGAAGGTGCCCTGGCGGCCGGGTGCCGTTTTTTTGCCGGCTATCCCATTACCCCGGCCTCCGAGATCGCCGAGCTGATGTCCCTTCGCCTGCCGGCGGTAGGCGGCACCTTTATCCAGATGGAAGATGAAATAGCCGGCATGGGCGCCGTTATCGGCGCCTCGCTCGCCGGGGTCAAGAGCCTCACCGCCACCAGCGGGCCGGGCTTTTCCCTGATGCAGGAAAATCTCGGTTTCGCCTGTGCGGCGGAGGTGCCCTGCGTGGTGGTCAATGTCATGCGGACCGGCCCCAGCACCGGGCTGTCCACCAGCCCTGCCCAGGGCGATGTCATGCAGGCCAGATGGGGGACCCATGGGGATCACCCGGTCATCGTGCTGGCCGTCTCAACCGTGAACGACTGTTTTACAGTCATTGTTCAGGCCTTTAACCTGGCCGAAAAATACCGGGTGCCGGTGATTGTGCTGTCGGACGAGATCGTGGCCCACACCAGGGAGGCCGTTGTCCTGCCCGATCCGGCCGCTATCACGGTCATTGACCGCATGCGCCCCGCCGTGCCCCCGGAGTGGTATATCCCCTATGAAGACAACAGCCGCGGGGTGCCTGCCATGGCTGAGATGGGCAGCGGCTACCGGCACCACGTCACCGGGCTCATCCATGATGTGCGCGGTTTTCCCACCGAGCGGCCCGAGGAGGTGGACGCCTTTATCCGCCGGCTGTTCCACAAAATCACCAATGGCTTTACTGAAATCCAGCTGACCAATCCGGTCATGATGGAGGATGCGAAAATTGCCGTGATCGCCTACGGCGCGGTGTCCCGTTCCGCCCTGCGGGCCGTAAGACAGGCCAGAAGCCAGGGGATCAGGGCCGGGCTGCTGCAGCTCATCACCCTCTATCCGTTTCCCAGAAAGGCGGTGGAGGCGGTGCTCGCTCAATGCCGCCGGGTGCTGGTGCCGGAAATGAACATGGGGCAGGTGATCAGGGAGGTGAAGCGGGTGAACCGCACCACGGAGATTGTCCGGCATAACCGGGTGGACGGCCAGCTCATCACCCCGGCTGAGATCTATGCCCATCTGCTGGCCATGTGATCGTAAATCATAGACTTGCCGGGGATTTTTTTTTACCACAGAGCCCACAGAGATCGCAGAGAACGCTTTATTACAGTCAGTCAACTCTGGAGGCTCTGTGCGAAGCCGTCAAGGAAGGGTAAATGACAGAAAAAACAGGCAGTCTCCGTCATGATTATCTCCGGCACGACAAGAAATTCCCCCATGTCTGGTGCCCGGGCTGCGGCAACGGCATTGTCCTGGGTTCGCTGATCCGGGCCATTGCCAGGCTGGGACTGGAAAAAGACGAACTGGTGCTGGCCGCAGGCATCGGCTGCTCCGGCCGCATGCCGGTCTATGTGGATTTCAACACCCTGCATGCCACCCATGGCCGGGCCCTGACCTTTGCCACCGGTATCAAGCTGGCCAAGCCCGCTCTCACGGTGATCATTGTCATGGGTGACGGCGACGCCACCGCCATCGGCGGCAACCATTTCATCCATGCGGCCCGGCGCAATATCGATCTCACCGCCATCATCATCAATAACCAGATCTACGGCATGACCGGCGGCCAGCATTCACCCACCACGCCCTATGGCTCCTTTGCCTCCACCGCGGTCTGGGGGAATATTGAACACCCCTTTCCCATTGCCGAGCTTGCCGTAACGGCAGGGGCCTCCTATGTGGCCAGGGGCACGGTGTATCATGCCGCCATGCTGGACGATTTGCTGGCCGCGGGGATTGCCAAAAAAGGCTTCAGCGTCATTGAGGTGATGTCCAACTGCCATACCCAGTACGGCCGGCGCAACCAGATGAATGATGCGGTCACCATGCTGCGTCATTTCAAGGAACAGGCGGTGTCCGTTGACCGGGCGGCAAGGATGACAGAGGAAGAGATGGCCGGCAGATTCACCATCGGCGTGCTGGCCGATGTGGATAAGCCCAACTATACGGAAGAATACCAGAAGATCCGGGAGCGGGCGCGGCAGCGGTGAGCGCGGCACTCGGCAGGCCAGGGTGATGATGAAAGAAGAGCGCTATGAGCTGAGATTCGGCGGTGCAGGAGGGCAGGGGATCATCTTGGCCGCGGTCATCTTTGCCGAGGCGGCCGGCATCCATGAGGGTTTTTACGTGTGCCAGACCCAGAGTTACGGCCCGGAGGCAAGAGGGGGCAGAAGCAGGGCTGAGATCGTCATCAGTTCCGCGGAGATCGATTATCCCAAGGTCCTCGGCATGGATCTTTTCCTGGCCATGAATCAGACGGCCCTGGATGCCTATTCCGCTGATTTTAAATCTACCGGCATCCTGTTGGCCGATGCCGCTTTGGTCAGCCAGGTGCCCACCAGCCGGGCGCTGCTCCTGCCCTTTACCACCATTGCCCGGCAGCAGCTCGGCGATGCACTCGCGGCCAATATGGCCGCCCTGGGGGCGGTGGGGGTGGTCTGCGGCAGGGTGGGGCTGGCCAGCCTGGAAAAGGCGGTTGCCAGCCGGGTGCCGGCAAAATTTCGGGAGCTCAATATCCGGGCCCTGCATGCGGGGGCCGAGGCTGCCCGGCAGCAGGATCTCGCCGCTCTGCCCCCTTTTATCGATTCTGACGAGGAAAAAGAGGTGTGACCCGGGTGGAAACCGATTTTCAGGTCTTTCATGAATTGATGTCGCGGAAAATCCGGGAAATCCTGCTGGTGGCAAGCCCGTATGACGCCTTTATCATGGAGGAGGACGGCAGTCTGGCCACCCGTATCATCGATGAGTATCAGGGGCTCAATCTCAGCCATCCCCCCCGGCTGCAGCGGGTCAGTTCCGCCGGGGAGGCCCTGCAGATCCTTGAGCTGAAAAAATTTGATCTGGTCATCACCATGCCCAATGTGGATGACATGGACGCCTGGAGCCTGGGCCGGAGAATCAAAAAAATCAACCCCCGGCTGCCGGTGGTGCTGCTGGCCCACAGTCTGCGCTCGGTTGCCGATGCGCCGGAGCGAGCGGATACCAGCGGCATTGACCATTTTTTCATCTGGCTGTCCGACCCCTCTCTGCTGCTGGCCATTGTCAAAAACGTCGAGGACCATCTCAATGTGGCCAGAGACACCAAAAAGGCCGGGGTACGCGTGCTGATCCTGGTGGAGGATTCCCCCCATTACCTCTCCTATCTGCTGCCCCTGCTCTACAGCGAGGTGGTGAAGCAGACCCAGGCGGTGCTCTCCGACAGTCTCAACTATGAACACCGGCTGCTGAAAATGCGGGCCCGGCCCAAGATCCTTGCGGTGCCGGATTACGAGGAGGCGGTCAGGCTCTTTAACGCCTTCCGGCCTTATGTTTACGGGGTCATTGCCGACGGGCGGTTTCCCCATAAAAAGAGGCTTGATGACCGGGCCGGACTCAAGCTGCTCAAACATTTCCGCTCGCTGGTCCCGGACCTGCCCCTGCTGCTGATGAGTGCCGAGCCGGCCAACCGTGAGCAGGCACACAAGATTCCCGCCGTATTCGTTGACAAGCATTCAGCGGCCCTGGCCGGGGAAATCCATGAGTTTTTTCTGCATCACCTGGGCTTTGGTGATTTTGTCTTCCGCCGGCCGGATGGCACGGTGGTGGGCTGGGCGGACAATTTGCGCTCCTTTGAAGAGAAGATTGCCCTTATCCCGGAAGAGTCGCTGCTCTACCATGCCTCCCGCAATCATTTCTCCAACTGGATCATGGCCCGTTCCGAGGTGGATGTGGCAAGCCGCCTGCACACCTTGCGGGTAACCGATTTTGCCTCCCTCCAGGCCATGCGTTCCTTCTTGGTTGACACCATTCACAAGCTCAGGATCCGGCGGCAGAAAGGTATTGTCGCCCAGTTCTCGCCCAAGGATTTTGACGGGGAGATCATGGACTTTGTCAAGATAGGCAAGGGTTCGCTGGGCGGCAAGGCCAGGGGCATTGCCTTCATGGCCAATCAATTTGCCGCGGCGGAACAGCTGGCCGGCCTGGGCGTCCATATCAGGCTGCCCAGGACTATGGTCATTGCCTCGGACGGCTATGATGCCTTTATTGCGGAAAATAAACTGCTGAATTTTACCGGCGCTGAAGCGGATGAAGAGATCGCCGCCCGTTTTCTGGCCGGCTCGATGCCCGCCTGGCTGCTGGCGCAGCTGAAGGACTACCTTGCCCGGGAATCCGGCCCGTTATCCATCCGCTCTTCCAGCCTGCAGGAGGATGCCCAGTTCAAACCCTATGCCGGCCTGTACAGCACCTACATGCTGCCCAATAATCATCCTGATTTTGCCGTGCGGCTCAAGCAGTTCCTGGCTGCCGTCAAACTGGTCTATGCCTCAACCTGTTTTGCCGGTCCCCGGGCCTATTCCCAGCGTCTCCAGTCCGGCAAGTCCTATGCGGACCGGATGGCGGTCATCGTCCAGCAGATTGTCGGCAGCAGTTACGGTGATTATTTCTATCCGGCCCTGGCCGGGGTGGCCCAGTCCCATAATTTTTATCCGGTCGCGCCCATGCTGCCCGAGGAGGGCGTGGCCCATATTGCCCTTGGTTTCGGCAAGACCGTGGTTGAGGGGGAAAAGAGTCTGCGGTTTTCTCCCAAATATCCCGAGGTGCTGCCCCATTTTTCCACGGTGGATGATGTGCTGGCCAATGCCCAGCGTTTTTTTTATGCCCTGAAAATGGTGGATTATCAGGCGGAACTTGGTTTTCATCCCGGCAGCAATCTGGTCAGGCGGGAGGTAAGCGAGGCCGCGGCCGAACTGCCGGTGCGGATGCTGTCCAGTTCCTATATCGCCGACGAACACCGCATTCGGGACAACAGTCAAGGCGGGGCCAATATTCTGACCTTTGCCCGGCTCTTGAAATACCGGCTTTTCCCCCTGGCCCAGTATATTACGGAGGTGCTGGAAATAGGCCGCCGGGGCATGGGCTGCCCGGTTGAAATCGAGTTTGCCGCGAACCTCAACCCTGCCCGTCCGGAACTGAGCGAATTTTATTTCCTGCAGATGCGCCCCATGGCCGCGGGCCTGATAGAGAACGAGGTGCGGATAAGTGACGGGGATCTGGACAGGGCCTTCTGCGTTTCCCGTCAGGCCCTGGGCCACGGCAGATTGACCACCATCAGCGATATCGTCTATGTGGACCCCCGGGAGTTTGCTGCGGCCTATACCCGGGAGATCGCCCGGGAAATCAGCCAGGTGAACCGTGTGCTGCAGCAAGAACAGCGCTCCTATCTGCTCGCCGGCCCCGGGCGCTGGGGCTCGGCGGACCGCTGGCTCGGCATTCCCGTGCAGTGGCAGGATATTTCCGCGGTGGGGGCCATGATTGAACTGCGCAACGAAAAGATGAAGGCCGAGCCGTCCCAGGGGAGCCATTTTTTTCACAATATCAGCTCCATGGGTATTCCGTATGTCACCGTGACCGAGGGAACGGATGACCGGCTTGACTGGCAGTGGCTGCAGAGCCAGCCGCTTGTCCAAGGCATGAAATATGTGCGCCATGTCCGCTGCGCCCGGCCATTTCTTATCAAGATAAATGGCCGGGATGCCCGGTGCGTGATGCTGAAAGAGTGAGCGTTTTGCCGGAATGAACCAACGGAGGCCTCTTAAGTGACCCAAAAACCAACATACGATGAACTTGTGGCCATGGTGCAGCAGCTCAAGGCAGCCCATGAGCAGCTGTCCCTTATCATGGAATCTCTGCCGATCATACCCTATACCCGCAGGGCGGATGGGGATCTCGCCATTACCTATATGGGGAAATCGGTGGAGTTGATCACCGGCTTTGCCGCCGAACAGTTCATGAATGATCCGGCATTCTGGCTGGATCACGTGCATCCGGATGACCGCGGCCGGGTCATGGCTGAAATGCAAATGCTCATCAATGAAGGAATACTGAGCCGGGAATATCGATTACAGGTGGCTGACGGGTCTTATAAATGGATGAGCAGCTTCAGCCGGGTGATCAAGGATGCCGACGGCAGAAATGATTATATTGTCGGCGCGGTACATGATGTCAGCGATGAGAAAAAAATGAAGCAGGAGGCGGACATGCATATGCAGCAGGTCATCCAGGCCGATAAGCTGGCCTCCCTTGGCGAGGTGGTCGCAGGCGTGGCCCATGAGATCAACAACCCGAACAGCTTCATTACCTACAATATCCCCCTGTTGGAAGAATCCTGGGAAATCTTCGTGCCGATCATCAATGCCTACGCGGCAAACCATCCCGACAGTAAACACGGCAATCTCACCCTGGAGGAACTGGCCGGGGAGATGGGTGAGATTATTCAGGCGATTAAAACTGGTTCCGACAGGATTAATAAGATTGTCGCCAACCTCAAGGATTTTGCCCGATTGGATGAAAGCGCGCCGAGCCGCCTGGTTGATTTCAATAAGGTGATTAATGATGTTTTGACAATTGTCGGCGCTCAGGTGCGTAAATCCGTGGGCCGGATTGAGTTGGAACTGGCGGAAAATCTGCCTGGGTTTCATGGCCATTATCAGAAGCTGGAACAGGTGATGGCCAATCTGATTATGAATGCCGCCCAGGCCGTACCGGTGAAGGAAAAGGGGAAAATTACCATCCGTACCCGGGTCAATATGCGTCTGCATTCCATTATTGTTGAGGTGGAGGACAATGGACGCGGCATGGCGCCCGCGGAAACGGAGCGAATTTTTGAACCTTTTTTTACCACCAGAAGGAGTTCCGGCGGCACAGGCCTGGGACTTTCTGTGTCCTACGGCCTGGTGCAGGAGCATATGGGCCGGATCGGCGTGTTGTCCCGTCCCGGCCTGGGCACCAAATTCACGGTCATCCTCCCCATTGACCGCCGTCAATGCCAGCTTGATCTGCAGTCGACCATTCTCTGTGTCGATGAGGACCCGCAGACCTTTGTGCTGTTAAATTCCTTTTTCCCCAGGGTAGAGAATCTGCCGGCCCGGAGCATAACCGCAACCGGCGAGATCCTCGCTTTTCTGCAGGACCATCCTGAGGTGGATATGGTGCTGTGCGATCAGCTGACGCATGATGTTGCCGGTTGGCAGCTGCTGAACCAGATCAAAAGGCTATTCCCCTTGCTGACGGTTTTCTGCCTTGCGGACCTGCCGGAGCAAGCGCAGCATTCCGCCGGAGGGTCATCCCTGCCGGATTATTTTCTGGCCAAGCCGTTAAAGCTTGAAAAACTGGCGAAGATTATCAAGACAATTGGAAGGCTGAGGATATGAAAATATTTGTGGTTGATGATGAACCGATTGCTTTAAGTTCGTTGCAGCGGATTCTGCGGCGCCGGGGTTATCGCAATGTGGAGGTCTGTGACAGCGCACCTGCTGCAGCAGCAAGGATCAAGGATTATGATTTCGATATCGTCTTTGTCGATCTGCTCATGCCTGAGATGGATGGATTGCAGCTGCTTGAGGCGGTAAAACCTTTCAAGCCGCACACGGAATTTATCATGTTGACGGCGGTGGATGACGTCAATACGGCAGTGAAGGCTTTACGCCTGGGGGCCTATGATTATCTGGTAAAGCCGGTGGAGAATGAGCGGCTGCTGCTGACCCTTGAACACGCCTATGAGCGGCGGGGACTGCTGACCGGACTGGCCGGGGCCGGTTCACGGCAGGAGCGGCTGCTGTCAAAGGCCTTTGCCGCCATTGTCTCCCAGTGTCCCCGCATGAAGGAACTGCTGCTCTTTGCCCAGACCATGGCCCGGAGCGGCAATCCCGTGCTGATCACCGGCGATTCCGGCACCGGCAAGGAGCTGCTTGCCCAGGCCATTCATCTGGCGGGCCCTGAGCCCGGTGGCCCTTTTGTCGCGGTCAATGTGGCCTCTGCCTCGGATTCACTTTTTGAAAGTCAGTTTTTCGGGCATGCCAAAGGGGCGTTTACCGGGGCAACCGCCAGTTATCCCGGTTTTTTTGAACAGGCCAATGGCGGCACCCTTTTTCTCGATGAGATCGGCGAGTTGCCGAAAAACCTGCAGGTAAAATTTCTGCGGGTGCTCGAGGAGAAGAAGGTTACCCGTCTTGGTGACCCGCATCCGATTCCCGTCAATGTCCGCATCGTGTCCGCCACCAACGTGGATCTGGACAAGGCCTGCCAGACGGGGGCCTTCAGGCTGGATCTCATGTACCGTCTGAAATCCGTTCATCTTCATCTTCCCCCCTTGCGGGAACGTGAAGGCGATATCCCCCTGCTGGCCGATCATTTTCTGCACAAAGCCTGCCTGCGCCACGGCAAAGAGCTGAGCGGTTTCACCCCCGAGGCCATGGCCCACCTCCAGCAGCAGGAATACCCCGGCAATATCCGGCAACTGGCCCAGAAGGTGGAAAATGCCGTTCTCCTGGCCCCAGGGCCGTTCATCACCCTTGAGGACTTTGGCCAGCAGAGTGAGACGCCGGTATTTGGTTTTGCCCGGAAACTCTGCACCTTGAAAGAGGATACCGAGGTCCATACCGCCTATGTGCTTCGGCAAACCAGAGGTGACCGCCAGCAGGCGGCAAAAATTCTCGGCGTCACTCTCCGGCATTTGCAGAGAAAGATTGCCGGGATGAAAAACCAGCCTGGCTGGCGGCAGATCCTGGATGATATTGATGACATTTAGGTCGCAAGATGATGACTTAAATGTCGTTTGCTGATTATTTCTTGTAAAAACAAGCTGCTACGCATACGGGCGCTCGCCCGCCAGCCGAGCAATTCTCCACGGCCCGCGCTCTTTATGTCGCGGGATCCGCCGCCGCTGTTCCGTTCTTGTGTAAAAAAATACCATCATTTCAGCTGATTACCATTATTTATCCTTGCGCGTCGCTCTTGGCCGCTGCGTTGCAATGGTTTGTCATCGGATGCAAGGTGCCCGCCTGGGTTCTGAGAGGGGGGCGGGGACGATTTGCAGATTTTCAAGAGGATCAAATGACTCATGCCATTATTCACAAGATTCTGATCGTGGATGACAATGAGGTTTTCAGCCATTCGGTGGAACGTCATCTTAAACGGGAAGGATTTGAGGTTTTCGCCGCCCATGAGGCAAATACGGCAAAAAGCCTGGTGCTGGCCGCTGAGTCTGACGGGCAAACCTTTGATCTGGTTGTGGTGGAATTTTTCATGACCAACATGCAGGGTGTTGATCTGGTCCGCTGGCTGCACCAATATTTCCCCGGGGTGTCGGTGTTGATGGTTTCAGGCTTCGGCAATATTGACGTAATGAATAAAGTTATCAGGCCGGAAATTGATGCTTCTTTGAAAAAACCGGTTGTGCCGATGCAGATTATGCTCACTATCAAGATGATTGCCGTAAAACGGCAGCAGGCCGTCATGACCGGCACCATGCCGCAGCAAGGCGAGATGGGCGTTGACAGGCATTCATGAGAATGCCGTGCATGCTTGTACCCACTGTCAGGAGGGTCCTATGGAAAAACAGCAGAAAGGAAACATTGGCCAGGGAAAATATCTGGCATTCAGCCATGGCAGGGAAAATCATGGTTTCGGTATTGTGAAGGTCAAGGAGGTTACTGACCTGATGTCGATTATTAGTGTGCCAGGGCTTCCGGTTTCCATGGAAGGGGTAATCAACTACCGGGGCAAGTTTATTCCGGTGGTGGACATCCGGCAGAAATGCACCATGGAAAGTGCTGGCTACACGGAGAAAACCTGCATCATGATCGTTGAAATGCTGGCCGGTAAGGGGGTGGTCTCCGAGGTTGGCATTATCGTCGATGCTATTTCGGAAGTCATCAATATCAAAAAGAAAGCAGCGAAACTGCCCCTGCCCCTGGCAAAAAAAGAGATGCCAGTGCCATTCTAGCAGGGGTGAAATGGGCGTCATTCATGGTGAACGCTTTGTCGAGGAATTCGACACGAATGGTGGTCGTGGAAAGGTTACTTTTAAAGATGTGGTGAGCCCTGTGCTTTTAATGCTGTTAACAATGGCCAGGTGCATGCCGATATAGAGGCAGCGGCAGATGGGGTGGGGTTGGGTGCGGTGGAGTTCAAGCAGGTGATTGCCGCATTCAACGATATCATCACCGCTTCTGCCAATGGGGTGTCCGGTGCAGCTTTTGCGGCAAGCCGGAATGCTATGCTGAATATGGAGGGAATCAGCATGGTGACCCTGCTGGTCGGCATTGCCCTGGCCTTTGTTCTTGCCATATCCTTTACCAGGCCGTTGCCCATTTTTTATAGTTGTGCCGTCATGTTGATGATTTTTTCTCGGCCCGGTTAACGATTTTTTTGATCAGGTCTCTAAAAACCAGGAAGTGTAAAGGCAGGACAGAGTACCAATAGATTCTGCCCCAGATTCCTCGTGGATAAAAATGAGCGGTCTGCAGCAGGGTCTGCCCTTGAATGTCAAATTCAAGCCACGCCTTGCCGGGAAGCTTCATCTGGGCCAGCAATAGAAGTCGTTTGTTTGGTTTCAGGTCAACGACCTTCCAGAAATCCAGGGCATCCCCCACCCGCAGATCCACCGGATCCCGTCTGCCCCGGTTCAGTCCGTAGCCGCCAAAAAATTTGTCGATAACTCCCCGTAATTTCCAGAGAAAATTATAGGTAAACCATCCCGATTCCCCGCCGATTGAGCAGAGGGCCGTATAGATTCTTTCACCGGCAATATCACCGAAATCATAGCGGCGTTGATCCCGGAGCACGGCGGCGGCAATATCTTCCTGAGTATTGATGTCACAAACGGCTCCTCCGCTTGAGTCGCACCAGCGACTGATTACCTGGTGCTGTTCAATATCGTTGATGGCCTGCAAAACCGCCTCCCTGTAAGTGAGGGGGCTGATTTGCGGGAAATAACGGGCGGCATGGTCATTCTGCATGACGGTTTCCGATTTAAGTCCTTCCACCAGCGCCGCTGCAACCTTGAAGGGAACCGGGGTAAACAGGAGCAGCCAGTAGGCTGATAACCGCGGGGTGAGCACCGGCACCGGGATGATGAAACGCTTAAGATTCATGGCCTTTGCCGTCTCCAGCAGCATGTCCCCGAATTTCATCCGGCCGCAGCCGATGTCAACCACCAGGTTGCCCTGATACTCAAGGTCATGGCTGGCGACCAGGTAAGAGAGCACATCATCCACGGCTATGGGCTGGGTCTGGGTGGTAACCCATCTCGGGGTTATCATCACCGGCAGTTTCTGCCCCAGGTTGCGGATGATTTCAAAACTGGCGCTGCCTGAACCGATGATGACCCCGGCCCTGATCCAGATCGTCTGGATTTTGTCCGGTCTGGCGGAAAGGATTTCGCCGGTTTCCAGGCGGCTGAGCAGATGTTTGCTGGCGGTATCCTTCACTCCCAGGCCGCCGAGATAGACAATACGTTTTACCCCGGCCACTATGCAGGCATCCCGGAAATTTTCGGCGCTCATTCTGTCAAGCCGTTCAAAATCGGCCCCGGCCCCCATTGAGTGAATGAGGTAGTAGGCTGTATCAATACCGGCAACGGCCTGGGCGAGTTGCTGCTGATGGAAGGTGTCGCCCTCGACAATTTCCACCTCCTGGGCAAGCTGCGGGTTGACCTTGTTGCGGTTTCTGACCAGCAGACGCAGGGCAAGGGCGGAATTTTCGAACAGCCGGATCTGCAGCCTTCCGCCGATATAGCCGGTGGCGCCGGTGATAAGAATTTTTTTTCGCAATGGGCCGTCAGTCATGGGCTCGAGGTTTCCCTTCAATGGGAATGAGGGGCGGATAAAAACGGTGTGCGCGGAAGGGTCCCCCGGCTGGCATGCAGAGTCAGGGCGCTGTATTGCCGCGGGTAACGGCCGGCATTCTTGTTATCTGTTGCCGGTCAGCTGATTCGCCGGTCAGCCTCAGTTGCTGCCTGATGCGGGTTGTCGAATATCCTTAAAGTTGAGCCTCTTGCAAAATGAACATCTACTCCGATCGGCTAAAAATAACCTGTGCGGCGTCTTCCTTGTGAAATCGTCCTCAACGTAGCACTGCTACGCTTCCGGGCGATTTCACAACTCATCCTTGCACAGAATATTTTTCTCTCGATCTCGCTACGACCTTCATTTTGCAAGAGGCTCAGTTGAAACAATATGAGAGCCCGGGGAAACGGGCATTGGGGCTCGGTCACCCTTAAATCTCAGATTGCTTTTCAAAAGGGGCGGGCCAAAAACAGAGTAACCGCATTACGCGTATAATCGTATGAATCATCAGTGGATTCATTATCGGTGTACTCATATTTGCAGGAGATTTCCCAGCGATTAACCAGAAAGTATGTGAGGTTGAGCATAGCGTCAAACCTGTCCTCGTCCCGGTCATCGAAGGCGGCAATATCATAATTACTGGTACGATAGCCGACATAGAGGGTGATCCCGATATTGTCCAGGGGTTTCACATCCACTCCAGCGCCAAAAAGATGCCGGGTGGGGGAGTAATCTTCGTCATCGCGATCATTGAGTTCCAGGGTATAGGCCAGGTAGCCGTAGTAGTTCCCCCACCGTCTGGAAAGTTCCGCCATGGTTCTGTGGCGCCAGCCGGACAGATAATCGTAGTCGGAATCCAATACGTCGAAGTAATTCAGCCGGTAGCGCAAACGCAGGTTGGTTGCTGCCCACAGGGATCGCTTTGCCTGCAGGCTGAGCATCGGGCTCTGTTCATAACTTTGCCCGTCAATGGTGCTGTAATAGTAACCGCCGCCGCCCTCCAATTGATAGCTGCCAGCCTGTTGCCAGTAAAATAATGCCAGGTCGGCTGTACCGGTATCATACTCGTTCAGTTCAGCGTATTTCAGATAGGATAGACTGCCTTGAAAATATGAGCCTGAGGAAGATGAATCCCCGGCAAAAAATCTTCTGGCAGAGAGATACACGTCAAGAAAGGAGTCGTCCATATTACTGGCCTGCAGAAAATCCGAATCAGGCACAAGTTCTACATTGTCATCGTAGCCCAAGCCGACGGATGCGTAGCCGGCCCAAGGTGAATAGTCCGTCTTGCCCTCGATCTGAGTCAGAGCGTTGGCTGCCAGCACCCGGAGATTTAAGTCCTCCACCTCTGCGGTATCATATGATTTGTGCAGCCAGTAGATGGCCTTATCATGGTCGGATCGTTTTTCGGCGATTACACCCAGGTTGTAATATGCCAGGGGAGCCATTTTTGGAAATGTGGCGGTCTTGTTGAAGGCCTCTTCAGCCTCCTGATAGCGGCCCAGCTTATAACAGCAGACGCCGATGTTGTAATGCAATGATGGCTTTGCAAATCCCAAGGATTGGGCCTGATGAAAATAATCCAGGGCACTTTCATAATTTCCTTGTTTGAAGGCAGTGACCCCGGCCTGAAAAGCGGAAGATTCAGGTTGATTTTCAGCGCGCACTTCCTGACTGAGCAGAATCAGGACAATCAGGAAAAATGGCAGAAAAATTTTCCAGCGCAGCAAATGATTAATGAGTTGCATACCTCTTCCTTGACAGATTGTTTATATCACATAAGCGATTGTGCCAATTTCAGAAGCTATTTGCAATCCTTAAAACGCTGATTAGAAACATTTAATTAGGCTGGGGGGGGAATGAGATATTCGCGAATTGCAGGAAATTCGTGTGATTGGCAGGCAAAGGTAAAAAAAAAGCCACGGATGCACCGGGGCTTTTACGCTACGGGTCGAGCGTCGATCTAGAGAATATTATTTAACAATATAAATCAGTTACCCTTCCTGTTTTGTCCTGCCTCTCCAGCACCCTTCACCCCGGAGTCAGCAGATCCTCTTGTATCATCTCTGTTGCCTGATGGGCCGGGGCTGACGGAATCGGCACGACCGGCACCGGCAGCCCCGCCGGTGTCAGCAGGACGATTAATCTGTGACTCTGGATTGCCCTCCAGGAAAGGGTTTGGCCCATGCCCCTGTCCTTCCTCGGGGCTATTGGAATACTCAGGTCCATTGCCCTGTTGTTCCTGACGCCTTTCCATTTCCCGGTTTTTGGAACGAAGCGGTAACTCTATAACATTAGTGATATCTTTGGAGGACTGTACATCCTCGTCAACAACTTCCATGGTGACGTCAAGGTCAAGTGAGGCATCAGCAAGCAGGAGTCGGCTCTCGGACAGATTCTGAGCCTTGCCGTATTGCTGCATATTCCCGCTTTGCGCGAAAGCATTGCCTCCGCTCAGAATCAGTCCTGCCATAAAGACGGAACTCACCCATATATATTTCATCAACTCACCTCATGCTCCAAAAGAAAGTATTATAACCACAAATCCATTTTTTTATTAAACCATATATTTATCATCATGCAAATTTTCTCTTGCATGACTGTTATGAATCTTCATTGCAAGTTTCAGCAGTTTGCTTTTATTCTCATGATCGATACGCGCTACCACTTCAACATTTCCGGTACGTTTCGCGACAAGCGGCAGACTCAGCAGGTTTTTACCCTTGCGCAGGTCGGTTTTCCATTCTATCTCTCTTTTGCCGGGAAAGCCCACCATTTCAAGCTGCTCCGGCAACTCAATGGTGACATGCGCGTCAGCCAGGTCACGGGGAGCATTGACCACCACATTGACGATTTTCTCTTCATCAATTTTTATGATTACCTGCGCAGAGGGCAACTCCTGGGCCTGCTGGTCATGCATGCGGGGCAAACCGGATACCAGCCATAAAACGAGGCAGGCGGCCATGGCAGCACTTAAAAGAGGGGCCAGACTCTTTGGTATCCGCCGTCTGCCTGCGGATTGGGCATGCTGGAGGGAATGGCTGATAAAACCCGGCGACGGCGCAGGAACCGGCAAGGCACGCAAAGCCTGCAGCATCTCCTCGTCACGCTTGAAAGCCGCGTGGCAGTGCGGACAATTATTAAGGTGCTCCCGGACGGCAACTTTCTCTTCCTGGCTGAGGTAACCGTCAATATAATCGTCTCTATATTCCAGTGCCTGTTTACAGTTCATAATTATTCACCTTTAAATATATAAACGATTGTGCTGACTAAAAGGTTTCATGCTGCAATATTTTTCTGAGACTCGCCCGGGCCCGATGAAGTCGGGATTTCAGGGTGCCGATCGGGGTGTTCAGGATTTCTTCCAGTTCATTTAACGTATACCCTTCAACATCATGCAGTATGCAGAGATGCTTCTGGTCGAGATTGAGAGAATTGATTGCCCGCATCAGTTTTTCCCGCACCTGGTTGTTTTCCGAAATTTCCTCGGGACCGCGGTTTGAGCAAGGTAACGAATCAAGAACAGGGTTGTTCTCTTCATCGTGGCTGTTGAGCAGAAGATGCAAGGGGGATCTTGACATGCGCCGGCGCTGGTCGATAAAAGTACGGTACAATACCTTCACCAGCCATGGCCCGGGATTTTCCAGACTGGCCAGAGTTTGGCGCTTTGGATACACCTTGACCAGCACATCCTGCACCAGATCTTCCGCATCCGAGACAGATCCGCACAGGCGGAACGCTACCCTATGCAGTTTCAAAATATAGGGATGCAGTATCTTCTCAAAGTCGGAAGTCTGGGAAAAATACTGTATGAGGCTGATTACTTTTTCCATAGGGTTATCAATATGAAAACGTAATCTCTGCCTAAAAGGTTCCCGATTTTTTTTAAGTTTTGTCAAAAAAATCCCTGGATTTTTGTATGTGCTGCCTGCCGGCTGGCAGGACAGATGAGCCACACAATTATGCTTATATTATCTAGCAAAATTGCCTGGTAATTTCCTGGTATTTATCATCCACCCGGAAAATTCATTGTTCCGGGAAAATTTTCTAAAATCATATCAATGTAATAGAGCTGAAATTGTTGCCCGGCCAGGGGGGCGGCGATACGAAATATGATGCGCTATGGAACTTTTATCGGCATTGCAACGTTATAGAATTTAAAATTTCTCAAAATTAATAAGGAGAATAAATAAATGAGAATTAAATTTTTATCAATTGTTACAGTATGTTGTTGTCTGATGATGTTTAATGGTGAGGCCTTTGCCCGTGGGAATGGCGGCGGCGGAGGTGGTGGAGGCTCCGTCAGGAGTTCTTCCATGGGTGGTGGTACGATGACGAGATCTGCAGGGGCAACAAGTTCCGGAAAGATGGAGCAGCACAAATACGTCAATCAGGAAAAAGCCATGGATCAGGACAGGGATCGGGCGCAGTATAAAGATTCCGATGCTGTCAAAGACACTGCCAAGGCCAAAGCCAAAGCAAAGGAGACCAATAGGGCTCTTTCAAGCGGTAAAGCGGTGGAATAAAACCAGGCAACAAACTGTTGTCTTCATTGCTTTTCAATTCAGTTCGCCTGTTTTTCTGATCCCCGTTCACCTCGTATGGTGGGCGGGGATTTTTTTTTGAGGGATTGCTCCTGGAAATTCAATGCGGGAACTCGCCTGAAATTGTCTAGCTGTTCATCAGAAGCTGGTGTTTAGGCAAACGTAAGTGTGTTTTTGCCAGATCTTTCCCGGTGTATAACAAAGAGCGTTTTATCAATTGTCCCGCCCACGATAAAACCTCAAACCTTCTTCGAAGCTCGAATCTATCCCTTACCTCCGTGGCTGCCAGAAGCAAAGCGGGATGATTGATAAAATGTTG
>JALNXE010000082.1 GCA_023230525.1 Desulfobulbaceae bacterium
GCTGAAGTCCCAGAGCTTGGCATTTTATCCCGCAGGGAAATAAGTGCCTTGATTGGTGTTGCCCCGTTTAATCGCGATTCAGGCCAAATGCGGGGCAAGCGTATTATTTTTGGCGGTCGGGCCAACGTCCGCCGGGTGCTCTACATGGCTACCTTGGCCGCCATCCGTTTCAATCAGGTTATCCAGAGGTTTTATGAGCGTCTCGTTGCTGCCGGAAAGCCAAAAAAAGTTGCTATAGTCGCTTGTATGCGTAAACTCCTCACCATCCTTAACGCGATGGTGAAATCCCAAAAAAAATGGGATGAATCTTTACATTTAACTTGACCCCAAAGACAGTTGCTCAAGGGGGTACTGAAAAGAGTGCCGTTTTGGTTTTCAGAATGACCGTGTTATTTTTTTACAACGGCTTACCATAACACCATGACATCAAATCAGACAAGGGGTTCTCATTTACACCCCGTAGAGCATTCATGTTGAAAAAATCGTTTCTCACCATTCTGTTATTGGCAGTGTTGGCATTTGCCAACGCTTTTTTATCTCAACCGGCCTGCGCCGCTGATCCGGTTGTCGCAGAAAATAATCAGGAAAGCGCCCCTGCGGTATCCCCCCAGAGCGCCATCGAAGAAAAGCTGAAAAAAATCCAACAGCTGCTGGCAGACAGCAGATCAGAAAAGACAGCTGCCCTCTCCCGGCAGTTAAATATTCCCGAGGACAAGTTTCAGGAAAAAATCGTTGTTCTGCAGGAAATCGAGGCAACCTACCAGCGGCAGCTCACCGCGCTGACCAAACAGGCTTCCCTGGGCCAGGAGCTAAAAAACCTGAGCGAACAGATCGACTCCAACAAGGGGGTCCTGGTGTCGCAACTTCCGCCCTATTCCCTCACCGCCTATGACCTGTATCTTGATCAACTTGACAAGATGCAGCAAAGGGAGAATGCGGCATCCGCCGCCCAGCAAAACGACAAGAAAAATCTCGATGATGCCCATGCCAATGTGAACGCAGCATCCCAGCGGCTGCGGCAGGAAGTGGAAAAAGTCGAACAGGAAGGAACAGGTGATTCGCCTGCGCAGAACATGCAAATCACCATTACCAGACTGAAAAATGAACAGTCGGAAGCAACCCTGGACCTCAATGGTTTTATTTTAGAAAACAGCAAAATTGAACTGCAGATTGCCCAACAGCAAAAAAACATCGCCCGGCAACAGGTTGACTGGGTCAGATCCCGTCTCGCCTTTGATGAACAGGACCTGCAGGAACGGCTGAAACTGCTTGATGGCCTGAGACAGAAACTCAAGACGCTCATGGCCTCCCTGGCCGCGAAGCAGCAGGAGGTGGAGGATACCTGGCTCAAGGCCCAGCAGGAATACAGTGACACGGGCATTGATGATGAACTGAAAAAAGAACGAAGCAAATCCTGGCTGGACGCCCGTCAGTCATGGCGCGACACCTATCAGCAGCTCCTGGAGCAGACCGAAAATTCACTGCGCCTCATCTCCCGGGGCGAGCAGACCTGGCAACGACGCTATGCAATGATCAAGGGAGAGGTGAATTACGACGAATTCGACCAGTGGGAGAAGGAAACCGTCGAGTCTTTAGACAACATAAACCGACTCATCACCATGGCGCAAAACTCCCAGAACAGCCTGCAACCGCAAATCACCTCCGTGAAAATGCAGCTTGCCTTGCAGGGGTTTGATCCGGTTATCGCCCGAAACCAGCGCACCATGCTGGAAGCCCTCGACAAGCTGCTGGAACACACGGTTGAATATCTCTCCCGGCTGCAAACCATGGCCCGTTTTGAAAACCGTTTTCTCGCGGAAATCCAGGCCAGACAGCAAAGCATCAAGGTGACCGATATCCTGGGTAAGGTGGCCACCAAATTTCTCAACATGCTTGATTATGAAGTGTGGGTCATTGACGATCAGTCAGTTACCGTGAAGAAGGTCATTGTCGCCCTGCTGATTCTCTCCATCGGCCTGCTGCTCGCCAAATTCATCTCCCGTTTCACCACCGACCGGATTCTGCTGCGCACCAAGCTGGATGAAAGCGACCGCGCCATTTTCGACAGGATTCTCTATATCCTGATGCTGGTTCTCATCGTCCTCTTCGCCCTGCACACGGTCAACATCCCGCTCACCGCCCTCACCTTTCTCGGCGGCGCCTTTGCCATCGGCGTCGGTTTCGGCACCCAGAACCTGCTGAACAATTTCATCAGCGGCTTTATCATCATGCTGGAGCGCCCCGTCAAGATCGGCGACACCATTGAATTTGAAAGCACCATCGGCGCCATCGAGGAAATCGGCATCCGCTGCACCAAGATACGCACGGCCGGCAACGTGCACATCCTGGTTCCCAACAGCAGCCTGCTGGAGAAAAATATCGTCAACTGGACCCTGTCGGACCAGGTAATCCGCTGCCAGGTCAGGGTCGGCGTCGCCTATGGCTCAGAGGTCCGGGAGGTGTCAAAGCTGCTTTACCAAGCCGTTGCCGAACACGGGAAAATCCTGAAAAAACCGGAACCGATTGTCATCTTCAACGATTTCGGCGACAGCGCCCTGATATTTGACGTCTATTACTGGATACGGCTGGGCGACAACCGCATGGAAAAAATGATCATCGAAAGCGATGTGCGCTTTCTCATTGAAAAACATCTCCGCGAGGGCGGCATCAGCATCCCCTTTCCCCAGCGGGATATCCATCTTGACACCACGCAGCCGCTCAACTTACGGATTTTGCAGGACAGCGGCGAACCGCAGGCCAAAGACGGGGTTGCCACCCATGAACAATAACCTTTGCGGAGCCTGTTGCGGCAGACCACATCACCCGGCACACATGACATGCCCGAGAAATGCGCCATGAAAAAGATACTCACCTTCACTCCCGCCGCCCTGCTGCTGTCACACCTTGCAGCCCCTGTCACCTGGGCGGCCGGAGATTTCACCAGTTACCAGGAATGCCTGGCGGAGACCATGAAAACCACGGCTGATTCCATGACCGTGAGCCAGGTAAAGCAGTCCTGCAGCCCATATCTCCTGCCGGAAGACCCGGCGGAAGCCCCGGAGATAGAGGCTGCAGAGGAGGCTGCTTCTCTATTGGTCCCGGCGACAGAGGAACTGCCTGCCGTAACCCGCCGGGTCACCTATGAGTCCCGGAATCAGGGGAAACTTTTCGCCATCATTCCGCACAAACCCAATTACCTCCTGCTGGCCAGTTACAACGACAACCTGAGCGGCGAGGGCCTGGAGCTTGAAGACAGCGAGCTTGACCACACCGAGGTGAAGTTCCAGCTGAGCTTCAAGGTGCCCCTGGCCAGAAACCTGTTCAGCAAAGACAATGGCAACCTTTATGCCGCCTACACCATGAAATCATTGTGGCAGGCCTACAACGACGACATCTCAAGTCCCTTTCGCGAAACCAACCATGAGCCGGAAATCTTTCTTTCCCTGCGCAGCAACCGGGAGATTTTCGGGCTCAACAACCCCTATATCCTGGCCGGCCTCTCCCACCAGTCAAACGGACGGGGCGGCGACCGCTCCCGCAGCTGGAACCGCCTCTATCTTGACTTTATCTTCCAGCGGGGCGATTTCGCCCTGAGCATCAAACCCTGGTACCGGCTGCCCGAGGAAAGCAAAGACTACCTGGGTGATCCGGGCGGGGACGACAATCCCGACATCTCCGCCTATATGGGTTATGGCGAGCTGACCGGCGCCTGGTCGAAATACGGCCATACCCTGAGCATCATGCTCCGCAACAATCTGCGCGACAGCAACAACCGCGGGGCAGTGGAGCTGGGCTGGAGCTTTCCCCTGGGCGAGACGTTGCCGCTGAAAGGCTATATGCAGTATTTCAACGGCTACGGCGAATCACTCATCGACTACAACCACTCGGTCAACCGCATCGGCCTCGGCGTGCTGCTGTCCGACTGGCTCTAGCTTTTCGCCCGCCAAGGAACTTCATGCCGTCGCCCGCTGTCATCATCTTCCTGGTCACCTACCTGGGGGTCGCCCTGGGCCGCATCCCCGGCCTGACCCTGGACCGGACCGGCATTGCCCTGCTCGGGGCCATCGCCATGATCATCAGCGGAACCGTACCCCTCGAGTCCGCCCTGGCGGCCATCGATCTGCCGACCATTGTCCTGCTCTACGCCCTGATGATCCTCTCGGCCCAGCTCCGCCTCGGCGGCTTCTATACCTGGGTTGCCGCCAAAAGCACCGCCCTGCTTGACCGGCCCCGGCGTTTTCTGCTGATCAGCATGCTGCTCGCCGCTCTGCTTTCCGCCCTGCTGGCCAATGATATCATCTGCCTGGCCTTTACCCCGGTGCTGACCATGGCACTCATCCGGGCCGGGCTCAACCCCCTGCCCTTTCTGCTGGGGCTTGCCGCGGCGAGCAACATCGGCTCCGCGGCCACCATCATCGGCAATCCCCAGAACATGCTCATCGGCCAGATCGGCCGCCTGCCCTTTGGCCACTTCCTCTTCTGGTGCGCCCCGCCATCGCTGATCGCCCTGGCCGGCTCCTATTTCATCATCTGCGCCCTCTACCGCAACCGGTTCACCAGGGCCGCCAAGGCCCGGCTTCCACCCCCGGCGCAGGACTGGCCGGTCTTCAACCTGTGGCAGACCGGCAAAGGGCTGATCGCCGTAGCCGTGCTGCTTGTCCTGTTTTTTACCGGGATCCCGCGGGAACTCTCGGCCATCGCCGTGGCGGGCTTTCTGCTCTGCAGCAGGAAAATGCGTTCCCGGCAGATGATGGAGCTGGTGGACTGGCACCTCATCACCCTGTTCTGCGCCCTCTTTATCGTGGTGCAGGGCATTGCGGCCGAAGATGTCCCGAGCCGTATCATCGGGGCCATAGGCAGCAGGGGTTTTGACCTGACCAGTTCCGCCACCCTAGCTGCGGTCTCCACCATCATGAGCAACCTGGTCAGCAACGTGCCGGCCGTCATGCTGCTCATCCGTTTTCTCGATCCGGCCCAGCCCCATCAGTGGTACGTGCTGGCCCTGTCCAGCACCTTTGCCGGCAATCTGATTGTCATCGGCAGCATCGCCAACCTCATTGTCATTGAACAGGCGAAAAAACTCGGCGTGGTTATCACCTTCCGGGAGCACGCCCGCACCGGGGTGCCGGTGACGCTCTTTTCCCTGCTGGTGCTGGCCCTGTACGCCCTGATTTTCAGCCCCGGCTGACCCGGGATATGTGGGAGCGAGGCCAGGCCCGCGATTAAATATTTCCGCCGTTTCATATTGATCCGTCCCTTCCGGCTCCTTATCTTTAAGGAAACGAGCATCTTCACTTTTGCCGCACCCGAAGCCAAATACAAGCAAGAGGAGCACGACACATGGCATCATTTTTCCGCACAGCCGGGCTGCTGATATTTTTCCTGGCAGGTCTGCTGCCGCCATTGCAGGCAAGGGATCTTTCCAGTTACGCTTTTGTCCGGGAAGACGGCTCGCTTGAGGTGAGCAGAAATAAAATCTGGTTATACGGCATTTACATTCCGCCAACGGACCGCACCTGCCGCACTTACGAGAGTCCCATTGTCTGCGGCCCCAGGGCAATCCTGGCCCTTGATTTCAAAATCGGCTCTTTTTTTGTCGACTGCGAAAAAAAGGGGGAAAACGAGGATGGCAGCCTGGTCGCGCTGTGCCGGGTGAAGAATGAGGATCTGAGTTCCTGGATGCTCCAGCAGGGCTGGGCCGTTGCCCTGCCGGATGCCCCGGTGGAATATCAGGCCCTGGAAAAAATCGCCCGGGCCAGGGGCAAGGGAATGTGGGGCAAGGTAATCGGGCCTTAAACTCCTGCCCAGGCCAAGCGATCACCGGCCCGCTTTGGAATTTCCTGCCAGCCGCCACGGCACGGCAGGAAAAAAAGTGCCCATTTTTACCGGGCCACTCACTTTTTCAGGGCTTTCTTTAATGGGCAAGCAGGGGAGGGGTCAAGCCCTTCTCTATAGGCCTTCAGTAACTCCACCGACCGATTGGCCAGCATTCTTCTGACCTCCCGTCTCTTGCCCTTAATCCGGGGAATCCTCATCGACTCATAAGCGGTGGTTTGATGCCTCATCCAGGCGATTACGGCTTTTGCCGCCCGCTCCTCGACAGGGATCATGGCGGTCCGCGCCACTGTTCCGCTGCCCACGGGTACCGCATGAGCGGTAACAGCCGCGGCCATCTCCTTTTCCAACTCCCGATGTCTTGAGGCAAAGGCGAGAAAGGCGCGGACTTCCAGGCGGAATTGCTCCTCGTACTCAGCCTGTTTCCTGCCCCGGCGCTGCCGGTCGCCGTCTAATTTCTTTTTGTATGCCTCTGTTGCACGAACCGCCTCGACCTCCTGCCTGGCCAAGGCTATCGTTTCTTCCGGCGCCCAGATTCCTGTGGAGATGATGCGCCGCCCCCTTTGCGCCTGCACCCGCCAGAAAATGCCTTTGGCTGTTACCTTTCGGGTGATGCCGGCATCGCCTGCGGCAAGGAAAGCCCACCCGGCCGGGGGAGACAATTTCTCGCCGTTTTCACCAATAAGAGTCCCGTTCAAACCGGGCTTAACGATTTTATTTCCTTGTTCCATAGACCTCTCCGTTGGTGATGATTGCAATTCGTCCACTGCTCAGCGCCTGATCACAAATGGCAGGAGCACAACAACAATGATGATCTCGTAAAAAGTCTGTTTTCACCACAGAGCACGCAGAGATCACAGAGAAAATATTTTTATTTTCAGCAAGTTATCTCTGTGGGCTTTGTGCTCTCTGTGGTTAATTTTCAGTTTTTACGAATTCATCAACAATTGCTGAGTCCCTTATTACCTGCCACCCGATACCAGCAATTCCTTGAGAGCCGTCTGCCGCTGGCTGGTATCCTGATTCTGCACCGCCATGGCCAGGGCTTTGCGCGAACCGACAAACACCGCCAGCTTCCTGGCCCTGGTCAGACCGGTGTAAACGAGATTCCGGAAGAGCATTTTGAAATGCTGGGTGAGAACCGGAATAATGACCGCTGCAAATTCACTGCCCTGTGACTTATGGATGGTGATGGCGTAGGCCAGGTCGAGTTCCACAATATTATCCTTTTGATACAAGACCTCCCGGTTGTCGGGAAAAAAGGAGATGACACAGGTCAATTCCTCATTGTCAATTGCCCTGATGGTGCCGATATCGCCGTTAAAGACCCCCAGGTCGTAATTGTTTCTGCGATGAATAACCCTATCGCCAACCCGGAAGATCCTTTCGCCGACCTGCAGCTGGCTCTTCCCTTCAGTGGGCGGATTGGCCGCCTGCTGAATCATGGTATTGAGACTGACCGTGCCGAGACTGCCCCTGGTCATGGGGGACAGGATCTGGATTTCACAATTTTTGCCGAAATATTTCGGTATCCATTCCAGGTAAAGCTTCCTGACGATATCCGAAGCAGCCAGGCCATAGTGCAGCGATGACCAGGGATGAACCTTTTTCAGCACCGAGAGCAGTTCATCGACCCTGGTCTGGGCCTTACAGACCTCTTCCAGATTGACATGCTGAAATTTTTTGGGAATGACAAATTCCGTTTCATAGGGGATCAGCGGCTCACTGGTGCGGAATTCATAAAGGTTGGGGCCATTCCCTGAATCAGCGCCGAGGTCATATGTCCTGAGGTCATGGAACCGTTTCACTTTCGCCACAAAGGACAGCTGCTCCCTGGTTGCCTCCTCGGAATCAAGGAACAGGCAATCAATTTTGTTTTGCCAGAGTTCAGGTTTTTTAAACGGCGAATCGATGTACGGCATTTCCCCGCCGTTGATCTGGTGGGCATATTGAATGATGAGCGATTCCCGGGCCTGCCGGAAAATTTTGGTCAGCCGGAAACATGGCACCCTGCCTGAAGTGATCAGGTCTTTTAACACATTGCCGGCCCCCACTGAGGGCAGCTGATCCGCATCGCCGATAAAGAGCACCTGGCTGTGCTCAGGAACAGCCTTTAACAGCGAGGCGGTCAGATTGATGTCCAGCATGGAACATTCGTCAACAATGAGAAAATCCACCGCCAATGGCTCCTCTTCATTTTTCTTGAACTTTCCCAGCTGCCATTCCAGGAGACGGTGGATGGTTTTCGCCTCCCGGCCGATAATCTCGGACATGCGCTGGGCGGCCCGGCCGGTTGGCGCGGCAAGCAGCACCCGCAGCTGCATCGCCTCCAGCAGTTTCACGATCACCAGGGTGGTGGTGGTCTTGCCGCAGCCGGGGCCGCCGGTGAGAATGGAGAACTTTTCCCCGGCGATCTGGTTAACGGCAGCGGCCTGCTCATCGCTTAAGGCTATATTCTTTGACTCGCAGTAACGGCTGACCCATTTGCCCACCCTGTCCTGATCAATCCGGGGAGGCAGGCCACAGCCTGCAACCCTTTTGGCCACATACAACTCATCGTAGTAGAGCGACTTCGAGTAATAACATGCCTCCGTCACCCCGCCGGCAGAGGTGAGCTGCCGGACCATCAGCTGCCCCTCCTGCTCCATCCGGCCAAGCAGGCCGGCCAGCCGGTCGCCGAGGTCCAATTGCAGAAGCTCTTTTACCTGGGCTTCAATCTGCGACCGGGTCAGATAACAGTGGCCGAAATCGCGGCTTGCCGCCAGGACATGCTTGATACCCGCCATGATCCTTTCAGGGCTGTCAATCGCCAGGCCGATACTCAAGGCAACCCTGTCCGCGGAGAAAAAGCCTATCCCATAAAAATCATTGGCAAGCCGGTAGGGGTCTTCCGTCACATAGGGGATGGCCTTGTCGCCGTACTGCTTGTAAATGCGCACCGCAAAAAGGGTGCTGATGCCATGGGTCTGCAGAAACATCATCACTTCCCGGATGGCGCGATGCTCCGCCCAGGCCGCGCTGATCATTTCCAGTTTCTTGGTGGCAATGCCGGGCACCTCGGTAAGCCGGTCTATTTCTCCTTCAAAAACATCCAGGGTCTGCTTGCCGAAATGGCTGACAATGCGTTTGGCGGTCTTCGGGCCGACCCCTTTGATCAGCCCCGAGCCCAGATACTTTTCCAGCGCGGCCGAGGTGGCCGGTTTCTTTTCCACGGCTTTTGTTGCCTGAAACTGCCGGCCATACTGCGGGTGCATCGTCCAGGCGCCGGCAAACTCCATGGTGGCGCCGGCAAACACCTTGGTCTGGTGGACGACAACGGTTTCCAGCTGCTGAGGATTATCAAAGGGGAAGACGCGCAGGATCGAAAAGCCGTTGTCGGCATTGTGAAAGGTGACCCGATCAACAATTCCCCGCACGGTTTCTTCAATAACGCCGGTCTGCTTGATTAGTGGTTGTTGCATGGGAAAAAAATTGCCTGGCCGATGAAAATGCTGGCCGCCTGAGTTTGCAAGGGAAACAGGGAGATATCCTGACTTTAAATTGTGTCACAAAGGAAACTATCTATTTTCCATTCAACACACTTCGTACGATTCTTGCCAGATTTTTACTGTTCACAGGCTTCCTGAGGTATTTTTTTATGCCAATCTCCATCGCCTTCTCTTCCGAGATTGTTGAACTATAGCCGGTGCAAAGAATAATAGGCAGATCAGGACGGATACTCAGCACCTCTTCAGCAAGTTTCGCCCCGGACAAAACGGGCATTGCCTGATCTGTTAAGAGAAGATCAAAACTTTGGGGATCAGCCTTAAATGCTGCGAGCGCCTCTTCGCTGCTGGTCCTGGCCGTAACAGCGTAACCGAGTCTGGAAAGTACAGCATCATGTAGAGCAACAATTATTATTTCATCGTCAACGATCAAAATCCTCTCCGTTCCGGTGGGCAAGGATTTTACTTCTTCAGCTTCAACAGGCGTTTTGGCATCTTCAATTATCGCCGGAAAGTAGACATGAAAGGTCGTGCCTTTGCCCAGTTCGCTCTCAACGGTGATCATGCCTTCGTAGTCCTGGACGATACCAAGAACCACGGACAGACCAAGACCGGTCCCTTTCCCTGTTTCTTTGGTGGTAAAGTAGGGCTCAAAGATTCGTCGTTGTATTTGTTGATCCATACCGCAGCCGGTATCACTCACGGAAAGTTCAATAAACGGACCGGGTAAAACTCCTGGATGGCCCAACACATCCTCAGCATTGAGTTCTCGGCGTGCCAATGTCACTTTTAAAGTACCGGTCTCTTCCTCCATGGCATGCAGGGCATTGGTGCAGAGGTTGATAATAATTTGATGAATCTGGGTCGGATCGGCCCAAATAGTGCCGCTTTCAGGATTAATATTCTCTACTATTTCTATGGTGGTCGGCAAAGATGCCCTCAGCAGATTAAGAGAATCCTTGACTATCAGATATGACTGGAGAGCCCTGCGGTTATGAGCGCCTTTGCGGCTGAAGGTCAGTATCTGCCTGACAAGTCCCGCGGCTCGGTGGGATGCCTGCAGCACCTTGGCAAGATTGGCGGAAGCTCTGCTGCCATCTTCCAGCTCAACTTTTGCAAGTTCAGTAAAGCCGATGATTGCCGAGAGAATGTTGTTGAAATCATGGGCGATACCACCGGCAAGGGTGCCGATGGCTTCCATCTTATGCGCCTGGGCCAGCTTATCCTCAAGCCGTTTCTGTTCGGTGATGTCTATGGCAATCTGGATCTTGGCCAGGGAGCCGTCCACCCACTGCAGAAGGCGATCATGTTTTAAATACCAACGGTCGTTAAACGCGTCAAAGTGCTCCCAGACGTATGTTTTGCCGGCCAGATCCTCATCATGGACAAGTTTTTCATTAGGGCAGAAATCGCAGGGGCCGCTCATCCCCTTTTGCAGAACCTGCCAGCAGGTTGAACCGGTCACAGCACCATAAAACTCCTGACAGGATCTGTTGGCATATAAAATCTCATGTGTCTCGACATCGATAACATAGACAAAATTCTCTGTGCTATCAAGGATTGTCAGCATTCTTTTGTGGGCATCCGCCAGGTTTAACAGGGCGTTCTTCAGATCATTCTCCCGCTCTCTTAATTTCCGGTTGGCGCTCTTCAATGACATATGGGAGAGACAATTAGAAATAGCAGCGGAGATTAAGCCAGTGATAATTTCCAGTATCGTCAGATCCGCATCCGCATCAAAATCGTCATGGGGTTGAGTGGCTACGATGATCCCCGTCCTTTTTTCACCAGGCTCCGAAGTCCCTACTATTGGGACGGCGAGTAAGATATTTTCCCTGTCAACCATCGCCGTGGCAGCATTCACCTGTTGATCAGGAGCCGCCATGTCAAGATATTGCGGGCTGTGGATTTGGTTCCACAGGTGCTCAATAGAAAAATCTTGCGCGGGCTGGCCCATATCCCCAGTCGCCATACCGCCTTTGCCAGCCAGCAACTCAGGTTGGCCAATGTCATTTGCCCAAAATATGGCGACTTTTTTGTATCCCAGGATTGAAGATATTAACATCACTGCCGTTTTCCCGACATCACTGAGGGTCGTCAGGGGAATACGCGCAAAGGTATTGCTATGGTAATTGAGCATCTGGACCAGATGAGCAATACGGTTCTGGCGTGATGCTAATTTTGATGCTGCCGTTTGTATCTTATCAGCCATTATTTGCCAGAGATTGTAAAAGCTTCTTAGCCTCCTGCCTGTTTTGCTGAACACCATAAACGGTGACATCCGGTGCAGCGATAAGACATGGGACCCCGGTGGCATGGATCGCTGCTTTTAACCTTGCGCCTTCATCGCTCTCAACCGAAACAATTACCAGATCAACACCGACTTCTTCCGCAATTTCGCCCCAGAAACTTGTGGCGGTCAGTGAAAATGGACACCATTCCCCGGTTAACAGGGTCGGATAATGGATGTCATCACTCACATGTATATCGGCAAAGCGTTTCGGCTTACCACGCAAAAGGGCAATAATTTCTTCAGCATGGGGATACGGGCGGACTCCATCCGCCGTCAGGTAAGACCTTCAGTAAAAACCCGCCTGAGCAAAAGGCTGCTTTTGATATTCCTCACCATCAACCAGAATGGTTGGTGAGCCATAAAGGCACATCTCTTCTGCTTTTTCAAGTGAAGGCACCACAATTATCTCAACTTCTGCATCGAGATTTTCTGCCTGAATCAGATCCGTCATCTGTCGGCCTAAATCAATTGCAGTCTGACAGCCCTTAAAAGTAATCAACTCTATTTTTTTCACTGTCTTTCTCTTTTTTTATATAAATCTACTCAATATAATACTCAGGCTGGAACGGTGTTTGCTTAATAAAGAATATCATATATAAATTAAAACTTTCAAAAAGATTCTCCAGCAACGAAAATGGTACGGCTTATGTCCCTCCTGCCGTGTCCCATCTTCTCCAGACCAACTTCAACGCCTTCTACCGGCGTCTTGTGTGACCTTCTGAGCATGGATCCATCGCAATTCAGCAAATAAAGTATCATGCCGGCGGGAATCAAATGCATTAGCGGGGAAACAAGAAGAAACCGGGGGCAAGATTAAGAGCGGATTGGCAACTGGGAGGCGAGCTTTCTTCCTGAGTACACGTAACAAAAAAAATTACCGCGAAATCGATTATCTCTAGGAATTGATACTTTCCCGAGTCATTATTTTGCCAGACTATACGAACAATCCGCACAGAGGCGCGCATCCACCTGATTTGGCCGAAACACCTCAGCCCTGCACCCCAGGCGCCAGCTATCTTGCGCGCAACAGTTTGCCGATTCTGCCCAGGAAATAGATGACAATACCGACCACGGCAGTGGTTTTGCCGAATTTCAGCAGGGTCAGATTATCGATTTTATCCCCCCAGATCGTGCAGAGCGCGCCGATGGCGAGCAGAGCCGCCCCGATAATCCTGCGTGTTTTTCGCGCTCATGCCGGCCTCTCCGTCTCTTCGGCGTCCCACATTTCACGGTAGGCGTTGATATAATCCACCGTGGCGGTGGGGTCGATGTGGTAGTAGTGGCGGCAGAGGGATTTGAAGAGCTGGAGCCCGGCGGGGTGGCAGGCGAAGTCGAGCAGGCCGTCGAGGGTGTGCTCGATGTGCCGGACATCACGGCTGCGGCTGGCGATAATGGCCTCCACCACAGGCGTGTATTGGGTCACGGCGAGGGTTTGCAGCGACTGCATCTCTTTGGCAATGGTACTCACGGACTGGAACAGCGCGTCGTAGTCGTTCATGGCTGGTCCTCCTGCTCCAGGTCGCGGGAGAGCTCTTCCTCCAGGGCCTCGATGGTCGGCAGGCAGGTATCCAAGGGCTCGGGCAAGGCCTTCACCAACTGGTATTCGGCCACGCCCATGGGTTTGTCGATGCCGGACAGGGCATATTCCGCCACCAACCGTTTCTTGGTCTTGCAGAGGAGCAGGCCGATGGTGGGTTTGTCGTCAGGCGCCTTGACCTGGGCATCCACGGCGGCGAGGTAGAAGTTAAGCTGGCCGGCATGCTCGGGCTTGAAGGCGGTGGCCTTCAGTTCAACCACGACATGACACTTGAGCCGGGTGTGATAGAAAAGCAGGTCGATGAAAAACTCCTCACCATCCACTTCGAGGCGATACTGACGACCGACGAAGGCAAACCCGGCGCCGAGTTCCAGCAGAAAACGGGTGATATGGCGAACAAGGGCGTTTTCGATGTCACGCTCGTGGGCCTCGTCCCCAAGACCAAGGAAGTCAAACCGGTAGGGATCTTTGAGAATCTGCGTGGCCAGTCCAGCCTGGGGGGCGGGCAGGCGGCGGCCGAAATTGGTGAGGGCCGCCCCCTGGCGCTGGTGCAACCGGCTGCGGATCTGGCAGGTCAAGGTGTCGCGCGACCACGCCTGGTCCACCGCTTGCCGGGCATACCAGGCCCGCTCGTCGGAGTCGCGTACCTGGGTCAGCAGGGTGACGATGTGGAACCACGGCAATTGGTCAGCAGTCTGCTGACCAAATTGGCGGCCGGGGCACTCCTGGGCGAAGAACTTCATATACTTGAGGTTGGAACTGGACAACCCTTTCATATCGGGGAAGGCGGCACGCAGATCAGCGGAGAGGCGGTCGATTACCTTGGCGCCCCAGCCCTCGCGGGCCTGGCGGTCAAGGATGTCGCGGCCAAGATCGTGGTAGAGCCGGATCTGCTCGGCATTGGCGGCCAGAACCGCACGCTGCCGGGCGCCGGCGATGCGGCTCTTGAGTTCGGCCAGCCAACCCGGGTAGTCGACAGGAAGTGAAAGGGATTTCATGGTCATCTTGTACGCAGCAGCTTGCCGATTCTGCCCAGGAAATAGATGACAATACCGACCACGGCAGTGGTTTTGCCGAATTTCAGCAGGGTCAGATTATCGACCTTATCCCCCCAGAGCGTGCAGAGAGCGCCGATGGAGAGCAGAGCCGCCCCGATAATCCTGCGTGTTTTTTCTTTTTCTTCCAGTGCCATTATGAGAAATTCATCCTTGTGCAGAACCTGCCTACTGCTGCCAGGCCGCTGATTATCAGGCGGAGGGAGCCGGGTATAACCCCCATGCCGCAAGCGGCGCAACGATGACGCCGCTTCGCTGCAGCATGCTCCCCCTTAGTTCTGCTGCTCCGTGGCCACGGTCACGGTAATGGTGGTTTCGCCCTCCGCCGGCATGACGGCAATATTGGTGACCCGGCCCCCCTCTTTGCCATAGACGAGAACGGTCTGGCCGCCCATGTTCATGGATGCCTGCTCGGCCCAGCCCTGGGATACCATCTGCTCCTTGTAGCTTGCCGCCACCTTATCAACCGCGTCAGGGGTGGTCAACGTAACGGAATAGCCGCTGGTAACCTCAAGTGCTCCCACCGCCTTGGCCGGTTGGTACAGGGGCACATCTTCAGGAAAATCCTTGGGAATTTGCGTGGCATCACCGGTGGTTACCGAAAATTTTTCACCCTCCGTTGCCCCGGTTATCTTCATGCCTTTGTCGGAAAGATCGACTTGCGCCTTGGCGCCGGTTTCCTTTTCAATCTTTTTTTCAACGGCCTTTTCCTCCACGGAATTTCCGCATCCGTTCAAGAGCAGCAGGAAACAGCACAGCCCCAAGTAAAATCTTTTCATATCTTATCTCCTTAGAGCCTCTTGCAAAATGAACATCTACTCCGATCGGCTAAAAATAACCTGTGCGGCGTCTTCGTTGTGAAATCGTCCTCAACGTAACACTGCTACGCTTCCGGGCGATTTCACAACTCATCCTTGCACAGAATATTTTTCTCTCGATCTCGCTACGACGTTCATTTTGCAAGAGGCTCCTTAAATAAGGTTTGCCGGCGGCTTCGCCATAAACGGGCCGACCGCCGAAAGTGCTTGATGGTTTTCTATATTAGCAACAGGAAAACTTGACGCCAAGTCTTATTACCAGGCCGCTGAAGTTTCATTCATCATTTCAGGCAGCTTATGCTGAAGGCACAGGGTCTGCGCGTTTTTTCATAAAAAACCAGGCCCAATGAATTGGTCGTATCGCTGGGTTTTTGTTTGACAAAAGTATAATCATTGAGTTTGTTATATTATAATTAAGCTTTGATTTTTTTGAAATGAGAAACAACAAATTGAGGGAGGAGAACAATGAAGGTACGAGGTAAAAAAATTCTGACCACGTCTATTGCCTGTCTGTTTGCCTTATGGATGTCCGGCCCCATGGCAAATGCCAAAAATGCTGGTGCTGACGGGGGGATGTCCATTTATGACGGAGAGCCCACCGAAGCCGATTGCCGGATGTGCCATGACGATCTCAGCAGCTTTCCCATGCTGCTTGCCACAAATCCGGACAGGCACCATGCCTTGTCCGCTGACTGTCTCTCCTGTCATTCCTTTGTCTGGAATGACGCGCTTGGAGCCGAGGTGATCAGTTCCCCCCGTGATTGCCTTACCTGCCATGAGGTATCGGACATTGAAGGGGCTCCCGGCAGCACCAACGTCCATCACCAGACCGCAACATTTGCGGACCGTGACTGCGCAGTATGCCACACCAAGTAAGAGCCTGCCGGAGATGATTTCCGGAGGGTGATAAGCGCATCCCCTTTCAGCCGGAATGCTGAGAGGGGATATCTCATCTTATCGGGACAAGGAACGAGCGGGAAGGCGGGCAGGCGTTAAAAGGCCATGCCGATGCTGAAGTGCACGGTGAAGCTGTCCTCCTCCCGGTCCGTGTCCTGATCCGGATTCCAGGCAAAATCAAGCCGGGCCGGACCCACCGGCAGCAGATACTGCAGGCCCACGCCCAGACCTGGCCTGAAATCACTGAAGTAATCACGCAAGGTGCTGTCGATCACATCCTGGCGGTCGGTAAACGGCCCGTCGCTGTCCTCTTCCGGGGACAGATTGGGAGAGACATTGCCGTAATCCATAAAGAGCGAGCCGGCCAGCCGGTCGGTCAGCAGGCGGCGCAACTCCACGGTGAACACATTAAAGGCCATGCCGCCCAGAGGGTCGCCCGAGGCATCCTTGGGTCCGAGCTCTGACTCCTGGAAACTGCGCACCGTGTTTTCGCCGCCGTTAAAGAATCGCTCGCCGATGGGGATGGTGCCCTGGTCCCGGCCCGGGAAAATGACGCCGGTGGTATAACGCAGCGCCAGGATATTTTTTTTGCTGAGGGGGTAAAACTCCCTTGCCCCGAAATTGAAGCGGTAAAAGGACAACCCGCTGCCGAAGGAAGGCTCGGCCACCTCCGCCGCCGCAAAAATTTTTCTGCCGCTGGTGGGGAAAAGGATGTCATTTCTGGTATCCAGGGTGGTCTGCAGCTTGACGCTGGCGATGGTGTAATCGCTTTCCGACTCGGCAATATCCGCGGCGATATCCGTGGTGCTGGTGCTGCTGTAAAGGTAAGCCAGCGAGGCGGACAGGTCCTTGCTCAGATCCTTGTTGAAAAGCAGGGACATGCCGAGTTCATCGCTGGTGAAGGACGGTTCTTCCCGGTAGCGGTAAAATATGGGCAGATCGGCGCTGATGTCGGTGCCGAAAATCCACGGGTCCCGCACCGCCGCCTCCACATTGGCGCTCTTGACCGAGCCGCCCACCTCGGTGCGGAACACCCGGCCGCTGCCGAAGATGTTCTTGTCCTGGAAACCGGCGCTGCCCCGCAGCAGCTCATAGGATCCCCAGCCGCCCTGGAAAAAGACCTCGCGATCCAGGGACTCTTCAAGATGCACGGCGAGCATCCGCTCATCGGCACTGCGGCCCGGAGACAGATCGAGCCCGACCTTGCTGAACAGACCGGTCTGGTACAGGCGCTGAAAGCTTTCCCTTTTTTTCCGGCTGCTGAAGATATCACCCTGGCGCAACGCCAGCCGGTGCAGGATAAATTCCCGGTCCGTCCGGGTGTTGCCGACCACCTCTATGCCGCTGATGACTACCTTGGGCCCGCTGAGGATGATGCAGGCGAGGTTGACCTCCGGGGAGGGGGCAGCCCTGTTTTCGGCAATTTCGACCTGCACATCCGGGTAGCCCAGATTGCCGTAAATTTCCTGCACCCCGCTTCTCAGCATCAGTTTGCGCCGGCCGAGAAAGGGTTTGCCGGTCAGCTCCGCGGCAAGCTTATCGAGTTCCGGGCGGGCATCCGCCAGAATGTCCCCCTGGAAAAGAACCGCGCCGACGGTAATGCGCTGCCCCTCATCAATGGTGAGCCGCACCTCGACCCGGCTGCGGTCCGCGTTGAACTGGAAGAACGGACCGGCGATCTTCACTTTCAGGAAGCCGTCGCCGGTATAGAGATCGCGGATGGCGGCAACGGCATCGCGGATCTGCGCTTCGACAAAGACCAGGCTGCCCATGCCCGGCAGCCCGCTGCTTTTCTCTTCAAAAAAGGCGAGGAGCTGCTTGTCGCTGAAGGTGGTGTTGCCGGCCATGACAATGCTGCTCACCAGGACCTGGGGGCCTTCGTTAATGGTGAAGGTGAGCACCGGGCCGGCTTGTTCCGCCCCAATGGCATAGGTCACCTTGACCAAGGCATAGCCCGCCTTCTTATAGGCGCTTTCAATGAGAAAGGCCGCATCATCAGCCTTGGCCTCCGGATAGTCGGACCCGGCAAAGCCGGTCAGCTCTTCTGTTGTTGCCGCCTCGAGATCACTCGCCGACAGGTGGTCATTGCCCTGGAAAACCACCCGGAAATCCGCATCCTTGCCCGCTGTCCCGGCAGCCGCTTTCCCGCTCATGTTTTCCGCCGCGGCCTCCGGCTGCAAGGGCGGGAGGGCAAACACCAGCAGCCACAGCGTAAGAAGGATCAGTATCGTGCCGCCCGCGGGCCCTGCCTTTTTCATGGAATTATGCCTTATTTGAAACGGAAGACGACCTTAACGCCGACATTGAAGTTATCATAAATATCTTTTTCACTGGTGAGAAAAAGCCGGTCCCCGGACAGAAACACCCCTTCCATCACGCGAAACTGCGCCTCAACCGTCTCATCACCGTTCTTGCTGAGCTGCCGGCCGAAGTCAAGCTGAAACCTGTCCAGCACCGATTCCTCGCTTTCCGCGGATTCACCGCCAAACCATCTGCTCAGCAGGCCCTTGCCAAGATAAACCGCCATATTCATGTTGGCCATGGCGCTGGTTGTCTTGTCCTGCGCCGACTGCGGCGGCTTGCCGGTGAGCACGAGCAGCAGCAGCTCCTCCTCGGCCAGGGGCGGATCGGAAGAAAGGGTGACCACCGGTTCCTCGGAAGTCCCCTGAAAAATCAGGGTGATGTCATAGCCGGCCAGCCGGGATTGGCCAGTGAGGTCGAAGGTGGGCCGGTCCGGATCATTTTCCGGAAAGGTGACCACCCCGGATTCGATGGAAATCTTGCCGGCCGGCACACTGACCCTGGTGGGGTCGACATAAATGCGGCCGGTCAGCACCGGAATTTCGCCGGTGCCGGACAGATGCAGATTCGGCCGCACCGCCCCCCTGGCCATGTTGTTGGCCAAGACAAACGGCGTCTCCGAGGTGATCCGCACATCAAACACCATGTCCCGCCAGGGAGGTTCCGTCAGCGAGAACAGCTGCATGCCGAGATCGTTTTTCGGCTTGGCCGAGCCGCGGAACATGGTCAGGAAATCGATATTTTTCGCATAACGGCCATCGACCACCACCACCTTGCCTGCCAGTTTCAGCCCGCGCCAGGGGCCTTTGGCGGTCAGGTCCGCATCGGCGCGGATCTTCATCGACTCGTCACGGTAGAAGAGCAGGTTTTTCCCCTGCAGCCGGCAGTCGACAACCGGGGCGTCCGTTCCGGAAATCGCTACGCTGCCGTCTGCCTGAAAGGGGGCGCCGCCGAAAACCCCGGTGAGCTTCTGCAGCGTGACCACATCGGGGTCAAAGACTGCCGTAAGCTCCAGTTGCTCAATGGTCGGCAGGTTGGCGTCCGCCAGCCGGATACTGCCCCTGGTGAGGTTGGCGGAGCCGGTAAACTGCGGCCGGGCGGCGGGGCCGCGGATACTCATGGTTGCCGTCGCATGGCCGGCCAGCCTGCGCAGGCCGCCGGCATAGGCCGCCAGCCAGCCGACCTCCGGCATATCCAGTTTGCCGTCAAAGGCCAGGGTGCCGGGCAGCCCTTCCGGCGGCTTACGGATGAGCCCGGCCAGGGACGGAATATCCGACCAGGCGCCGGCCATGGTAAAAGACAGGGGCGAGCCCTGCAGGGTCAGATGCTCAAGGCGGAGCTGGCCCGGCAGAAAACGGATCTGGCCGCTGGCGCTTAAGGGCTCCATGGGGGCATGCTCGATGAAACGGTGCAGGGAAAGATTGCTGCTCCGGAAATTAAACTCGCCGGCGGGTTGCTCCCAGGAACCGGCAAGCTGGAAATTGCTGAAAAACTCACCCTCCTGCAGGGCATTGACCGCCGTGTTTTCTGCTATGCCATGCAGGTCCGGCAGCACGACTTTTCCCCGGAGATCCAGGGCGGTGGCCAGAAAGGGATTATCCGCCAGCGGGTCATAGGGAAGCTGGCCGGCCAGGGTGATCTGCTGCCCATGGGGGGTTGACAGGAAAAACCTGCGGATGGCAAATCCCGCGCCGCTGGTATAGTCAACGGCCA
>JALNXE010000083.1 GCA_023230525.1 Desulfobulbaceae bacterium
AAGACAGATGAACTTTCATAAACGCCCCGCCGCTCGCGGCTACTACGTGTCAACCCGCATTAGTCACATTTCCCTCGTCGTCTCCGGCCCCTCACAGAACCGTGCTTGCGCTATTTACGCACACGGCTCCTCATCAGTACCTTCATTTCGAAATGAACAGGTTCACCCTTATACGCGGCGCCGGTAGAGGATATTTCGCAAGGAGCAGCTTAAATTTCTCCCAGCTCATGCATCCTCTCTTTCCCCGTCGGTTAAGCCATTTGAAAAGCAGCTTCCGGGCTTCGTGAGCGAATCTGGCGATTCCCGCCGAGTTGTCGGTCACCCCATAGTAGGCATAGTGCCCCCGAAGTTTCGCCACGACAAACTTCATCAGTACCGGGGTAGGCAGCGTCCGGCTCGCCTTCAGCCACTCCTTGAGCCCCCTCAGTTTGGCCCTGAACTTCTTTCGCGAGGTGACGCGCTTCATACGGAAACGCTTTCTGTCTTGCGTCCGGCTACAAAAATGTGTCAGCCCCAGAAAGTCGAAGGTCTCAGGCTTACCGCCCTGCCTTCTCGTCTTCAGCTCCGCCAGCGGCCCGAACTCTATAATCTTGGTCTTCTCGGGCGCCACTTCCAGTCCGAATTTTCCCAGCCGTTCGTCCAGTTCCGCCCTGAATCTCGTTGCGTCCGACTCTCGCCGAAAGCAGGCTACAAAATCATCAGCGTATCGAATAAGCCGTGCACGACCATCGCACGTCCTGGCAAAACTTCGGGTAAACCACAGATCAAGACTATAGTGAAGATAGATATTGGCCAGTATCGGAGAGATAATCCCTCCCTGCGGAGTCCCCTTCTCTGTTGCCACAAGCAATCCATCTTCAAGAACTCCGGCGGTCAGAAAGCGCTTCACGTAGCGCAGCACCCGCTTGTCGGCAATGCGGTGACCGAGGAACTCCATCATCCAGTCATGCTGGACATTATCGAAGAAACCCTTAATATCGGCCTCAACGATGTAGTTGATGCTTCCCCCTTCCACCTCCTGGCTCAGCGAGCGCAGTGCGTCGTGGCAGCCGCGCTCAGGACGGAAACCGTAGGAGTCCTCTATGAAATCTGCCTCATAGATTGCTTCCAGTATCTTCTCCAGTCCCGCCTGCACCAGCTTGTCTTCCAGTGCCGGAATCCCCAGCGGCCTCTGTTTTGTACTTCCCGGTTTCGGGATATATACCCTGCGCACCGGTTGCGGAATGTACGACATCTTGTGCAGCCGTCCGACCAGTGTGGACAGATTGGCAGCCAAGTCCTTGCCGTACTCTTCCTTGGTGACCTTGTCTATGCCAGAGGCGGCGTCCTTGCGCAGTCCCTCAAAGCATTCCCACAGCAACTCTTCGTCCATCAGATGAAAAAGACTGGTGAACTTGCACTTCGGGTCACTGCGGGCCTTCTCTGCTATCCGTTGCAGTTTTGTTCCCACGTTCTCTCTGTTACTGGGCACAGCTCGTGTCTCCTTGCCAACGGTTGTTCTGATGTGGCGCCCTTTCCTCCAGCAGCGTTACCCGCCTTCATCGGTACTACGACGCCATCCGACTCCCTGAACCCCATTTGCCTTCCTCCCTTTATTATCAGTTGTCCGGCATACTCACTTCCCTGCAAGGGGATTCAGGGCCTCCCGGGTTGCCGCATATTCGCCATGTCCGACATGCCATGCTCTCTGACCCCGGGGAAGCGGTCTCAGGCTTGCCAATACGCCCGGACCGTGTTGATTTCCATCACGTTAAAGACGTCATCCTTCCCGGAATTTTCAATTTCGGGGCTCAATCACTTCAGCCTTTCGGCTTACGGCCTATCGGCTCGCTGTCCTACGCTTAACCACGGAAGTTACCCCCAGCGGTCCAAGGACTTGCTACCCGGTGGGTGGCTAGCCCTTCCGGGGCGGGCCTCGCACCCGCTAAAATATGCGACCTTGCCCGGCCGCACTAACAGTACGAATTCTCCTGCGTTTTGCCGAGTGCCGCACTGGTGAGCGATCACCGAGAAGGCCAAGCTGGCCGATAAACCGCAAGATGTTATAAGCCAAGCCGGCCAAGGACATGATCAAGGAATTGGTCGCAAATTTTCCCGAAGGCAACCGCTCAAGATCCATGTCGGTTTTAAATTCGCTGTGGAACTGCTCGCTTGTGCCGTGGTCCCGGTAGAGCTTGATGATCTCTTTTTCCGGCAGGTAAAGGGATGTCCACCAGCCCTCAAGTTCTATATCCGGCACCAGCAGCAACTGGCCGCGTTTGTCAATGGTACGTTCAATCACGCGGACGATCAGGCGGGTGCTGAACTCCTTGCCCTCGTGCTCCTGAAGCTGGTTGAAACTGAATACGGCAACCCGTTTACCGCGTCGTGGTTCGCTCACTTCTCCTTCTTGCAGCCCACGGGCCAGCCAAGCGAAACGGTCCTGCTTGCGGGGATTCCATTTCAGGATGTAATCGACCTTTTTGTGGCCATAAAGCGTTGCTCGGGTCTCGACAGCATCGTGGCCGGAGTCAAGCCTGAAAAGCAGGGGGTTCTTGGTTAACGACCTGGCGCGGGAGATGGTTTCCTGCAGGAAGGGGATGAAATTGTTTTGGCTGTGCTGGCTTCCCTCCCGGAACTCAAGATTAATACACCAACCTTCCTCTCCCATGTAGGCGGCTATTGGCGCATAGCCGTCATAACCGTGATAGGTATGCTTGGAACCTTCTTTTTTGGTGCCGGAGTTGTCCATGCAAAAGACGTCCATATCGACGGCAACATGCCCCATGACCAGCGGCGTCACTTTGCCTTTGGCATTGCGGATGAACTCCTTGTAGGTTGAGGAGACAAGCGGCTGGAAAACTGTTGCGGTTTCGTCCAGGCGCTGCCGCAAGGTCTCGGGAGAAGGAACAGCTTTTATGCCAAGGGATTGCTGGAAATACTTGTCCTCTTTCATGTCGGCAATGGCTTCGAAATCGCTTTTGCCAAGTGAGAGCAGCCCGAGATAACTGCGAATGACATCGGTATTGGCAATGTCCTTGGTGTCGGGTATCGCCTTTTTCAGCCTGGCGTTCAAGCTGGTAAAGCGATTGATACCGAGCCCGACCAGGGCCAGGCCGGAATGAGAGGTATAAAATTCGTCCGATGAGCGTTCAAGAATAAATCGTTTCATTTTTTCACCTGCAGAGTGATGTTTTTAGACAGGCGAATATTGCAATATTTTTTGTTAAATTTCAACATGTTATTTGATTATGCAGACGATTTTTACTGCAAAAATTTCACGGATTCAGGTTCAGTTTCTAATCTTGGCGAATTACTCCTCTGGATAGCTGCTTCCTTTTCATCAATAAATTCCATTTCAAGAAAAATATCTGAACGGGAATGAGGACTGCCACCTGGACCTACCTCAAGAACTTTATCAGAAAACGCGATATTTAATGTGCGCTTCTTGAAAATCATCGCAGACTCCGTATAAATAAACTTATTTTTGCCACATCTGCATAAAATCAATAAATTACGTCAACTCAAGAAGTTAAACAAAAAAAATGATAGAGCTGGCTAACAAAAAATCAAACGTAGGTATTCAGGACTTGGCCAATAGCCATCACAACTTCACATATTCATCAGGCACTGGGGTGTACATTTCGTATTTGCTTGATTTAAACCATTTTCTTGGCGCAACAACGATTTTCTCATGATGTGGGTTAAGCCATGATGCCCACCAGGAAAAACCGCTGTTCGCTATGACGTTGTGATTACAGTGGCTCATCAATCGCATATCTTCATGTCCCGAGAGAGGGCCGTTACAATCAACGAAGGTACAGGGGAAAGGTATTTTTAGATTATCCTTGACCCAATTCAGGTCATCGCTGAAAACAAAAAAATGCGGGTCTTTAACCCGGGCTGCAATAAACTGCATGGCACCCTGATAATATTCCAAACTGCACGTGCCGTGAATACTATTAGTTTTCACATCGTTAGCGTAATCGCCTCGCCTGACATGAAGGCTTGCAGACTCACAAGACATGATCTTCTCGAGGAAAATTCTATTTTCCCCTGTGGCTGGATTCTTGAAAGTAAAGTCCGAGCGAATGATCGATTCGATATCCGCGAAATAATGCCAACTGTTCCAATTACCGTCCAAATAAACATCATCATGCAGGTTAAGGATGTCCGGGTCAAAATGAATATGTTTTTCCCTTACATAGCTCTTCGGGCGTTTCGGCTTGTTGTGAAAAAGACGATGAACAAAGCCGGCAAGCTTTCCTTGCTGGACCATGGTTAACTTTGCAATTTCATCAGGAGTAGCAAAAGACTCTTCTATGTTGAAAACACTTAAACCATACTGTCGGAAATCAATATCACTTCTTTCGTGATAGACGCTAAACCCTGCGATATCCAACTTCAATTGTGTGCCAACTACCTGGGACAATCTGCGACCTGCAGCATAGGGAAACATCTGGTTGGCTAAGCCGCCATGCAGTCTTACAATTACCATTTAATCTTTTTCCAAATCTTTTTTACGGCTCTAAAAAAGGCTTCGCCCGTTAATTTCCGGCAATTATGTACTTCTGGACGAATTTTTAGGCGAGAATCCCGCATAATGTTTCGATGATCCTTTCGTGGTCGGAAGGAGACAGATGCGGTCCAATAGGCAGACTCAACACCTCTGACTGAATTGTCTCCGTAAGAGGCAGAGAACCATCCGTCATTTGGGTGGATGCATAAGCTTTCTGTAAATGAGAGGGGACGGGATAATGAATTATGGTGTGAATACCAGCTGCAAATAGCCTATGTTGCAGGAGGCCGCGGTTCTCAGATCTGACCACATAGAGATGCCACACGGGTTCGGCCCATTCAGGAACCAGAGGCAGGATAAGAGAGGTCTGGCGTAACCTGCCCTGATAATGAACAGCGATTTTCCTGCGGCGTTCATTCCATTCATCAAGACGGGAAAGTTTCACCCGCAGAAAGGCAGCCTGCAATTCATCAAGCCTGGAATTAAACCCAATGATATCATTGTAATATTTTGTTCCAGATCCATAGTTTCTTAACTTCCGCACCAGTTCCGCCAGGTGAGTGTCGTTGGTGAGGACCGCACCGCCGTCGCCAAAAGCTCCGAGGTTTTTGCCAGGGTAAAAACTGAAACCGGCCGCATGCCCCAGGCTTCCCGCTTTTCTCCCTTTATAGAGCGCTCCATGGGCCTGGGCTGCGTCCTCAATAACCTTGAGATGATATTTCGCAGCTAATGCGTTGATCGGATCCATATCTGCGGTCTGGCCGTAAAGATGAACGGCCATGATCGCTTTGGTTTTTGGTGTTATGGCCCTTTCCAGAAGAGATGGATTAATATTATATGTATGCTCATCGGGTTCAACCGGAACCGGGATGGCGCCATTATGGGAAACAGCCAGCCACGATGCAATATACGTATTGGCCGGCACGATCACCTCATCATTTTTGCCGATGCCGTAAGCATGGAGGATCAGAGAAAGTGCTTCAAGACCGTTGCCAACACCTATACAGTGATTCACTCCGCAATAGACGGCAAATTCTTTTTCAAAGGCCTCAACCTCAGAGCCGAGGATGTACCAACCGCTCAGCAGCACCCTTTTGTACGCTGCGTCTAACTCGTTTTTAAGTTCCTGGTAAGTACTTTTTAAATCCAGGAAAGGAATTTCTTCTGTCAAAATGAAAGATCCCGCAAATAGTCATTAACACAAAGTCAGGTGACAATTAAGCAACGGCATAATCGCTGAGCAATGCCCAACTTAATCTTTAGAAGCTCCATCGGAAACCATTTCAAGATATTGATTGTAATCCCTGATATAATCTTCCGCTTCATACTTTTCTGAAGCAAGCGCCAGCAATACAGCATCCGGAGAATATTTATAATGTATCCTCCACACAAGTGGCGGGACATGAACGCCGATATTGGCTGAATTGAGAAGAATTTCCCCTCTGTTTTTACCATCATCAACCACGAGAGAACATGACCCTTTCACACAGACGAGAAACTCATGCAGTTTTTTGTGGGCATGCTCCCCGCGGATCTCTTTGGAAGGGACATCAAAGACCATGAAGAACCTCTTCGGAATAAAAGGCAAAAACTGGCCATATTCAGCAAAGGTAAGACTGCCGCGCAGGTCGGTAATCAATGGGAGTGAAAAAATTGTAACTCCCTTTACCATTGCGTCAGGCGCCGTCTTCTTTTCGCCGCAAGTAATAGCAGCTGGAGTTGAACGTTGAGTTTTCGATGGAGTTGCATAGGAGGTAATGCGGGCCGGATTACCGATTACAATGGCATATGGAGGCACGTCTTTGGTAACCACCGCTCCGGCGCCAACCATGGCATCTTTGCCGATGGTGACACCTGGAAGAATTGTGGCGTTTGCGCCGATGGATGCTCCTTGGCGGATTACTGTTCTGGAAAATTTTTCAGGGTACTGCTTGCTGCGCGGGAAAAGATCATTGGTCAGCGTAACGTTCGGGCCGATAAACACGTCATTTTCTATGGTGATGCCGTCCCATACCTGAACACCACATTTGATGGTGACCCTATCGCCGATCCTGACATCGTTTTCAATAAACACATAATCGCATATATTGCAGTCCCGGCCAATGCGGGCACCAGGCAGAACATGGGCAAATGCCCATATTCTCGTTTCATCACCGATAAACTGAGATTCAACGATTGACTGCGGATGTTTGAAATATCCCATGTATGGTGCCGGTTCTCTCTATGATTTTATTGTGACGAGGACAAAGCCTTCTCATCTAATCTATAATTCCCCGTATCCGCAATAACAATAAATGCCATAACAATCGAATATCCCGCCATGAATATTCCACGGCCCCGGCAAATAATTTTTTCTCTAGATTAGAAGGAGGAGTACTGGTTTTATTAAGATATCTTCCCAACAGAAGATACTGTCTTGTCAGTTGATGCCGTATCAGTTTTTTGTAGGGAGCTAGTTGCGGGATCTCTTCGAGATATTTGCGATAGAGTAACACCTTGTCCGCCCGGGCAACATGCGGATTGGTTCGAGAGGAATTCGTCTGATGCTGCCTGAGACAGTAAACAGGGACATCAACGAATTTGATCGGCCCGGCCAGATAGAGGAGCAACTGCGGATCAAGATCCTCGCAATACTGATACCTCACGTCAAATCCGCCAATATTTTTGAATAGTTCAGTCCTGGCCATAAGGGTATGGATAGGCAGGTTTACTCCCTTAATAAACTCCGGAATGGGATCAGCCAGTTCGAAAAGGCGACGCCGCTTTGCGTCCATGACCCGCTGACCAGAAACCTTGTCTCCGGTCAACTGGAGAGCATCACCGAATACAGCTACGCAATCAGGGTTTGCAAGCAAATATGCGGCTCTACCGGATAGACTGCCGGGGGGGAGATAATCATCAGAGGCAAGGAGACAGAAAAATTCACCCTCAGCAATTTTCAAACCCTCGTTAAGTGTTTTTATAAGGCCTTTATTCGGCCTGGAAATAAAACGAAAACCTCGCTTTTCCCGATAAAAATCAGAGAGTATCTGCGGACTCCTATCTGTTGATCCATCATCAATGACGACGAGATCAATGTACGGCCAATCCTGAGTCAGAACACTTTCTATGGCGTTCACGACATAAGCCTGATGGTTGTAGGATGGTATGACAACAGATATTTTTTTGTTTTTTATTTTCAATGTCTTTTTCAGGCTGTTATCAAATTAATTCTGACATCCCGCCCCTCAGCGGCAAAGCCGCAATAGGGGCACGCAGGTTTCAGAAGAAATATCTTTGAAATGCCATAAAGCTGAAAGTTGTTCAACATGTTTGTCTTTGGCAAAATGGCTTGGCAGTTTCATGGGGGAGAAGTATTTCCCACCGCGGTATGCCAGACAGCTACAACGAAGTTCTTTTCGTCTTCTTGATCATTAAATACCTTGGAAGAAAATGCCTTTTCCTCGACCAACTTATTCATTAAAATAATATCGTTATCATCCCGCCGGTTCAGCAACAAGATTACGACTACCGGTTTTTTGCTGCGCTTGAGAATATTGAAGACCTTCCGCTTATCTTCAGGACCGATCTGTCTGACATCCTGTCTTTCAAGAAACCAGACCATTGTTCTCATATTTACCCATATCTGCCAATCTTTTTCATCTGTAAGAACCTGATCTTTAACCCAACAGCATGACTCCGGAATTACAGGGATATTGATATTATAATCCATGGAAACGCTCTTATAGCCAAGCGGAAGTGTCAGCAGCAACCCCAACAGTATGACCACATTCAGCTTTTTGCAAATAATAAGACTACCGGCTTTTTCCGACATGTAAGCGGCAACAGCAGAGATAGCTGCCCCGGCAAACAGCAACCAGAGTACCGCAGGGAAAAGCATAACTCGCCCTTCCATTGAGCCGGAATACAGGTATTTTGCCAGAATAACCAACATATTCGCCACAAAAAGCACCGACAGCATCAAGCCGGTTTGGCGGACACGCAGGGCGTCTTTTACCCCAATCATACCGAGCAGGATAAGCGGCCAGCCGAGATTACTTTCAAACATGCGCAGCATGCCAATTCCATAAATCCATGGCCAATTACGCTCTATGACCTGCCAGAAATTATTACCGAATCCATCCGGCACCTTATTATGAGCAAGCTCATCAAGTGTGTTGAGGTAATAGGCTACAGATGGAGGAGGAGTGCTGAATTGCTGGAGAATTGCTGCCACCTGATCTAATCTGAGCAAATCGCGGCCTATCTCAGAGAAACTGAAAATATAGAAAAGAACAGCAAAAAGACCTGCCATTACTGCCACGGCCCACATTCTGCCATTGCTATCAAATCGGCGTATAAATCCCACACAGCTCCAGCCCAATATCACCAAGGACACGACAATCCCTTCCACCCGCAAGAAAGGAATACAGATTGAAAAGAGGATCACGCCAATAAACCATTTCAATTCCTTTCTTTCCGCAAAACAAACTGCAAAATAAACACTATAGAGAGACAAGCAGAGATAGAGAGGGTCTCTTATGGCGGCAAAGGCTATGGAATTGTATTCCGGCAGCAGCACAAAGACCATGGTGATGATTATGGCAGGCCATCCCGGTGAAAATCTCTTGGCAAGACTGAAAAAAGGAAAAAAAGCCAGGCATGAGGCTGCCACGGAAATGGCCCGGCCTGCGGCATGCCAGTCTAGACCAAGTTTGTGAACGCACATCACGAGAAAGGGATAAAACAGCATGGGATATGCTTTGATCGCCCCAGGAATATTACCCTGCTCCAGTGATTGCGCGGACCATAGATATACCGGGGCGTCAGGATGAATCATGACGCCCTGAAACAATGGCAGAATTTTGACAAAAAGATTTATCAAAAAGAGAAAGGCAAGCCAACCGGGCCAGTCCGGAGATGTCTTATCCTGAAAATATTTCATATCAGTTCTGCTTTCGGCCCCATTTGAGGAGGTGCCATAACAGCCTGACATCCTGCAGGGCATAGCCCCAGGCATTCTGAAAAATCCGGCGTTCATAGGCATTACCGCCGCCATGGTCGCTGAGATGCCTGCCCAGGGCCAGATAAGACCTGCGCAACTGATAACGAATCAGTGAGGCATATGCTGCGAGATCAGGATTGCGTGATAATTTTTCATAACAGAGAATCTTATCCGTTCTGATCGTCGACGTTGTTGAAGACACGTTGGTCGCGTGCTCCCGCCTGCAGAGAACAGGTTCATCCAGAAAGCCCACCTTCCCCGCCAGCCACAACAAAACCGGCATCTCCAGGTCTTCGTAGCATCGATATTGCGGGTCAAATCCGCCGATTTTCCGCAAGGTTTCCGTCCGGAACATACCGGTGGCAAAGATTGGCCTGACTCCGCTTAACATCGAGGAAAGAGGATCGTGCTGTCTGAAAAGAGCCCGCCGTTTATCATCCAGCACGCAGCTGCAGGTTTCCGTCTCACCTTTCACCCGAAAAGCATCAGCAAAAAGGGCCACATGCTCCTGATGGCTGGTGAAAAAACGGACCCGTTTCTCAATGCTGTCCCGCAGCAAAAAATCATCAGAAGCCAGTTCACAGAAATACTGCCCATCAGCTATGGCCAGCCCCTCGTTTAATGAACTGATCAAGCCACTGTTCCGCTTCCGCTTGATAAAACGGAATCCCCCCTCTCTTTCCGCAAGAATCCCGTCAATAACTGCTGCGCTGTCATCGGTAGACGCATCATCAATCACAATAAGATCAATCTTTGGCCAGGTCTGTTCAAGAACACTGGTGATCGACTGGGTTATATAGTGTTGATGGTTGTATGAAGGGATAATGATTGAAACGAGCATCGCGATAGGATATTCAATCTGTCATGAAGCGCCAAATTAAATCATGAGATTATGATATAAGGAATCCATCCGGGCAACCATGCGTTTGCCGTCAAAAAACTTCGCCTGTTGCTTTATGCTTGCAACTGCCTGTTTTCTCTGCAATTCCGTCCATGCCATCATCTGCCCCATAGCAGATTCCAGCTCCTTCTCATTTTCAGGAGGCACCAAAAAGCATTGCCCCTTGTCCGCCAGGGTCGTCAGAATTTCCGGTATGCCGCCAACCCCGCTTGCCACGACAGGCAGCCCGGCCGCCAGCGCTTCCAGCACGGCCAGGGGAAATCCTTCATGTCGGGAAGGCATGACAAAACCGTCCAAAGCAGCCAGGAACTTCGGGATATCGGCAACATGTCCCAATAAGGAGATCTGGTTTGCAATTCCCAGTTCCCTCGCCAGGGCAGTCAACTCATCACGCAGTTTTCCTTTCCCGGCTATGACCAGATGGCCTCCCAGTTTGCCGATTCCACTTGCGGCCCATGCCCGGAGAAGAACATCATGACCCTTGACAGGGGCCAGTCTGCCCACCGCCCCCCAGAGCAGGGCTTGCGGAGGTAAGCCGAAGAACGACCGGCTTTCGGTTTTATCGAGATTGCTGCTGCCGAACAGGGCAAGATCAATGCCGTTATACACGACTTCAACCCTACTTGCCGGGTACCAGGAATTTGTCAGCAATATATCACGTTTGACCGCCTCGGAAACCGCAATTATTTTGTTAATACGGGGCCAGAGAATTCTGTTGCCGATTTTACGTAAAAAAGAGCGGGAGCGGTTCAGGCCATGCACAGTGGTGACCAGGCGCACCTTGCTGTTTTTCCGTGCAGCCAGGGCGGCATAAACAACCGATTTATGCCTTTGTGCATGGACAATATCCACCCCTTCCGCCTTGATGATCTGATCCAGTTCCCCCACCACCCGGTATTTGAAATTCCGGAGATCCTCTTTGCCAAAGGGAAGCCATCTGACATCAAAACCGGCCTCAGCAAGGGTTTCCTGGTCTGACGGTGGTCCGGCCAGGTAACAGACAATATGCCGGTATCCATCCCGCAGCCCATGGACAATCTGGTTAAATAATGGGTAATCGCCTTTAAAACTGCTCCATACATGGAGAATGGTAATTTTCCCGGCTGTATCCTTCATTTATGTTCTCGCGACAGCAAAAGCTCAGCAGGACTCTGACTTTTTCTCACTGTAAGAAAGGTAGAGTTCTTTATAGGTTTGGGATTTCTCCAGCAACTCCTCATGGCGGCCCTGGGAGATAATCCGGCCATGATCCATGACGAGAATCCGGTCAGCATTGCGGATGGTGGAAAGACGATGGGCCACGACGATTGTAGTCCGGTCATGCATCAATCTCTCCAAAGCCTTCTGCACCAGGGCCTCTGACACCGCATCAAGAGCCGATGTCGCCTCATCCAATATGAGGATAGGGGGATTTTTCAGGATGGCCCTGGCAATGGCAATTCTCTGCCGCTGCCCGCCGGAGAGATTGAGACCTCTTTCGCCGAGCATGGTATTGTATCCATCAGGAAATTCCGCGATAAAATCATGGGCGAATGCCAGGCGTGCCGCTTTTTCAACCTCACTGTCCTGGGCCTCGGGAGAGCCAAAGGCAATATTTTCCCTGATCGTATCATTAAAAAGAACGATATCCTGACTGACCAGACCAATCAATTTTCGTAAGTCCTTCAGCCTGACACTTGGCAACTCATGCCCGTCAATCAGGATACGGCCCTCAGAGGGATCATAATACCGGGGCAGCAGATCAATAAACGTGGTCTTGCCGGCCCCGCTCGGTCCGACAATCGCTACCACATCACCCTTCCGGATGGTCAGATTGATGCCCTGTAAAACAAGTTCGCCATCCCCTCTGTATCGGTGTGAAACATTATCATAACGGATCTCCTTCTGAAAGAACGGCAGCGGGATATCGCCGCTTTTTTCCGCTTCCATTGTTTCAAGCCACCAGATGCGATCAGTGGCCGCCATAATTTCATGGAAAACCGCATAGGATCTCCCCACCTGTTTGACCGGATTAAAGATCATCACCACGGCGCCAAGGGAGGAAAAAAGATCTCCGCTGGTTATAATCCCTTTCGCCACCAGATTTCCCCCGTACCAGATGACGATGGCCACGCCGATGCCGGTTGAGATATCAACAATCAGCTTGGCTATCTCTTTATAGCGGATAATTTTGGTTTCCTGGCTGTAATTGGATTGACTGGTCTTCCGGAAGTGAGCCGCCTGCCCCTCCTCATTAACAAAAATTTTAATCACCTTGGCGCCGACCGAGGCCTCGCTGATGAAATGGGTCAAGGTGGCGGCGCTCTGCTGGGCCAGATTACGCTTCGCCTTCACCTTGCGGGCCACCCGGTTGGCAGCACTGACGATTAACGGCAGGCCGACCAGGGCGAGCAGGGTGATATCCCAGCGCCGGTAAAAGGCCACTCCCAACAGGACAATAATGGTGGGGACTTCCTTGAAAACGGTGAGCAGGGTATCACTCACCAGACCCTGAGCCAAGGAGGTATCGGTGAGGATACGGGAAATCATCTTACCGGATGATTCCTTGCCGAGGGATAAAACCGGCAGGTGAAGCAGATGCTCGTAAAGGCGAACGCGCAGATCCCTCACCAGCTTGATGCCTGAGGAGCGCATCAGATAGCTGTAGATCATCTCACAGGTGCCCCGGAGAGCATAGAGGAGCATGATCACAAATGGCAACCAGACCAGCATCGAGAATTTCTTGTCAACAAAAATAGAATCGATGACTGGTTTCACCAGCCAGGCAATGATGCCGCTTGCCCCGGAAGATACCAAGCTGAATAAAAGCGCGGCCAGCACCCTGCCGTAATACGGCCGGACAAGTCCGATAATTTTCGGGTCAAATAAATTTGCTATGGATATCTTTGTCATTCACTCGATAAAAAATCAAAATAGAGAATTGTTCCGCCCGGATATACGGCGAAATTGACCCAAGCAGAAAATGAGCAAATTTGTTATCTTACTCTTCATGGACGATTTAAGCAACATATTGTATACTTGCGATTTTATTGTAACACCTCACTGACAATACTTCTTTATTGATGAGCAGAGATGGATAACCCAACCACTACTGACAATATCCTGGTGACAGGCGGGGCCGGTTTCATCGGCGCCAACTTCATCCACTTCATTCTGAAAAACCGGCCTGAGTTGCGGGTAATTAATCTCGATGCCCTGACCTATGCCGGCAATCTCACCAGTCTCTCCGTTCTGCCGGCTGCACACCGCAACCGGCACACCTTTGTGCACGGCGATATCCGCGATCCTGATCTGCTGGCCGGACTCTTCCGCAAATATTTATTTAAAGGTGTTATCCATTTTGCGGCGGAATCACATGTGGACCGTTCAATTCACGGCCCAAAAGTCTTTGCTGACACCAATGTCGGCGGGACCTGCACCCTTTTGCAGGCCAGCCTCGATGCCTGGGAACAACGGGGCAGACCTGCGGATTTCCGCTTCCATCATGTTTCCACCGATGAGGTATACGGCAGCCTGGGGCCGGTTGGCGCTTTCACCGAACAAAGCCCCTATGATCCCTCCAGTCCGTATTCCGCCTCCAAGGCAGCCTCTGATCATTTTGTCCGGGCTTACGGGAAAACATATGGCCTGCCCTTTGTCATCACCAACTGTTCCAATAATTTCGGACCATTTCAGTTTCCCGAAAAACTTATTCCGCTTATAATATGCAATATTCTGGCGGAAAAACCCTTGCCGATATACGGTGACGGCAGCAATGTGCGGGACTGGCTCTATGTGCTTGACCACTGCGACGCCCTCCTGCGGGTCTTTGAGCAGGGCAAGGCGGGACAAACTTACAATATCGGTGGCGGGGCGGAACGGTCTAATCTTGACATCGCAAGGCAACTGTGTAGAATTCTGGACGAAAAACAAGGGAGATCCGCCGGGGCTGCCGAATCGCTTATCACCTTTGTCAAAGACCGTCCCGGCCATGACTTCCGCTATGCCATTGACGCGACAAAAATCAGCAGGGAACTGGACTGGAAGCCGCGCTACTCCTTTGCCGAGGCCTTAAACGGAACCGTTGACTGGTATCTGGCCAATATGGCCTGGGTCGACTCCGTCCGCTCCGGCGCCTATCGCCAGTGGCTGGAACTCAACTACGAAAAGAGATAATATGAAAGGAATCATACTTGCCGGAGGATCAGGCACCCGCCTCTACCCCATCACCCAGGTAGTCAGCAAACAGCTCCTGCCTGTCTATGACAAACCGATGATCTATTACCCTCTTGCCGTGCTCATGCTGGCCGGGATCAGGGATATTCTCATTATTTCCACCCCGGTTGATCTTCCCCGCTTCCAGGAACTGCTCGGCGGCGGCTCGCAATGGGGGCTCTCTTTTTCTTATGTTGAACAGCCCCGGCCTGAGGGCTTGGCCCAGGCATTTATCCTGGGCCGGGACTTTATCAACCACGATAACGTCTGCATGATCCTCGGCGACAATCTCTTCTACGGCCATGGGCTACCGGAAAAACTTCATAAGGCGGCGGCTCGGACCCAAGGGGCGACCATCTTCGGTTATCAGGTGAGCGATCCCCAGCGCTATGGGGTTATCACCTTCGGCAAGGAAGGCAGGATTGTCGATATTGAGGAAAAACCTTTAGTGCCGAAATCAAATTACGCGGTAACCGGCCTCTATTTCTATGACAATCGTGTCGCGGATATCGCGGCCCGGATCAGACCATCCCCACGGGGTGAACTGGAAATCACCGATGTCAACCGCGCCTATCTGGAAATGGGAGAGCTGCATGTGGAAAAACTGGGCCGCGGCATCGCCTGGCTTGATACCGGCACCCATGATTCCCTGCTGCAGTCCTCACGATTTATTGAGGTTATTGAAAAAAGACAGGGCCTCAAGGTGGCCTGTATCGAGGAAATCGCCTATTTCATGAAATATATCGACAATGCGCAACTTGAAAGGCTGGCGCTCCCCCTGCTGAAAAATAATTATGGCCAGTATCTGATGAAACTCCTGCAGCAGGAGGTCCTTTATGAAGGTGACTGAGACGGAACTCTCCGGGGTGTTGATCCTTGAGCCTCGCGTGTTTGAGGATAAACGCGGGTTTTTCATGGAAACCTTTCACAAGGAGAAATATGAAAAAGCGGGCATAACGGTTGAATTTGTCCAGGACAATTTCTCCTTTTCCCAGAAAAATACCCTGCGCGGTCTCCACTACCAGCATCCCCACGGCCAGGCAAAGCTGGTCCATGTTGTTCAGGGAGCGGTGTTTGACGTGGCGGTTGATATCAGGCTCGGCTCGCCAACCTTCGGCAAATGGACAGGCGCCGAACTGTCCGCGGCCAACAGAAGACAGCTTTTCATCCCGCCGGGGTTTGCCCACGGCTTTGTCGTGTTGAGCGATACCGCCTCCTTTGTCTATAAATGCAGTGATTTTTATTTCCCAGACTGTGAGGCTGGCATCATCTTTTCCGATCCCCAGCTTGCCATCCGCTGGCCAGGCGGTAATTTCCTGCTCTCGCCCAAGGATCAGCAATACCCCGTTCTGCAGCATATCTCCCCCGGTGATCTGCCCCGCTTTCCCGGATGAACCCATGAAAATTCTTGTTACCGGCATAAACGGCCAGGTCGGTTGGGAACTGCTGCGTCAAGGTCCCAGCCAGGGTTGCCGGATCATCGGCCTTGAGCGCCACGCCCTTGACATCACGGACAGCCGGGCCGTTTCCCGGGAGATAGGGGAAAATTTGCCTGATCTGGTGATCAATTGCGGCGCCTATACGGCGGTTGACAAGGCGGAAGAGGAAGAGGAAAAGGCCTGGTCGGTAAACCGGGATGGGCCGGCGTGGCTGGCGGACTCCTGCGCCCGGGAGCGTATACCCCTTATTCATCTCTCCACCGATTATGTTTTTAACGGGCGGGCAAACCGGCCCTACCCGGAGACAGCACCCACTGCGCCGCTCGGCATATACGGCAAGAGTAAGGCTGGCGGGGAAGAGGAGGTGCGGGCACGGCTGGCAAGGCATCTCATCATCCGTACCTCCTGGGTTTACGGCATTCACGGCCGCAACTTTGTCAAAACCATATTGCGCCTGGGTCAGGAGCAAGAGGAGCTGAAAGTGGTCGATGATCAATGGGGCTGCCCCACCTTTGCCGGCGACCTGGCCCAAGCCCTGCTGGCCATGGCCAAAAAAATCGGCGCAGGGCAGACCAACTGCTGGGGTACGTATCACTGTTGCGGGGCAACCGCAGTGACCTGGTATGAATTCGCCACCCTCATCTTAGATCTTGCAAGAAAAATTCATCCCGTTAAAGTAAGAAAGATTATACCAATCACCAGTGCAGAGTTCCCGACCATCGCACCCAGGCCGAAATACTCTGTCCTGGATTGCCAGAAAATATACAGTATCTTCGGGGTTCGGCTGCCGGCGCTGCTAACCAGCCTCGAGACCTTTTTTGCCGGGCAGAAAAAATGATTCTGCCAGGGGCTTCAGGCATACACTATTTTTTTAAGGGGTAACCAATGATCAAAAAAGAACTGCTCGACATTCTCGCCTGCCCGAAATGCAAGGGTCCCGTTGAGCTCAACGGCCAGGGTAACGGCCTGGTCTGCCGAACCTGCAAACTGGTTTACGAAATCAGGGATGACATTCCCATCATGCTGATCGACGAGGCCAAGCCCCTGGAAGAGGGTTAACGCACCATGCCGCTGGCTTCTCTCAAGTCCCGCTGTTTTGTCAATGCCCCTTTCCGCTATCTGCAGGCGAACCTGAGCCGCTTTATCAGCGAGGGGATACAGCCTGAAATCGGCCTTGAAGGGGATGTTCTGTACGCCGCCCAGCCCCAAGAGTTTGCCGCTGTTGCCGAAAAACTTGCGGCTCATAACCTTTCCTGCACCCTGCACGCCCCTTTTTATGAGCTGTATCCGGGCAGTCTCGATCCTGAAATCCGCCGAGTCAGCCGCAGCAAAATCCGCCAGGCCTTTGAGCTGATTCCGCTTTTCCAACCCAGATCAATTGTCTGCCATCTGGGTTTTGAGGAAAACAAACATGGCTATAAACCGGATGAGTGGTTCAAATACTCGCTGGAGGCCTGGCAGGAGTTCCTGGCCATTGCCACAGAACATAACACCCCGCTCATGCTGGAAAACACCTATGAACAGGGACCTGACCGGCACAGACAGATGCTTGCGGCCCTTGCTTCGCCCCATGCCCGTTTCTGCCTGGATGTGGGCCATGTGCTGGCTTTTGCCAAAAAAAACTGGCATGACTGGCTGCCGGAACTCGAACCCTGGCTCGGCCAGCTCCATCTCCATGACAACCATGGCCTTCAGGATACCCACCTGGCCGTGGGCCAGGGCATTTTTGATTTCAGCGGCTTCTTTAGCTATCTCAGGGAAAGACATCTCTCGCCCATTGTCACCCTGGAACCGCATACGGAAGACGGGGTGCTGGAAAGCCTGCGAGCGCTTGACAAGCTGGGGTTTTAGTCTGATTGGTCCGATTAGTCGGACTAGCCTAACTGGTCGGGCTGGTCTTATTAGTCAAAGTTAACAGACCAATCGGACCAGTGAGACCAGCATGACCAGTATGACCAGTATGACCAATTAGACCAGTAAGACCAATTAGACCAGTAAGACCAATTAGACCAGTAAGACCAGTAAGACCAGTAAGACCAATTAGACCAGTGAGACCAGCATGACCAATCAGACCAACCAGACCAGCCCGGCCAATTTCGTCCATCTCCATGTCCACACCCAGTACAGCCTGCTGGACGGCGCCATCCGTCTCGATGACCTGCTGGCAAAATGCAAGGAATACGGCATGGACACCGTGGCGATCACCGACCATGGCTCCATGTTCGGTGCCCTGGAGTTCTATGTAAAGGCAAAAAAAGCCGGGATCAAACCCATCATCGGCTGCGAGTTCTACATTGCCCCGGAATCCCGCGCCGACAAATCGGCGAAAAGCTCCGGCAAGGCCGCCTTTCATCTCCTGCTGCTGGCCATGAACCTGGAGGGCTATAAAAATCTGCTGAAACTGGCGTCCATTGCCCAGCTCCAGGGGTTCCACTACAAGCCGCGCATTGACAAGGAGGTGCTGGTGGCCCACAACGCCGGCCTGATTGCCATGACCGCCTGCCTGCACGGCGAAATCCCCTACCTGATCGTCAGGGAAAAGAACATGGAGCTGGCCCGGGAAAAAACCAGGGAACTGCTGGCGATCTTCGGGGACCGTCTCTATCTTGAGCTGCAGGAAAACGGCATGGAAGAACAGCATGAGGCCAACCGAGGACTCAAAGAGCTGTCCGCCGAGTTCGGCATTCCCCTGGTGGCAACCAATGACTGCCATTATCTCAACCGGGCGGAATACAAGGCCCACGAGCTGCTGCTCTGCATCCAGACCGGCAAGAACATCCTGGATGCCAACCGCTTCAAATTCACCACCGATCAGCTCTACTTCAAATCCCCCGAGGAGATGCGCAAAAGTTTCGCCCATTGCCCGGAGGCCATTGCCAACACGGTCGCCATTGCCGCCCGCTGCAACCTGGAACTCGAATTCGGCAATCACTATTTTCCTATTTTCCCGGTGCCGGAAGAGGAATCCCTGGACTCTCTGTTTGAAAAGGCGGCCAGGGACGGCTTCAAGGAACGGCTCCGCGAACTGAGGCGCCGGCAGGAGGTGAGTCCGGAGCTGGAAAAAACCTACCGCAAGCGGCTGGACATGGAAATCGACGTCATCAAGACCATGGAATTTCCCGGTTATTTCCTCATCGTCGCGGATTTCATCAACTGGGCGAAAAATCATGATATCCCGGTGGGGCCGGGCCGCGGTTCCGGGGCGGGCAGCCTAGTGGCCTATTGCCTGCGCATCACCGATATCGACCCCATCCCCTACGGTCTCATCTTTGAACGATTCCTCAATGTCGAGCGCAAATCCATGCCCGACTTTGATGTGGATTTCTGCCAGGACCGGCGCGGTGAAGTCATCAAATACGTGCATGACAAATACGGCGGCGACGAGCATGTCACCCAGATCATCACCTA
>JALNXE010000084.1 GCA_023230525.1 Desulfobulbaceae bacterium
AAAAAGCCGGCTGCGGTTGCGGCAAAAACGAAGAAGGCGACACCAAAAGTTACAAAAAAATAAGAAAGCAAATCCTTAAATAAAAAGGAGGAATTTATGGCAGTTTTAACGTATCCAGGTGTGTATGTGGAAGAGGTTTCCAGTGGCGTCAGGCCGATTGAAGCTGCCGGCACATCAACCGCGGCATTCTTCGGGGTGGCGGAAAGAGGTCCCATCGGCGCCGTCAAAAAGATATTCAACTTCACCGAGTTCCAGACCATTTACGGCGGCTTTCTCAACGGCTACTTCCTGGCCCATGCGGTGTTCCAGTTCTTCAACAACGGCGGCACCCAGTGCTATGTGGGCCGGGTGGCCTCAGGCGCCGATACGGCCACGGTGACCATCCTTGACCGGGGCGCCGCGGCCCAGAACAGCATGACCCTTTCCGCCAAATCATCCGGGGCCTGGGGCAATAAATTCATGGTGATCGTTGACAGCGCCTCAGCCGATGACCCGGCCAATGATTTCAATCTGACGGTGTATCAGGACAACCCCACCCCGGATGAAGACCCGGTGCAGGTGGAGGCCTATGAAAATCTCTCCATGAATCCCGCCTCCCCGGAATTTATTGAGACGGTGCTCAACACCAGCTCCAAATACATCACGGCAACGGTCAACACGGCCAACAGCAACCAGATTGCCGGTTACAGCCAGAGCGCCCCCATCACCCTGGGCGGCCCCCTGCTCGGGGCAAACCAGCGCAAATTCCGCATCAACATCAACAACGACGGCTACCGCACCGTGGATCTGACCATGGCCCTGGCCGCCGCTGATCTCAGCGATCTTGACGATATCCGCGCCGCCATCGCCGCAACCATCCAGGCCATGACCCCGCTGCGGGAATCAACCCCGGCGGGGGCTTACAACGTCACCGTCACCGTGCAGGACACCAACATGCTGCGCATTGCCTCGGGCAACACCAGCGCCGGCTCCAAGGTGGAGGTGGTCGCGGCCAGTGACCCGCTGGAAAATGCCGCCGGGGCGCTCAGGCTCGGCAGACGAAACGGCGGCACCGAGGTGTATGGCTCATCCGCCATGCGGCCCCAGAACACCCCGGCCGACGACTTCTTTTTCCTGGGCGACGATACGGTGGCAGGGGCGGTCAGCGCGGTGCAGCCCGGCAGCGACGGCACCCTGCCGCTAAACGATATCGACTACACCAACGCCTTTGCCTGGCTCGACACCGTCCGGGATGTCTCCCTCATCGCCGTGCCCGGCATCGGTTCAACCGCCGTGGCCGACGCCGGCATGAATTACTGCCGCAACCGGCCGCTGTCCGACTGTTTCTATATCGCCGACATGGACCGGGACGACATCAGCCTGGAGGACGCCCTGCAGTACCGGGACGATATCAATACCCCGAACTCCTATGGCGCGGTCTACTTTCCCTGGCTCAAAGCCCTTGATCCCACCGGGCTGTCCGCCGAGCCGATCAATGTGCCGCCCTCAGGATACGTGGCCGGCATGTATTCCCAGATCGACGCCAAACGGGGGGTATGGAAGGCGCCGGCCGGCACCGAGGCGGTGCTCGGCGGGGCCGTGGGCCTGGTGACGGATCTCACCGACATCCAGCAGGGCAATCTCAATAAAAATAAAAAGAGCGTCTGCGTTATCCGCAAATTCCCCGGCTCGGGCATTGTGCTCTGGGGGGCGCGCACGCTCAGTTCCGACCCGGAATACAAGTACATCCCGGTGCGCCGCATGGCCATCATGCTGCGGGTCAGTATTTATAACGGCATCCAGTGGACCGTGTTCGAACCCAATGACGAGGAACTCTGGTCCCAGATCCGGCTCAACATCGGCTCCTTCATGATGACTCTGTTCCGCCAGGGCGCCTTCCAGGGTTCCACCCCGTCCCAGGCCTTCTTTGTCAAGTGCGACGGCGAGACCACCACCCAGGCGGACATCGACCTGGGCATCGTCAACGTGCTGGTCGGCTTCGCGCCGCTCAAGCCGGCCGAGTTCGTGGTGGTGAAGATCAGCCAGAAGGCGGGACAGAACTAGTGGTGATTGCGGATTTCGGATTGCAGACTGCGGATTGAAAGAAGGTCCGTGGCATCTATACAGTTTATTGTGGGATAATTAAATAAAGCCCAAGCAATGGGGGAGAAAAGATATGGCACAGTTTACAGTAAACACCCACCGGTTTGATCCCTACCGGAACTTCAAGTTCAAAATCAAGTGGGACGGCAAATACGTGGCAGGGCTCGCCAAATGCAGCGCCCTGAAAAAAAGCACCGAGGTCAAGGAATGGCGGGAGGGGGGAGATCCCAGCACCAGCCGCAAACTGCCGGGCAAGACCTCCTATGACGGCATCACCCTGGAGGCCGGGGTCACCCATGACACCACCTTTGAGGAGTGGGCCAACCTGATCAATAACTTTCAGAGCGACGCCTCCATGTCGCTGAAGAATTTCCGCAAGGATGTGGTCATCGACGTCTTCAACCTGCAGGGCAGCAAGGTGCTGTCCTACAAGGTCTACCGCTGCTGGGTCTCCGAATATCAGGCCCTGCCGGGACTCGATGCCGGCGGCAACGAGGTGATGATCCAGAGCATCAAGCTGGAAAATGAGGGCTGGGAGCGCGACACCGCGGTCACCGAACCAACCGAAAGCTAGGTGAGCGATGGATCGCATGGTGTTTGAGCTGCCGGGGGGCTTTGTCGGCGATGACGGCCAGGTGCATGACCGGGTCATGCTTGCCCCGCTCAACGGTTTTAGCGAGAAAATGCTGGCGGGGAGAAATAATACCCCTGCCCCGGTGCTGGTCACCGCCCTGCTCAGCCGCTGCATTGAGAGGATCGGCAGCCTCAATGGGGTGACAGAGGGGATGGTCCGCCGCCTGTTGGTGGGCGACCGGCTCTTTCTCCTGCTCAAACTGCGGGAAATGACCTTCGGCCGCAACATCCAGGCGGTCATCCGCTGCTCCCAGCCGGACTGCGGGGCCCGGGTGGATATCGACTTTGCCACCGATAACATCCCGGTGACCCGCGCGCCCCAGCAGTCCCTGCGGCACCGGCTGCAGCTTTCACCGGCAGCGGGCGGCCACCTTGTCACCTTCCGGCTGCCCAACGGCGAGGATCAGGAAATGCTGACCCAGCTGCTGGACAGTGACGAGGAGCTGGCGGCGGACCATTTGCTGGCCCGCTGCGTGCAGAGCATCGATGCCGTCCAACCGCCTGCCTTGGCGGGTATCGCCAGGCTGTCAGCCCAGGCCAAAATGGAAATTGAAGAGGAAATGGAGCGGCTGGCCCCGAAACTCGGCTCCAGCATGGAGGCGATCTGCCCGGAGTGCGGAGGCAGCTTTACCGCCGCCTTTGATGTGCAGGAGTTCGTGCTGGCGGAGCTGAACACCCGGCTTGAGCTGCTGCTCAAAGAGGTGCATTATCTGGCCTATCATTATCACTGGAGCGAAAAGGAAATCCTCGGCATGACCAGGCAGAACCGGCGGCGCTACATCGAGGTTCTCGCCGGGGAAATGGAACGGTTGAACCATGCATTCTGAAAAAAGCACACACAGGCAGCAGAGCGGCGGCGGCGGTAAACCGGCGGGGAGAATGGTCCGTGCGCTGCTCGGCCTGCCGGAGCGGGCAGCAGGCCGAATGCAGGGCCATGGGCCGCTGCCGCCGGGGGCCTTCCGTTACCAGCAGCGGTCAAGCTTGCCCGCGCCCTCCCCCCCCCCGCCCTGGTCCGCACAGGAGGACGCCCTCCCCGCGATGGACAGGGAGGAGGAGGTCCCTGCGGCCAGGGCCGAGGTCGAGGACTCCCAGGCTGACCGCCCGGCTGCCGGCCTGGCGCAGCCCCTGCCCCAGCCGCCAGCCCGGAGCGGGTCCGAGCCCTTGGCCGCGCCTGGGGCAGCCCTGGCCCATGGGCCAGGCAAGGAACAAGCCCCGGCACCGCTGATGCCGGAGCAGGCAGCGGCCAGGTCTGCGGCCAGGGGGCCGGAAGCGCCCCGGCAGCCCGCGCCGGACAGCAGACCGGCCCCAGCCGGCGAAATGAAGGCGGAACCAGCCGGCAGAGAGGAGATCGCCATCCCCGGCAGGTCAACGCTCAGGCAGGTCTTCAGCGCCCTGGCTGCCAGCCCGGAGGGTGAACATCTTTCCGCAGCGGACCAGCCGCCCGGCATGGCGCAACCTGCCGCTTCTCCGCCTGGCGGCCAGGACCGGCCGGCGAGCGCGGCAATGGATCACGGCGTGCGGCCCAGGCCTGAACAGCCCAGGCCGGCTGCCGGCCAGCCACCCGCGGACCGGCAGCCCCAATGGAGATCGCGGCTGCTCCCCGCTGCCGTCCAGGCCGAGGGCCTTGTGCCCCAGGGGTTTACAACCGCAGGCATGACCGCAGCCCAGCCCCAAAATTCAGCCCTGGGACAGAGAGCCAAGCCGCCCCAGCGCCCGACGGATAAAAGCGCTGGCCGCCCAGGCAGGGCGGAAAGCCCGGCAGCAGCGCCGCAAGCCAAGGCAGATCCCAACCCTGCGCAGCGGCAGGAACATCCGCCGGGTGCGGCAGAACCCCGGGACCAAAGGCGTCTTGCCTCCGCCACCCCGGCCCGGCGGCCGGATGAGGATGGCGGCCGGCAGATCGAGGAGCTGCGGCGGACATTTTTTGAACTGGTCAGCAAAAAGACCTCTGCCCACGAGCCCAAGGACCGTGAGCAAACCACCACAGCCGAGGCGGAAACCCCTGCGCCGCCCCCTCTGCAGCAGATCGTGGTGATCAACCGCACCTCAGGCAGCAGAAGCCGTGGCCGCTTGCCGGCCGCCTTCTGGGAACGGAGCTATATGGCTCGCGCAACGTTAAAAATGATCCGATAAAGGGCCGACCCGTGAGCGTATCCACAGCAATAGGACTGGTGAGCGAATCGCTGCGCAACCTCCTGCTCGGGGAGATGACCCTGACGCCGGAGGTGGATGTCACCATTCTATCACCCCACGAGAAGGGGGTGGACCGGCGGGTCAACCTCTATCTGTACAAGGTGCAGGAAAGCCCCCTGCTCAAGAACATGGACTGGCAGGCCAGGGCCGACAATCCGGCCCGGCTCGTGCCGCCGCCTCTGTCCCTGCATCTCCATTATCTGCTGACCCCCTATGCCATCAACGACCAGCAGACCGGCAATGCCACAAGCCACGAGATCCTGGGCGAGGCCATGCGGGTTTTTTATGAGAACCCGGTCATCCCGGCGGACTATCTGGCAGACGAACTGGCCGGGGCCAGGGAGCAGATCAAGGTGATGCCCTCCACCATCGTGCTGGAAGAGATGAGCACGGTGTGGAGCACCTTTGCCCAGCCTTACCGGCTTTCCGTGGCCTATGAGGTGGCGGTGGTGCAGCTCGACATGCTGTCCGCCAGCGAACGGACCATGGCCAAGCGGGTGCGGCACATCGGCGTGCCCCAGGTAGCCGCCCCCTTTCTGCCGCCCACGGTGGAAATGATCACGCCCATGGCGGCCCCGGCCGGGGCCAGCGTGACGGTCAGCGGCAAAAATCTCGCCGGCTGGCAGGCATACGTGTCCTTGATGCGCAGGCCGGTCCTCGCCGGCCTTGAGCTGACGGCTGACTCCTTTTCCATCACCATCCCGGCCGACCTTGCCCCCGGATTTTATGAAATACGGGTTGATATCTCCCATCTGAGCCGCAAGACCCTGTTTTTTGAGGTGACGCCGTGAGCGTGCAGGCCATGAAAAAGGATGCCGGCCGGCCCCTGCCCTACGGGGCAAGTTTCGCTCATCTCTCTGATGAGCTGACCCGGCTCGACCTGCTGATCAGCCGGCAGGTGCTCAGGCTGCGGGCCGGGATGCCGGAGCAGCAGCCCGGCAGCGGCCTGTATATCTCCCATGACGAGGTTGACCGGCTGCTGCAGGACGGCGAGGGCCTCCGCCCCGACCCGCCGGAGATCATGGCCAACCGCCGGCAGTTTGAGCTGCTGGGCCAGGAGATCAGCGCCAGGGTGGCCGCAAGCCTGGAGGAGAAGATCTTTCTGGCCCTACCCTGCCTGGCCCGGATGTTCGGCCTGTCACCCCTTGAGCTGCAGGCCCTGGTCATCTGCCTGGCGCCGGAGCTGGACCGCAGGTACGACACCCTCTATGCCTACCTGCAGAACGACATCACCCGCAAAAAACCGTCCGTGGATCTGGTCCTGCAGCTGCTGGCCGACCGCCGCGAGCAGCGCTGGCAGCTGCGCCAGCTGTTTGCCGGCGGGGCTACGCTGCTGCGCAGCGGCATCCTGCAGAGCGTGGCTGATCCCCTCAGCCCGTCCGGGTCGAGCGATCTGGCCATGCTGCTCAAGGTGGACCGCCGGATGGTTGATTTCATCATGGGCGACAACGCCCTGGATAACCGGCTCAACCGCTGCGCCCGGCTGCTCTCCCCCACAATACCCCTGGATGGGGTGGCAGCGGCGCCGGACCTCAAGGCCAGGCTGCTCGGTCTGGCCAGCCGCCACATCAGCCGCGAGATGATCAGGGAGAAGATGGTGCTCCATCTGCACGGCCCGGCCGGCAGCGGCAAAACCACGCTGGCCCTGGCGCTGTGCCGGGAGCTGCAGTGCCCCATGCTGGTGGTCGATATGGAGCTGCTGCCCGCTGGTGATGAGGAATGGGAAAACACGGTGCTGCTTGCTTTGCGGGAGGGGCTGCTGACCCGCGCCATTCTTTTTTGCGACAACATCGACTCCCTGGGCGAGCGGGCGGATAAAGGCAGAGCACTGCTGAAAAAGCTGGCCCGGGCCATTGCCGAGTACGGCTGGCTGGTCTTCCTGGCCGGGGAAAAGCCCTGGTCCGGCGAGGACTGCTTTGACGAGCTGCAGTTTGTGTCCACCCCCGTGCCAACGCCCCAGGTCCCCATCAGGGAGCAGGTCTGGCAGAACATGCTGGCCGCCGAACCGGCTGACATCAGCCAGAAATGGTCGGCCAGGCTGGCCCGGCGCTTCGCCCTGACCCCCGGCCAGATCGGGCAGGCGGCGCGGTCTGCCCATACCCTGCAGGCCGCCGGCGGCCGGGACAGGAAGCTGTCGCTCTCCGATTTGCACGCCGCCTGCCGCAGCCAGTCCCAGCATAAGCTGGCGGAACTGTCCGTCAGGATTGAGGCGAAATATACCTGGGCCGACCTGGTGCTGCCGGAGGAAAAAACCGCGCTGCTCAAAGAGATCTGCGCCCAGGTCAGGCATCAGTACCGGGTCTTTGCCGAATGGGGTTTTGAGCGCAAGGTGGCCTACGGCCGGGGGCTCAGCGTGTTGTTCTCCGGCCCGCCGGGCACGGGAAAAACCCTGGCGGCCCAGGTCATGGCGGCCGAGCTGCAGCTTGATCTCTACAAGATTGATCTGTCCGGCGTGGTCAGCAAGTACATCGGCGAAACGGAAAAAAACCTCAACCGGATCTTTGCCGGGGGGGAGCGCAGCAACGCCATTCTCTTCTTTGATGAGGCGGACGCCCTGTTCGGCAAGCGCACCGAGGTCAAGGACGCCCACGACCGCTACGCCAACATCGAGACCAGCTATCTGCTGCAGAAGATGGAGGAGTATGAGGGCATGGTCATCCTGGCCACCAATCTGCGCTCCAACATGGATGAGGCCTTTACCCGGCGCATCCGCTTCATTGTCGAGTTCCCCTTCCCGGATGCCGCCCTGCGGGCCCGCATCTGGAAAAGCCATTTCCCCGGGGAGGCGCCGGTGCGTGACGGCATCGATTATGATTTCCTGGCCAGACGCTTCCAGGTGGCGGGGGGCAGTATCCGCAACATTGTCTTAAATACCGCCTTTCTGGCGGCGGAAAGCAATGAGGAAATCAGCATGGAGCATATCCTGCACGGGGTCAGGCGGGAGTTCGAAAAAATTGGCAAGCTGTGGAATGAGGAAACCATCAACCGCTCTGATTCGACCAGAACCTGAGGAGGTTACATATCATGTTTGCCGCACGCAACACAAAACAGCATCGCGATCACGAAAACCAGGGCCGGAGCCGTAATGCCGCCGGCGCGGTCCACAGCCAGGCCGGCATCCAGCCGCCCGCGGCCCAGTCCCTGCAGCGGGCCATGGGCAATCAGGCCATGCAGGCCATGGGAGATAAAAGTCACGACTCCGGGCGGTCCCTGCCCCGCATCCGGCTGGCAAACTTCTCAGCCGATGGGGCAACCGGGCAGATGAACAGCAACGCCTCATTTGCGCCGCGGCTGCCGGACAAGAGCACCAACCAGACCGCCGGCGAGCAGGACCAGAACGCCTCGCTCACCTCCTTTGCCACGGAGTCCAGGGGGGTGGGCATTGTGGTGGAGATCACCAACGGCACCAGTTCCGCCGACTATCCGGACGGCTACCACTGGACCCAGACCATTGACACCAATGTGCCCCTGGGCGGGACCACCTCTCCCTATGTGGATCCGCGGCCCAATGACGACACCAAGCCCTTTTACTGGACCGACGCCGAGGCGGCGGCCCGGCCGACCACCTTTATCGATCATCCCTCGCGCCATGCCCCGGCCTCCGGCACCACCACCTGGGATGCCGTGCTGTCGCTCAACGGGGTAAACGGCACCGCGGTGACCCGGCTCGATTCCCTGGCCTACGGCTTTTCCATTGACACGGCGGGTACGGTATCACCCCATACCCCCACCAGTCCCGGGGGCGGGCTGGTCACCACCCACCAGATGACCCTGGCCTCGGAGTTTCCGGGCTGGACCTTTACCTGAGTGGGCAATGGGATAAGAATGATAAAAGGAAGGATAAATCTAATGGATTTCCACCATGCATGATCAGCTGAAAGACAGTGCGGATTTCTCGGTGCGCATCCTCTGGAACGGCCATGAAGACAAGCCGTTCTACCGGGCCCATCTGGTCTCGGCCTCGCGCCGGGATCTGCTTGCGGACCAACCATTCTGGGGTAATGCGGTGATCAGCCGCGAAGAATACAAGAGCCTTTTTGACATACTGGAGCAGCGCGGACTGGAAATCGAAGTGCTATCCCATAAGGATAAGTTCGGCTACAGCATGGAATTACAGACTGATGAAAAAACAGGCTATTGCTACCTGGGACTCACGGAAGAGACCCTGCAGACCCTGACCCTGATGCGTGAGGTGCTGGCGCCGGAGAACAAATCTCCCCTGCAGGCCATCCTTGACCGGCTGCAGGGGATCAAATTGTGAAAATAGTGAGGAGTGAGAAGTGAGGAGTGAGGAGATAGTGGAGGGGCGGTTCGCGAACTGCTCTGCTTTAATCTCCTCACTTTTCACTCCTCACTCTGGAGATAATCATGTCAGGCGGCTTTACCAATAAACCGAAAATTCTGCGCGGCGCCTTTGTGGAGTATGGACTCAGCATACCGCCGCTGATTGTGCCGTTCCAGTTCAATCCGGTGCAGCTTACCAGGAACCGCAGCCTGATATTTTCCGTGCCCAATGCCCCGGCCCAGACCGCGCCGGCCGGCGAGACCGGGGAGACTCGCGGCGCCGCGGCCGCAACCGCCGCCAGATCGACGCTGCGCCAGTTTCACCAGCGGGAGGAGTTCTCCGATCTGCTGGAGCTGCAGCGGCAGCAGCAGGTACAGGTGGGCGAGGAGTCCATCACCTTTGACATCCGCCTGGATGCCACGGACAAGCTCAATGACGGCGATGCCATCACCGAACAGTTCGGCATCATGCCCCAGCTCTGCACCCTGGAACTCATGGTCTACCCCAAGAGCGAAAGCATGCTGGGCGCGGCACTCGGCGCGCTGCTCGGCTCAGCCGGCGGCTTTTCCTTCACCCGCGGGGAGAATCCGCCGATGATTCTCTTCATCTGGGGCCGCAAAAGGGTGCTGCCGGTGAACATCAACAGCATGAACATCACGGAGACCGAGTTCAGCACGGATCTCAACCCCATCCGGGCCAGCGTAGCGGTGAACCTGACGGTTATCGAGGGGCCGAATCCGGTGTTTAAATATTCAAAGGCGATGAAAGAGGTCATGTCCGTGCTCAATGTGACCAATCTCGTCAATATTACCGATGTGGTGATTCCGGGATAAGCCATGTTTTTCAAGAACTCACGTTACAGAAAACAGCCGTTCGCGGTGACCATCGACCCCAAGGGCCGCAGGCTCAAGTCCGTGACCCTGCGGGCCACGCCGGCAACCGAGGGAACCTTTCTGCACACCATCGCGGAGGGGGACCGGCTCGACCACCTGGCCTACAAATATTACAAGGCCCCCAAAAAATGGTGGCGCATCATTGATGCCAACCCGGAATTCTCCTCGCCCCTTGACCTGCTCGGTTCAGGGGTGATGCGGTGCGTGCGCCTTGCCCTGGCCCATGATGACGAGGCGGGTGAGCCGCCCTGGAGCCGGCTTGCCGCAAGCCTTGCCGCGCTCGTCGGCGTTGACTCCTACCGGTTTGCCGAAACCGTGCTGCTCACCGAGGACAGCATCCATGCGGCCGGCGAGACGATCCCGGTCGCCACGCAGAGTTACGCGCGCTCGGTGACCATCAGCTACAACAGTATGAACATTACCGAGAGCGAGCTTGCGGCAGCCGTGAACGCGGCCGGCTTTACCGCGGGCCGGCCGGAGAATATCGGCCGGATCGGCCGGCAGATTATCATTGCCCCTGACGGCCCGGCGTAAAAAGCGCACCATGGAAAACGAGCATCTGACCATTGAGATTGACGGGGCGGAGATCAGCGACCTCTATCCCCGGCTCATCTGTCTGGAGGTTGAACATGACATTGAACTGGCCGCCATGTTCCGCCTGCAGTTTTCCCTGCTGCTTGACCAGGGGGGTTCATGGGGCATCCTGGACGATGAGCGTCTGCGGATCTGGAAACAGGTGAGCATCCGCGCCGGTTTGGCCGAGGCGGACGAGGAGCTGATGACCGGCTATATCACCCATGTCAGCCCTTATTTTGACGGCGACCCGACCCGCTGCGTGCTGGAGGTATGGGGCATGGACGCCAGCGTGCTGATGGACCGGGAGGAGAAGCTCAAAGACTGGCCGAACAAAAAAGACAGCGACATCGCCTCCGAGATCATCGCTTCCTATGGCCTGACGCCCGAGGTGGAGGACACCGGGGTGATCCATGACGAGGCGCTGTCCACCATCATCCAGCGGGAGACGGACATGCAGTTTTTAAAAAGGCTGGCCCTGCGCAACGGCTTTGCGTGCTATGTGGAGGGCGATACGGCCTTTTTCAAAAAACCGCGGCTGGATGATCCGCCCCAGCCGGTGCTGTCCATCCACTTCGGCAGCGAGACCACGGTCAACCGTTTGTCGCTCACGGTCAATGCCCTGAGTCCGGCCAATGTGGCCATGTTCCAGATCGACCGGAACACGAAAGAGGTGCTGGAGGCCGAGGCAACCGCCAGTGAACAGACGGCCCTGGGGGCTAATGATGCGGCAAGCCATCTCGGCCCGGGCATGAATCCGGCCAAGGTTATCGTCGGCCGCACCGCCGCCACCGGCGCCCCGGAGATGACGGCCCTGTGCCGGGAACTGTACCATCAGGGCGAATGGTTTGTGGCAGGGGAAGGGGAGATCGAGGCCAACCAGTACGGGCATGTGCTCAAATCGAGGAAAACCGTGACCATCAGGGGCATCGGCGAGACATACAGCGGGGTCTACTTTGTCAGCCACGTCACCCACATCTTCACCGATGACGGCTACCGGCAGACCTTCAAGGTCAAACGCAACGCCCTGCTGCCCAGCGGGTCGGAGGATTTTTCCTCCTCTGCTGCCGGACTGCTTTAGCTGATGGCTGATGGCTGGTTAAGTGCATAATCGGTCCACACAGTTTTCGAGGGAAAAATGAAAATATGGTTGCCATGCAATGAATGCGTGAAAAAGTATGGGCCTGCAGATGTCAGGGCTTCATACCGTACGGACGTAGTTGAAGATAGGTTAATCGTGTTTACATGTTCCGAAGGCCACGTAAATCGTTACTATGTTCAGGGAATAAAATACCAATTATTGTTTGAGGCATCTTTTCGAGCTCTTGTTGAGGGCTTTTACCTAGAGGCCGTATTGGGATTCACTGCAAGTCTCGAAAGATTTTATGAATTCTATTGCAAATTTGTATGCCATAAACACGGATTTGACAAAGACGGGTTTAAAGAAACTTGGAAACAAGTATCCAATCAGTCCGAGAGGCAGTTTGGGGCATTCTTATTCCTTTACGGAATAGAAGAAAAAAGGCCGTTCGAGTCCAAAAAATATAAAATGGATAAACTTACGAAATTTAGAAATCAAGTTATTCATAAGGGGTGCCTACCTTTGGAAGAACAAGTTATTGAGTATGGTGAACTAGTGTTTAACTTGATTATGCCTGTTAGCGTTGAATTGGCTGTAAAAGACGCTGAGTACTTTCATACGGTTACTAATGGTGAATTATTTCCTGATATGGAAAAGTATAGGGAAAGGACTGATGTTCGGAGTACTGGAATAGGAAGTATTCTCGGAGTAACATATGATCCGGTTAGAGGTTTGGAGAAGAGTTTCAGAGAGGAATTGAAAAAGGCTCGTTCTAATCTGCTTTTGGTTATTCAACAAAATTTGATAGCAGAAAAACTTAGAATAGATAGAGCGCGCACTTAACAAAGGGATGGCGAGGACGAGAAGATCTGCGGCGGCCATAAGGGCAAGTCTTTGGGCGCGCTCCTCACCCCCAGCGTTAAAAAAGAATAATCAACGGGTAGTTCGTGCTTTTTTATGGAGTTAGGCCAAACATGAGGAGATCACTTGTCACTTGAAAAGATCGTTGCCAGGCTGGCCGACCGGGTGGAACACCGCTATTACGGCAAATACCGTGGTATCGTGGTGGATAACGCCGACCCCGAGCAGCTGGGCAGATTAAAACTCAAGGTGCCGAGCATTCTGGGCAACGACATTGTCACCGGCTGGGCCGCGGCCTGTGTCCCCTACGGCGGGGAGGCGAACCAGGGGATGCTGTTCATCCCCGAGGTCAACGCCGGGGTGTGGGTGGAGTTTGAGGAGGGGGATCTGGAATTCCCCATCTGGGTGGGCACCTTCTGGAGCAAGCCGGACGGCGAGAGCGAGCTGCCCAAACCCAATGACCCCGACGGCGCGGAGCAGGGCGGCGTGCAGGACCCGCCCACCCGCAAGATCATTAAAACGGTCAAGGGCCACTCCATCCAGTTTGAGGACAAGGACGGCGAGGAACTGATCACCATTGTCGAGGCGGTGAACGGCAATGTCATCACCCTGGACGCCAATGGCATCACCATCACCGACGGGGCCGGCACCATCACCATTACCGACGCGGGCGGCAACCAGGTGCTGCTGGACAGCAATGGCATCACCTGCACGGACTTGAACGGCAACGAGATCAAGCTGGACAGCCAGGGGGTAAAGGTGTCTGATGCCAACGGCAACATCATCAAAATGGACGCCATGAGCGGGTTCCCGGCGGGACCGGGGGTGAAGATCAACGGCGGCTCGGGCCGGGTGTGCATGGAAGGGCTGATCAACTGGCTGATGACCCATCAGCATGTGGGCAATATGGGGGCCCCGACCCCGCTCTTTCCGGGGAGCATGGTCGATCTCACCATGGCCCTTTCCGGGGTGAACGCCCTGCTGTCCAAAAAAATAAAGGTGGAGTAATGCGACCATGGGCCTGATTATCGGCGATGAAAACGCCTCCCAGGGCATGACCAAGGCGATCTACGACAAGATCCGCCAGGTCATGGAGCCCATTGACGGCGTAAGCGAGGAGCAGATGACGGATATCCGCGCCAGCTGGAAGAAGCTCTCCCATGCCATTGCCCACGGGGTGGTCACCCATATCAAGTCGAACATGGAGATCAAAAAAATCAAGACCATCGACAGGGTGAGTGTGCAGGGAGCCACCGGCACGGCCCCGCCCAGCGCCCACTCGCACAGTGTGGCCATTGCGGCCGAGGACGAGGATCTGCAATTTATTGAGACCAATTATCCGGCAGGACAGGGACATGTGGAGTGACAGCCATGGCAGGTGAAGTGACCACATTCGGCTTCCCCTTTGCGGTGAACAAGGCGGGGGGCATCAGCGCCAGCGGCGGCGACGAGGCCATCCGGGGCAAGATCATCCAGGTGCTGTTCACCGCGCCCGGCGAACGGGTGAACATGCCCGAATTCGGCTGCGGCATTTTTAATCTGGTGTTTGAGGCCAACAACACCATTCTCGCCGCGGCCATGGAGTTCACCATCGGCCAGGCCCTGGCCCGCTGGCTGGATGAGGACATCATCGTGGACGGCGTGGACGTGGAGTCCCGGGAAGAGACCATCACCGTGGAGATCTCCTATACCAGAAGGCAGGATTTGAGCCGGGAGACGGTAAGGATACATTTTCGATAAAGACGTTTAAGCGTGTGAACGTTCAAGCGTTTAAACGTTTAAGCGCTGGAACGCTTGCACGCTGGAACGTTTAAACGCTGGAACGCTTGAACACCCGAAGGGTAAAAAGAGATGGCTGAAATCAAAAAAATAGACGAGCACACCGTTGTTGACTACATGGCCCGGGACTATGACAGTCTGCTGCAGTCCATGCGGGAACTCATTCCGGCCAGGCTGCCGGAGTGGAAAAGCTATGCCTCGGAGGCCGATTTCGGCAATGTCCTGCTGCAGCTCTTTGCCCACATGGGCGACATCCTCAGCTACTATCAGGACCGGGTGGCCAATGAGAGCTTCCTGGGCACGGCCCAGAGCAGGAAAAGCGTCATCGATCATCTGCAACTGATCGGCTACCGGCTGGCCACCGCCGCCCCGGCCTCCGCCACCCTGGACCTGACCATTCCGGCCGCCTGCACGGCGGTCATCACCCTCCGCCGGGGCGACGCCTTTGCTACCAAAAGCCAGAAGGACAAGCCCAGTGTCCGCTTTGAATACAGCCGGGAGGACAACCTGGTGATCGACTGCAGCACCCTGGCCGTTGATGCGCTGACCGGCAAGAAATACTTCAGGGGCGTGCCGGTGGAGGAGGGACGCCTGATCAAAAGCGAGATCATCGGCTTTTCCGACGGCAGCAAAAACCAGCGCTTCACCCTGGCCCATGCCGGGCTGATCCTGCGCTCAGCCGGGGCAACCCAGAAAATCAACCGGGATATCATCATCACCACCAGCCTGGGTGAGACCATTGACGAGTGGACCCTGCAGGAGAGCCTGGCCTTCAGCCGGGAAAAGCAGAAGGACTACACCGTGGAGATTGACGATCAGGACGCGGCCACCATCATTTTCGGCGACGGCGTCTTTGGCGCCATCCCGGCGGGCGGCGCCACCATCCGGGCCACCTACCGGGTGGGCGGCGGTCTCAAGGGCAACACCCCGGCAGGCACCATCCAGACCATCGTCGACGCCGCGCAGCTGGTGTTAAACGGCATCAAGGCCACCAACCCGGAGGCCGCCACCGGCGGGGCGGAACGGGAGAGCATCAAGCATGCGGTCATGCACGCCCCGTCCGTGTTCCGCTCCCTTAAACGGGCGGTCACCGAGGATGACTACAAGGCCCTGGCCCTGGACTTCAAGGGGGTGGGCAAGGTGCGGGCCGTGTCCGGGAGCTGGAACCGGGTCACCCTGTTTGTCGCGCCCGAGGGCGGCGGCCGGGTGAGCGACGTGCTGGAGGCAGGGCTCTTGGCCTATTTCGAGGACAAGCGGCCGGTAACCACCATTATCACCATCGAGGACGTGGATTATGTCAAGCTCTTTATTACCGCCGCCATCGGGGTGAAAAGCTACTATCCGCCGGAGGACGTGAAGGAAAAGGTGATGGCCGCGGCGGCCGCCCTGCTGGCCTTTGCCAATGTCGATTTCGCCCAGACCATCTATCTGTCCAAATTCTACGAGGCGATCGAGGCGGTGGAAGGGGTGGATTACGTCACCATCAGCGAGTTCAGGCGCCAGAATCAGCCGGCCGGCTATGTCGAACCGGCCGGCAAGATCACCATGAAGGAAAATGAGATCCCCGTTATTCCCGCAGGTGTCCCGGCCTATGCCAAGGGCATCAGAATCGTTATCGAGGGTGAAAGCTGACCATGCGTCTGACAGTGATAACCGCAGCAGCCTGTCCTGAGGGCAACCGTATCGCGCTTTCCTGGACCAACCCCGACCCGGCGGGCTTTCCGGGCATCAGGGTGGTGCGCCGGGAAAAGACCTTTCCGTTGTCGCCTGCGGACGGCGTCATCGTGGCCCACGGAACAGAGCTTGCCACCGGCTTCAATGCCGACGGCGAGGCGCTCTACTCCATCATCGACGGCAATCTGCAGGGCGAGACCCACTACTATTACACCCTCTTTCCCTACCAGGGCGAGCCCCCGGTCTTTGCCTTCGATTACCATAACCGCTGCGTGGCCATGGCCACCCAGGCTTACGGGTTCGGAGCCCGGATGTTTGACCAGCTGCCGCGCATCTATCACCGCTATGACACGGTGCCGCCCGCCGATCCGGCGGAGGTGCCGGCGGAGCTCGGCCAGGCCGGCCAGCTCCGGCGCTTTCTCGAGGTGCCGGGCAGCATCCTCGATCTGCTTTACAGCCATGCGGGCGCTGCACTCGATCTGCACAACACGGACCGCATGGACGGCCGGCTGCTGCCCCTGCCGGCCCAGTGGATCGCCTGGCAGATCGACTACCGGCTGGAAATCGACGCCCAGCGCAACGAGATCCGCAACGCCCCCCATCTCTATAAAACCGTGGGGCTGATCCCCACGGTGGAAGCCACGGTGAAGCGGCTTACCAACTGGGAGAGCAGGGTAAAGGAGTTTGTCCACAACATCTTTCTCAGCAACAACCCGGAAAGGCTCAACCTGTGGACCATGCGCCTTGATGAGCAAGGGCAGTGGCAGGAGGCGGATGAGCCCTTTTCGCTGAATTTCGCCTATGAGGGCCGGCCCGCGGCAGTCACCGAGGCGAACGGCACCATCTGGCTTTTTTATCATACCCGCAAAATGAACCGCTGGGATATCTGGCACAAAACCTGGTCAGCGGCCGGCGGCTGGTCGCCGAGCAGCCCGTTTTCGGAAAGCTTAAACATTGACAAACATCCCACCGCCGCCCTGCAGGGCAGCACCCTGTGGCTCTTCTGGAGCTCCTACAGCGAACAGGATAGCACCTGGCGCATTGTTTACCGGCGCAGAAGCGGCGGGGCGTGGTCGGAGGCGGCCACCTTCGGTTCCGATTTGCTTCAGCGCCGGGCGCCTGCGGCAACGGTGGACGGCAGCGGCGGCCTCTGGCTCTGCTGGCTGGAGCTGGACGCCGGCCGCTGGCAGATGAAGTACAACCGCCATGACGGCACGGACTGGCAGCTGGCCTCCCCTGCCCTGTTCCCCCAGGATGCAGGTGCTGACCCCAGGGTTGCCGGCGAGCCGTTTGTGCTCGCTTTTACCAGCGGGGCGGTGGAACGGCTCATGGTGCTGTGGTCACGCCAGGAGCCGGCGGCCCTGCCCGGCCAGACCAGGTGGACGGTGGCCTGCCGGGTCAAGGGCTCCGTCGATCCGGCAAACGGCGCGGACTGGGGAAACGTCCTGCTCAAGCCCAAGGATACGGCGGACATCAGCGACAGCGACCCGGTGGCCCAGGCCAATCCGGATGGTAGTGTCGAGGTCTTTTTCAGCTCGGACCAGAGCGGCAGCTGGTCCCTGTGGCGCACCGATTTTGATCCCGCAGCCAGCGCCTGGGGCGCCTTTGAGCAGATCAGCCGCTCGCCCTATACGGAACGCTATCCCTTGCCGCTTTTGCTGAGCGGCGAGAGACTGGTCCTCTACCGCGCCAACCGCAACCTCACATACAGCAGCGAGGTGTACAAGGCCACCAAGACCATGGATATGCGCTATGCCGGCAGCGTCAGCTGCATGGCGGGCAACATTGCCAAAAACGCCCTGCGCGGCAAATTCACCGATTTCCAGGCCTACACCCATGATGTCGGGGTGGACGGCAAAATGACGGACAGCAACTGGTACTCCCGCCAGACGCTGGGCATCTACCTCACCCCGGATACCGAGGACCCGGGGCTGATCCTGCGCAACCAGAAACTCCTGCGCGGGGTGCTGCACCAGTTTCTGCCCATCCAGGTGCGTTATGTCTTTGTCATCGAGCCCGCCATCTACAGAGAACAGATCTACACCTACGATTTCCCCACCGCGGAAAGCGCACGGTTCATTGAAGAGCAATATACAGACAGCCTGACAACGGTGAGTTCCGAGGTTTACAGCGGAGCCGCCGACAGTTATGCCGACCGGATTCCGGAATGGCGCTGGCTGCGCTCCTGGAGCACGGAGTACCCCGCGGGCGGCAGCGTTGATTTTGCCGCCGCGCCGGTCAGCACCCGCTTCAGGACGTGGCATGTCGGTGTAACAGAAGGAGAGGAGTAATGGAACATATCGGCAATCAGTTAAAGGGCATATACCGGGATATCCTGAAAACGGCAGACGGCAGCGTGATCCACGACAGCGGCTGGGTCAGCAATACCATTGTCGAGCGGTGCCGCATCCTGCTGGCGGGTTTCATGCGCAACGACCCCACCGACGGCATTCATCACCTGGCCTTCGGCCAGGGGCTGGCAACCTGGGACAGCGCCGGGGTGCCTGCGCCGGATCCCACGGCCACGGCACTGGTGGCGCCGTACAATCCGCCCATTGCCGCGGCAAGTCTCACCATGACCTATCTGGACGAAGACAACAACGAGGTGGCGGCCCCGACCAGCAGGCTGCAGATCACGGCAATCCTGGCCCCGGGCTATCCCGCGCCGCTTATGCCTCTGACCACCTACCCGCTGCGGGAATTCGGTCTGTTCGGCAGATTTAGCGGCGCGGATTACATGATCAATTCAATCAGACATGCGGTGATTCATAAAGACGCATCAGCCACGCTGATCAGGATGATCCGCCTGTTTTTTTAATAAAAAACAACGTTCCGCAGGGTCGGAGCGGGCCATGCCCGCGGCTATTGGCATTGCGAGACACTGTTATCGCGGGCATGGCCCGCTCCTTCTATGAGCCGACTACTGTCAAGCACTATTTCGTTTCGCCTCTGGATTATTTAAACCGTCGGGTTGAGGAGCGCAGAGACCATAAAGATCTCGAAGCGCA
>JALNXE010000085.1 GCA_023230525.1 Desulfobulbaceae bacterium
CAGGAGGTATTGTAATGGAAGGATGAAATTAAGTTAACACATTGATACTCCGAATGAATGTGATGCCAGAAAGAGTGGAGTGAGTTCGGGGTGTTTTATTTCCGCGTAGCGGTTTAGTTCAACCATTGATTATCAAGTCAATTTGCCCTGATAATATGATATTCAGGTTAAATTCAGGAATTTTTTTTTGCTCAATAACAAACTTCCAGCCGCGAGATAAAACATTTTCGCAGGATAGGGAAAGGAATAACCTCTTTGCCCGTCTATCTATTTTTTCCATGTGGAATCAAACAGCTGGCAACAAATATCCAAACTCTCATTGAGCTATTTTGCAAGGGAAAACTGCTACAGGGAGAGGAAAGGGCAATGGGGCGGGAAACAACCAGGCATGAAACTCGGGGGGGGGGGTAGGAGCGGGCCTTGCCCGCGACCAGAGACATGGCCGAACAGCGTTATCGCGGGCAAGGCCCGCTCCTACCGCGCATGCCACAGCCCCGCTCTGTTGTGCAGCCACCTTCTCCCTTCTCACTTCTTACTTCTCACTTCTAACTCCTCACTCCTAACTCCTCACTCCTCACTCTTCCCCGCCGCCGGCAAACTGATAAAAAAGGTCGACCCCTGCCCTTCCTGGCTGGTTACTGCCACCTCGCCGCCATGGGTCTGGGCGATGTGTTTGACAATGGAGAGACCGAGCCCGGTGCCGCCCAGCTTGCGGCTGCGGGCCTTGTCACTGCGATAGAAACGTTCAAAGAGGCGGGGCAGGTGTTTCTTGGCAATACCGATACCGAAGTCCCGGACACTGATGACCACCCGGTTTGTCCCGTCATCCAGCTTTTTTTCTGCCGCGCTGACGATAACTTCAGCCTCGGCCTCGCTGTATTTGACGGCATTCACCACCAGATTGACCACCGCCTGCTCAAGCAGGGTGGGATTCACCCTGGCCTGCAGCTTTTCCGGGCAATCAACTGTAATTCTGATGTTTTTTTGTGATGCCTTCATCTGGCAGGTCTGCACCGCCTCCTCCAGAATCTGCCGGAGATTGCCGAGGCTGAGCTCAACCTCTTCGTTTTCCGACAGTTTTTCGATGCGGGAAAGAGAGAGCAGATCCTCGATAATGGCATAAAGCTGGTTGGTCTGCTTGAGGATGATCTTCAGGAAACGGTCGGCATCCTCCCGGTTGTCCATGGCGCCTTCAAGCAGGGTTTCCACATAGCCTTTGATGGAGGTGATCGGGGTCTTCAACTCATGGGAGACATTGGCGACAAAATCCCGCCGGACATTTTCCAGGCGGCGCAGCCGGGTGACATCGTTCATGACCACCAGCACACCGATATTCCTGCCGTTGCCGTCTTGCAGCGGCACTCCGTTGGTCTGCAGAAATCGTTCACTCGCGCCATGCTGCAGAATAATTTCATCCTGCAGCGGTTCGAGGTTCTCCAGTATCTGCCTGACCTGGCGCTGCAGATCGATATTACGCACCACCTCCTGCAGCAGCAGGCCCGATGCCTGTTTTTCGTCAATGGCGAAAATGTCGGCCGCGGCCTTGTTCAGACTGATCACCCTCTCATCCGTATCAACAGCCAGTACCGCCTCGGACATACTGGCAAAAACAGCCTCCAGTTCATTTCTCTGTCTGACAATGGTCTTGATGCGTTCGTTCAGATGTTCGGCCATCCGGTCCATGGAAGCGGCCAGGGTGGCAACCTCAAGGGAGACGGCTTCCCCCTTGTGCAGACACATGCGCTGACTGAAATCACCACGGGAGTAACGCAAGGCGCATTGTTTCATTGCCTCAAGGGGCCTGCTGATACGGCGGGAAACCAGGAGGGTAACCAGGGCGGCGGCAAAAATTACGACAATTGCCCCGAGAGCGATTTTTGCCTGCACGTCTCTCAGGGTCTGTTCAATGGCGGTAACCGGCACGGCCACCCGCAAGGCTCCGGAAACGGCAAGGTCCGCAGCTGCTTTCTCATTGTGGCCATGCCGTTTCAGCGGCACGGCCACATAAAGCATGTTTTCCTGCAAGGTCCTGCTCAACCGGATAGAGGTACCGGTAAGGCCTTTGTAGGCAGCAATTATTTCCGGCCTGGAGTTATGCGGCTCCATGATATCGGCATTTTCATTGGAATCAGCCACGACCTTGCCGGAGAGGTCAATGACCGTGATGCGGGTCAGGGCTTCACGGCCTGATTTGCGGCAGAATTCCCGGAGTTCCTCAAGCCGGCCCTCCGTCATCAGCTCACTGACCCGTTCTCTGATAAGATAGGCCCGGGCCTGCAGCGCGGATTCCAGCTGTTGAATATAGAATTTCTGCAGCGCGGTGGAGCCGTACCAGCTGACCGCCAGCATGGCCACCAGGGTTATCAGCAGATTGGGCGGGAATATTTGCCAGATCAATTTTTTTTGATTCATAAATCTCTCTTACGCTGCTCAACTTTTCCGGGTTGCGATAACTTGCGGAGTTACGCCTTAAAGCGATATCCGACACCGCGCACTGTTTCAATGCTTGAGCCCGCCTCTCCCATTTTCTTTCTGAGACCAAAGACCTGCACGTCGATGGCCCTCGGCGTCACGAGAAAGTCATAGCCCCGCACCGCATCAATAATCTGTTGTCTGGTATACACCCAGCCAGGCTTGCTGGCAAGAAGGAGCAGCACCCCATACTCGGTCATGGTCAGCTGCAGTTGGCTGCCGTGCAACTTCACCTCGTGCCGGCCCGGATGAATCTCCAGCCCGCTGATGATGATCGTTTCCACCTTTTCCGCCGGGGCCAGGTCAGCCAGCTGTTCGGCCCGGCGCCTCAGCAGCGCCTTGACCCTGGCGATGAGCACCCTGGGGCTGAATGGTTTGGTCACATAATCATCAGCCCCGCATTCAAGGCCGGCAACCACATCATCCTCCTCACCCTTGGCGGTGAGCATCAAAATCGGGATTGCCGCGCTGCTTTCGCTTTTCTTGATCACCCGGCACACCTCAAGGCCGCTCATTCCCGGCAGCATCAGATCAAGCAGGACGCAGTCAATGCCTCCGGTCTGCAGCTTCTGCAGGCCCTCTTCCCCGGTGTCGGCACAGGTGACATGGAAACCGCTCTTGATCAGATTATAACTCACCAGCTGCTGGATATCTTCATCGTCTTCGACAATGAGTATATTGGCTTTGCCCATATGACTCCTTCCCCCCGGTCCTGCAATTACCTGCATGAATCTGAAATGACAGCTTCCCGAAAACCGGACATGACCGCCTTCCTGTTCCCTAAGTTTATGCAAATAATCCTGCCGTGCAAGGGTATTCCGAGACACTAACACAATCTTAACAATTTCCTAACCTGACAATAATATTTCTCCCCTAATTTAGACACAAAATGATATGTTAAACCATAACATTTAACTACCGTTATCCAATTAAACCAAGAGGCGAATTCTATGCCGGTGCACCATACATTTCACAACGAGCTGGAAAAACTGAATCAGAAGCTGCTGACCATGGTGGCCATGGTCGAGGATCGTGTCCGCAAGGCGGTCACCGTTATTGAAACCCATGATGAAGAGCTGGTGAAATCCATCATACGCTCGGATTACCAGATTGACGACATGGAAGTGGAGATTGAGGAAGATTGCCTGAAAATCATGGCCCTGCACCAGCCCGTGGCAAGCGATCTCCGCTTTCTCATCACGGTGATTAAAGTCAACAATGAGATTGAACGGATCGGCGACATGGCGGTCAATATCGCCAAGCGGGTTGATGTGATCTCCCAGAGCACCTCGGTCATGAAAGGCGCCTTTGATTATAGCGAGATGTCGGAACATGTCATCACCATGCTGAAAATGAGCCTTGACGCCCTGGTCCATCGTGATGCCGCCATGGCCAGACAGATTTTCCTCATTGAGGATAAGGTCAATACCCTGCGCAACCAGGCCTACGATGCCGTAGTGAAGATGTTATCGCTCTATCCGGAGCATCCGGGCTGCATGATCAATAACTATCTGCTGGCCCGCCATCTCGAACGGATCGCCGACCGGGCCACCAACATCGCCGAAGAGGTCATCTACCTTGTTGAAGGCGAGATTGTCCGTTTACGCTAGCCGAGCAAAACCATGCGAACTCCCTACCTGCTCATCACCATTGCCGTTTTAGCCTGCGGTTCCTATTTTCTGGGACGTTCCAGGGCCTTTGCCGTTGCCAAAGGCTGCGGCGGGGTCAAAGGGCTGCATTCCCTGCCCGGCCATTACGGCATGTGGACCGCACTCTGGTGCGCCGTGCCGGCCCTGCTCGTTTTCGCCATCTGGAATGCGGCGGAATCCCCCATTATCACCGCGCTGGTGGTCGCAGGACTTCCCGCCGAGATCAGCAGTCTGCCGCCGAGCAAACTGGGCCTGATCATGAACGACATCAGAAATATCATCTCCGGCAACATTACCTCCGGCGACCCCAGCCCCGCCATCATAAAGGCAGCGGAACACTATCGCGCCCTGCAAATGATTTCAGTCGATGCCATGAGCGCGGTTATTCTTTCCATCATGGTGGCGGCGGGCCTGACCATCCGCACCAGGATATCACCAACACTTAAGGCCCGGAACAAGGTGGAAAAGCTCGTTCAGCTGTTGCTTTTCCTCAGTTCCGCCATTGCCATCCTCATCACGGTGGGCATTGTCCTGTCCGTTCTTTTTGAGTCCATCCGCTTTTTCAAGGTCATACCCTTAAGCGATTTTCTTTTCGGCCTCTCCTGGAGTCCCCAGACCGCCATCCGCAGTGACCAGGTCGGCTCATCCGGGGCCTTCGGCGCCGTGCCTGTTTTCGCCGGTACGGCCATGATCGCCCTGATCGCCATGCTTGTTGCCGTGCCCATCGGCCTCATGTCGGCCATTTATCTTTCCGAGTACGCGGGCAGCCGGTTCAGGACCATCGCCAAACCACTGCTGGAAATCCTGGCCGGCATTCCCACGGTGGTCTACGGCTTTTTTGCCGCGCTCACCGTGGCCCCCTTTATCCGCGACACCGGGGGCCTGTTCGGTCTCTCCGTTTCCTCGGAAAGCGCTTTGGCCGCAGGGCTGGTTATGGGCATCATGATCATTCCCTTTGTCTCATCACTGTCCGACGACGTTATCCATGCCGTGCCGCAGACCATGCGGGACGGTTCTCTGGCCCTCGGCGCGACGAAATATGAGACCATCAGCCACGTGATTGTCCCTGCCGCCCTGCCGGGTATTGTCGGCGGCATCCTGCTCGCCGTATCACGGGCCATCGGTGAAACCATGATTGTGGTCATGGCTGCCGGTCTGTCCGCCAACCTGACGGCCAACCCGTTGAAGGCGGTTACCACCGTCACCGTCCAGATCGTCACCCTGCTGGTCGGCGATCAGGAATTTGACAGCCCGAAAACCCTGGCCGCTTTTGCCCTGGGCCTGCTGCTCTTTGTCTTCACCCTGGTGCTGAACATCATTGCCCTGTATGTCGTGCGCAAGTACCGGGAACAATACGAATAGGTCTGCTGAGGTTATTTATGGATCAACCGGAAAAAAATCCGACCATTGACAAGGTGAACAGGGGCCTCAAGCGCCGCTATCGTGCGGAACGGCGGTTCAGGATATTAGGCGCCACCGCCATTCTGACGGCGCTGTGCTTTCTGTTTCTCCTTTTTTTCTCCATTGTTTCGAGCGGCTATAAGGCATTTGAGAAGACCTTCATCCAGATCGAGGTCTTTTTTGATCCGGCTGAATTCACCAATGAGAACCTTGCCGCGGCCAATTTCCCGGGCCTGATCAAGGCATCTATGAACTCCATGTTCCCGGAGGTGACCTCCAGAAAAGACAAAAAGGATCTCTACTATCTGATCAGTCCGGGCGCCTCCTTTCAGCTCATGAAACAGGTCAAAAACAACCCGGCCCTTATCGGGCAAAAGGAGCTGATCTGGGTTGCGGCCAATGATGATGTGGACATGCTGCTGAAGGGAAACATCGACAGAACGCGCCCCGAGTCCGAACGGCGCATCAGCGACAAACAGCTGGGCTGGCTGGATACCTTAGCACATGATGGAAAAATCAAAAAAACCTTTAACACGGCTTTCTTCACCTCCGGCGATTCACGGGAACCGGAACTGGCCGGCATCTGGGGGGCAACCTGCGGCTCGTTTTATACCCTGCTGATCACCCTGTCCCTGTCCTTTCCCATCGGCGTGGCCGCCGCCGTTTATCTGGAGGAATTTGCCCCGAAAAACAGGTGGACGGATATCATTGAGGTCAACATCAACAACCTGGCTGCCGTACCCTCGATTGTCTACGGGCTGCTGGGGCTCGCGGTTTTCATCAACTTCTTCGGCATGCCCCGCTCAACCCCGCTGGTGGGCGGTCTGGTCCTGACCTTGATGACCCTGCCGATCATCATTATTGCCAGCCGCGCCTCGCTGAAATCGGTGCCCCCTTCCATCCGCGAGGCGGCGCTGGGCATCGGCGCCTCCAAAATGCAGATGGTGGCCCATCATGTCCTGCCCCTGGCCCTGCCGGGGATGCTGACCGGCACCATCATCGGCATGGCCCATGCCCTGGGTGAGACCGCCCCCCTGCTCATGGTGGGCATGGTGGCATTTATTGTTGATATCCCCCATGGCTTTACCGACCCGGCCACCGTGCTGCCCGTGCAGATCTACCTGTGGGCCGACAGCCCGGAACGGGCCTTTGTGGCCAAGACCTCGGCCGCCATCATGGTGCTGCTGGCCTTTCTTTTTCTGATGAACGCGGCAGCGGTCCTTCTCAGAAAACGCTTTGAAATCAAATGGTAGCAAATTCATAAATTTCTTATCTAAGGAGCTTCACATGAAAAAAAGCATTTTGTTGGCATCAGCACTCTTTGCCGGTATGTTCGCCGGCTCCTCGGCCCAGGCCGCCGGCCGCGACTACATCAGCATCGTCGGTTCCTCAACGGTCTATCCGTTTTCCACGGTTGTTGCCGAACAGTTCGGCAAAACGACGAATTTTAAAACACCGAAAATCGAATCCACCGGCACCGGCGGCGGATTCAAGCTTTTCTGCGGCGGGGTGGGGGTCGAGTATCCTGATATCTCCAATGCCTCCCGGGCCATCAAGAAATCCGAATTTGACACCTGCCAGGCAAACGGGGTAAAGGACATCGTTGAGGTAAAAATCGGCTATGACGGCATTGTTTTCGCCAATTCCAAAAAAAGCGCCCCTTTAAAACTGACCAGGAAAGATATCTTCCTGGCCCTGGCTAAAAACGTCCCGGACCCCAAAGGCGGCGACAAGCTGGTGCCGAACCCCTACAAGACCTGGAAAGATATTGACCCCGCTCTGCCGAACGAAAAAATCGAGGTACTGGGACCTCCGCCCACCTCCGGCACCCGGGATGCCTTTGTCGAACTTACCATGGAAACCGGCGCCACAACTTTTCCCTTTATCCATGACATGGAAAAGAAGGACAAAAATCTGTTCAAGGCAACCACCCAGACCATCAGGGAAGACGGGGCCTACATCGAGGCCGGGGAAAACGATAACCTCATCGTGCAGAAACTTGAGGCCAACCCTCATGCCGTGGGCATTTTCGGTTTCAGCTTTCTCGACCAGAATGCCGACATGATCCAGGGTTCCATTATCGAGAACGAATCCCCCACCTTTGACAATATCGCTTCCGGCAAATATCCTGTTTCCCGTCCGCTCTTCTTCTATGTCAAGAAGGCCCATGTGGATGTTATTCCCGGCATCAAGGAATATCTGGGCGAATTCACCAGCGAAAAGGCCTGGGGCAGTGAGGGCTATCTGGCGGATAAGGGGATGATTCCCATGGACAAGAAAGAAAGAGACCTTTTTGCCAAACAGGCCAAGGAACTCAAAACCTTGACGATGAAATAACAATGCTTTTCCCTTTCAGGTGAGGGAAATGACCTCGGCTAGAGATCACGGCGGACACATTTTTTTTCTTTGTGCCGCCCGTGATCTCTGTGGTATACAATTGAGCAAATAATCACCATCCCATGGAATCATTATTCGAAGCAGCCGAATCCGGGATTCTATCCATGTCCGGCAAGGAAGAAATTTTGTCTGAAGTTACCACAAAGGCCCTGCATAAAGAACGGGAAACGGTGGGCAGTCCGTTTGTCGAGAACCCGCGCATGACCTGCAGAGAGGTCAATGTCTATTATGGTGACAAGAAGGCGATCAACAATGTCAACATCGACATTGCCCGCAACGAAGTGATTGCCATGATAGGCCCATCAGGCTGCGGCAAGTCAACCTTTCTCCGCTGCCTGAACCGGATGAACGACACCATTGAAGGATGCCGGGTCACCGGCGACCTCAGACTGGATGGCATGGATATCCACGACAAGAACGTGGACGTGGTGCCGCTGCGCGCCCGGGTCGGCATGGTATTCCAGAAACCCAACCCCTTTCCCAAGTCTATCTTTGACAATGTCGCCTATGGCCCGAAAATTCACGGTCTGGCGCAGAATAAAGCAGAGCTTGACGAAATCGTGGAGAGATCGCTGAAAAAGGCCGGGCTGTGGGATGAGGTGAAGGACAGATTGACGCAGCCGGGCACCGGGCTATCCGGCGGCCAGCAGCAGCGCTTATGTATTGCCCGGGCCATCGCCGTCAGCCCGGAGGTGATTCTCATGGATGAGCCGTGTTCCGCCCTTGACCCGATTGCCACGGCCAGGATCGAGGAACTGATTGCCGAACTGCGCCAGCATTATTCCATTGTTATCGTCACCCACTCCATGCAGCAGGCAGCCCGCGTTTCCCAGCGGACCGCCTACTTTCACCTGGGAGACCTGATTGAAGTGGGCATGACGGACCGGGTCTTCACCAATCCCCGCCACCAGCTGACAGAGGATTATATCACCGGCCGTTTCGGTTAAAGGGCGGTTCGCGAACCGCCCCTGCGTATGCCTTGCCTTGCCGCTGTTATTTTTCCCCATGGGCACCCAGCGAGCAGTCTGGCCCAGGGGGGGGTACCCACAAGGGGCACCCCTACAGACTTTCGAGAATTTTTTTTACCGTATTGCCGTCCACCATGCCGGCAAAATTGGCCATAATCGGCTTCATCGCCTGCATTTTGCTCGGAAACTTGCCGAAATCAATATTTTTTTCGATCCATGCCCTGATCTCCGATTCAGTGGCCTGTTTCGGCAGATAACTCTCCAGTATCCCCATGTATTCCGAGGGGCCCTCTCCTTTTTTTTCCAGGGTTTCCGCCTCTGATTTGATCAGCTTTCGGATGACGGCAACCACTTCGGCATCACTCAGCTCCTTTTTCAACTGGCGCTGAAACTCGCCGATCAGCACCCGGAGAGCCGAGGTTCTCGCCTCGGTCTTTGCCTTCATGGATACCTTCAGATCGCTTCTTATCTTCTCCTGCAGAGTCATGGCTCTCTCCTTTCCTTTTTATCTTTCTTTTTACTGACGAACCAGCCGCGCATTATCCAGGTACAGGGTAACCGGTTGCAACGGCCGATGGACAAAGAGGTACAGACCGGTAATCCTTTTCAGATCAAGCCTTCGGCCGGTCCCGGACGTTTGCAGCTTTTCCAGATCAAGGGCAAATATATTCGCGCCAGGCTTTAAGACGATACGGCCGTTTACCCGGTCGGCATAGGGCGGAGTATCCCTGCGGTCATCGATTCTATAGGCAATCGCCATCTCATTTAATCCCGGATGATAGATATCGACAAGCAGCTTTTTATAACCCTGCCATCCTTGCGTAAAACCTGCCTTGAACCCTGGATATTCGGTGCTGGGATACATCTCCACCCGCAGGCTGTATTGTCCGGAGGTGGCGTGCTGTTTGTCCTGGGCCATGAAGGAGCCGCATTGCCAATGCAGCAGGTCAAGCTCTGCCGCGTGCTCGAAATCAAAAAGAGTTTTGACCGGTTCCGCCGCAGGTTTGTCCGCCGAGCAGGCCCCCCCGATTGTCAGCATGGCGGCAAGAGACAAGCCCAGGCCGTATCGTATCAGCGAAATATTCATTTACTGATCTTTAAAGGATATGACGGTAATTTCAGGCGGCACACCAATCCGGAAAGGGAAATAGGAAACCGTGCCGATGCCCCGGCTGACATAGAGCCATTTATGGCCTCCCCCTGAAAAAAGTCCGGACATGTATTGCGGGTAATCCACCAGATGAAACATGCGCCAGATAAAGTCCGGCAGGCCAATCTGCCCCCCATGGGTATCCCCGGCAAGCCACAGCAGCGGGCCGTTATGGCGGATCTGCTGCCAGCCCTCGGAAAAATGATCCAGCAGCAGCACCGGCTCCGCAGTTTGCCCCAGGAGGTCAGTCAGGGCGGCCAGACCGGCATCGTCCTCCGCGGGGAAGACACCGGCTATGGTAACTTTTTTACCGGTGGCGGGAACCGTGATTTCCACCGAGCTGTTTTTCAGCAGGCGCGGATGCTGCCGCAACTGATGCACATTACCCCCGCTGTGACAGAAAATGCAATAGCGTCTGCCACTGGAAAGGTCGGAATCACCGAGAATGCCGTATACTCCCAGCGGGGCCCGCAGTCTTTGCAGAAATTGCAGGGCAACCTGCGGATCCGAATTCCATTGGGCCATATCGCCGGTTATGACAATAAGATCGGGCTTGAGATCCTCCATCAGCTGGAGAACCCTTTTATCCCTTTGGCCGATCTTGTCAATATGCAGGTCGGAAAGCTGGACAATTCTGGCATCACCCCAGGCCCGATGCAGATAGCCATCCGGGATCACCACCTGTACGACCTTGAGGTTGCCGGGCTCAACAAAATAACCGTAACCGGCTAATAATAGTAAGATAAAAAAGCCGGCAAAAAAAATATGTTGTTTCCGCAGCCTGCATGCTTTACATGAAAAATGACGATATTGCCTTTGTCCGCTCGGCTTTTTTCTGCTTTTATCAAAAAAACCTGGCATAGAAATGATCCCACCTGTATGATATTAACTACTTACAGGTTAAAATGAAAATCACGGCCGTCGCTTTGCCGCACTGATCGGTTCTTTTACTTTATGAAAAAAGAAACAAGGCTGAGCGCAAGCCTCGAAGACTATCTCGAGGTAATTGCCCTGATCATAAAAGAAAAAAAGGTGGCCCGGGCAAAAGAGATAGCTGCCAGGCTCAAAGTCAGCCGCGCCTCGGTTACGGAAGCCTTCAGGGCCCTCGCCAAAAAAAAATTGATCAACTATGCCCCCTATGAGGTTATTACCCTCACTGACAAGGGGAAGGTTGTTTCAGAGGATATCATCCTCCGTCATCATGCGCTGAAAGAGTTTTTTATTAAAGTCCTCGATGTCGATGAAAAGATTGCTGACATTGGCGCCTGCAGGATTGAACATGCCGCTCCTCGGGAGATCATTGACAAGATGATCAGCTTTGTGCAATTTCTTGAAAAATGTCCCAGAGGCGGCACGGATTGGATTGACAGTTTCAGCACCTTCTGCAGCAAGGGCAAAGTCAGCGACGACTGCCAGTCATGCATTTCGAAATGTTTGAGAAAATAGCTCCATGAGAGGGTTGGCGGCAATATCGGCCGGCGTGACCTGTTCAGTCTAAATTCTGACAACAAATCGTGTTGAACGCTTAGGAGTGGCGATGGACGGACATTATAAAGCTGGTTGGTATATTCACCCAAATCTCGCTTTGATCAAAATTTACGAGAAAAACCAGAACTGGGTCTATCAGTGCTACACGGCAAGCGGCCAGAAAGCCATGTCAAAGGAACGCCCCCTGGACCAGTGGATCTGGGCTCTCAGCGAGCCCAGTCCAGAGGAATATTAAAAGCGTATGCCGGGCGGGCTCTAAGCCGTTGTAAAAAAATAACATGGCCAGAAAAATGCGCGGAACGACATAAAAAAAATGGCCATGTTATTTCGTAACGGCTCCTAAACAAGCTTGCCAAGCGCCTCCTTTAACCTTCTCATTCCCTCTTCAATGGCGGTCATTGAGGTGGCAAAGGAAAAACGGACAAATTCGTCTGCGCCGAAAGCCGCTCCCGGCACCGTGGCCATGAAGCTTTCCTCCAGCAGATACTCAGACATTTCAACCGAGCCGGCGATCACCTTGCCGTTAAATTTCTTCCCGTAATAAGCCGAGAAATTCGGAAAAACATAAAAGGCGCCACTGGGATTGACACAGCTGATGCCCTCTATCGAAGTGAGCTGCCCCACGATGAATTCACGGCGGGGCAGAAACGACTGTTTCATCATGCCGGGGAAATCCTGGGGGCCGGCAACCGCAGCCAGGGCCGCTTTCTGGGATATGGAGGCGGGATTTGAGGTTGACTGGCTCTGGATCTTGTTCATCGCGGCGATCACCTGCTTGGGCCCCAGCGAATAGCCGATCCGCCAGCCTGTCATGGCAAAGGACTTGGACACCCCATTTAAGATGATGGTCTGATCTTTCATTTTCGGTTCAATATCCAGGATATGGGGAAGCTGCACCTCCTCATAGACGATGGTATCATAGATATCGTCGGAGATAACCACCCACCCCCTTTCCAGGGCCATTTGCGCCACCTTTTCCAGCGCCTTGACTGAAAAGATGGAGCCGGTGGGATTGGATGGGCTGTTTAAGATGATGCCGCGGGTCCTGTCGGTGGCGCATCTGCTTAAATTTTCCGCGGTCAGATCGAAATTCTCGTTTTCATCCAGGGGAACAAAAACCGGAGTCGCCCCGGCCAGCAGCACAATGGGGGGATAGGACACCCAGTAGGGCGTGGGGATAAGCACTTCATCACCGGGACCGAAAAGGGCCTGGGCCATATTGTAAAGCCCGTGTTTGCCGCCGCAGCTCACCTGCACCTGGTCAGCTTCATAATGCCAGCCGCGGTCCGCGGCGTAGCGGGCCACGATCGCCTCCCGCAGCTCCGGGATGCCCGGCACCGCGGTATAACGGGTAAAGCCTTCATCGATGGCCTTTTTACCCGCGGCGCACACATGTGCCGGGGTGTCGAAATCCGGCTCACCCACGCTGAAATTTAAGATATCAGCCCCGGCGGCTTTCATGGCCTTGGCTTTGGCATTCACCGCCAATGTCGGTGACGGCTTGATCAATTTCATACGATCTGCAAGTGATATTTGTCCTTCCATTTGCGTACCTTTCATGTATTTATTCTATGCTGCTGACCAGCTTTGACTGTCTCGCACTTATGCCCCTTGCGGGTAACAACCCACTCGACAGCCGTACAGTCACGCCAGCTCCTGATCTATCGTCACGAAAATTCGGAGCCGCGAGTTATACGAGTTCATCATCTTTCATCGTAATAGACATTCTTGAGAAACAATCCGCAGGCGGGCGCGGTTGGTCCTGCCAGAGATCGATCCTTTTTCTGCAGCAGATCGGCGAAATCGGTCACACTCATCCGCTGCTGCCCTACCTCTATCAGCGTGCCGATAATATTGCGCACCATCTTCCTTAAAAAACCATCGCCGCAGATCTCAAAAAGATACTCGGGCGAGGGGCCTGACCCCGCTGAGAGCGATACGGAAAATATCTCCCGCCAGGCCCCCCGGCCGCCGATCTTCCCCTTATCCCTTGAGCCGGTGGCCTCAAAGCAGGAAAAATCATGTCTGCCGAGGATAAGCGGCAGGCACTGCCTGGCTTTTTCCAGGTCAAAGGCCCCGGGCAGATGGGCGCAGTAATGCCGCCGGTGCGGGGGAACAATTTTTTCCGTGGTAAAAAAATACTGATAAACCTTTGCCTTCGCACTGATGCGGGAATGAAACGACAAGTCAACCTCTGCAACCTGCGTGACCTTGATGGAATCTGCCAGCAGGCCGTTTAATCCGCTCCAGAAAGACGAACAGGCAATGGCTGAATGGGTGGAAAAATGGGCGGTCATGGCCAGGGCATGGACCCCGGAATCTGTCCTGCCGGCGCCGTGAATCACAATCTTCTCACCTGTCATCATGGCAAGTTTCTCTTCCAGCTCACCCTGGATCGTCCTGGCGTTGGTCTGGCGCTGCCAGCCGGAAAATTCAGTCCCGTCAAAGGCAAGCGTCAGCCTGATGTTGCGCAAATGTACAGATTGTTCACCCATAAGGCAAGGGGAAAGCGGAATCACGGGAAAAGAGGAACCATCTCCAGTCCCAGCGACTCCTTAAAACCGCAGATGATATTCATGTTCTGTACGGCCTGGCCTGCCGCGCCCTTAACAAGATTGTCAATAACCGAGACCAGCACAACCCGGCCGGTGCGCGTGTCCACTTTGCAGCCGATATCGCAATAGTTGCTGCCGCGCACATACTGGGTCGCCGGGAAATTGCCGGGCCGGCAGATCCTGACGAATTTCTCATCCTGGTAAAATGACTGAAAAAGATCGAATATTTCCTGCGGATCAATATCCCTGGTCAGTTTGCCGTAAATGGTGCTTAATATGCCGCGGCTGACCGGCAGCAGGTGGGGCGTAAAGGATATGGTCAGCTGGCTGCCGGCAAGTTTGCCAAGTTCCTGTTCGATCTCCGGGGTATGGCGGTGCTCCCCGATCTTATAGGCCCTAAAGCCGTCGGTCACCTCACAGAACAGCGTGCCGACCTGGGCGCCCCGGCCGGCACCGGAAGTGCCGGATTTGGAATCCGCCACAATGGTATCAAGTTCAATCAGGCCTTTTTTCAGCAGGGGCGCCAGGGCCAGAATAATGGAGGTTGGATAGCAGCCGGGATTGGCGACAAGTCTCGCCCCGGCGATATTATGCCGATTGATCTCCGGCAGCCCGTAAACCGCTTCCGCCAGGTACTCCTGGGCCGTGTGCGGTTGATACCAGGCCTCGTAAACCAGCGGATCATCGATGCGGAAATCCGCGCTCAGATCAATAACCTTTTTACCGGCCTCAAGAAATTCTGGCACAATGGCCATGGCCGTCTGGTGGGGCACAGCGGTGAAAAATATATCAGCGCGGTGAATCAGCTCGGCTATCGGCACATCCTCGCAGACGATGTCCGCTATGCCGGCCAGATGGGGGTAGACCTGCGACAACCTTTTCCCGGCATAATTACGCGATGTGGCAACACTGATCTCGACCTCGGGATGCAGACTGAGAATCCGCGCCAGTTCACCCCCCGTATATCCTGATGCTCCAACAATACCTGCCCGTAACATGCGTTTTTCTTACTCCATGGATTTTAAATAAAAAAAGGGGAAAGACGAACGTACTGTTTCGTCTTTCCCCGCGTATGGAAGATCCCTTTACGAATAGTGATGGCTTCGGAAAAAAAACGGCGCCAAATCTCGTAACGATAAATCAATAAGTTATCATGCACTGTACGGCTGTCGAGAGTTTTTTCACGAGGCAGTCAAAAAGTAAATAGGCAGATTAACGTTTCGAGAACTGGAAGCTCGCCCTGGCTGCTTTCTTACCGTATTTTTTACGCTCTTTCACCCGGGCATCGCGGGTTAACAGGCCAGCCTTTTTCAGAGACGGACGATTGACCACGTCAACATCAAGCAGAGCCTTGGCGATCCCATGGCGTAACGCTTCGGCCTGGGCAGCCTTGCCGCCGCCTTTCAGGGTGGCGATGACATCATATTTATCAGTTGTATCAGTCAGAACAAATGGTCTGGTGGCAATCTTTTTATCAATTGCACCGCCGAAATAATCTGCAAAAGCCAGTTTGTTCACATTGATATTACCGCTACCCGGCTGCAACCAGACTCTGGCAATAGCACTTTTTCTTTTTCCTGTGGCATAATAACGCTGCTCAGACATATCTTTACGACCTCAATTATAATTCAAGATTTTCCGGCTTCTGCGCTTCATGCGGGTGATCAGAGCCAGCATACACTTTCAGTTTTTTCAACTGGGTACGACCAAGGGTGTTTTTGGGCAGCATCCCTTTTACTGCGTTATAAATCAGCTCCTCAGGACTTTTAGCAAGAATTTCCTTGGCAGTCCTGGTCCTCAAACCACCCATGTAGCCGGAATGATTATAATAAACTTTATCGTCAAGTTTTCTGCCGGTTAAACGAACCTTTTCGGCATTGACAACGATGATAAAATCACCGGTATCCTGAAAGGTTGAAAAGTTCGGTTTATGTTTGCCGCGAAGCCTGCGGGCAATCTCAGAAGCAAGGCGACCCAGAATCTGGCCCTGAGCATCAACCACGAGCCATTTCCGTTCAATTTCTTTGACCGGTGTTAAAATTGTCTTCATTTCAATAACCTCGACTCACTAACAAAATGACACCCGACACTCAAATTATATATTAAATGATGCTCAGGTGATTTATTGACAAAAAAAGGTCCGAACCCGGTTCGAACCTTTGAATAAGCATGGAGCGGGAAACGAGATTTGAACTCGCGACTTCAACCTTGGCAAGGTTGCACTCTACCACTGAGTTATTCCCGCTTATATCTGTGCCAAAAACGAGGTGAATATAACCGGGCACGCAAAGAGTTGTCAACAAAAAATTACCTTTTTTTCTTTACTATCAAGCGTAAAGACAATTCCGACAAAACAGAGAAATATCTTGCCACTCAATCAGTTAACTTGTTATAGATATAATATTATTATCCAGTTACGCTCTAAAATTTATGGCTTCGCAAAGAGTCTCTGCACTTATTTGCGTGACGATTAATCAGGAACTTATCGTGCACTGTACGGCTGCCGAGAGGCTTTTCACGAGACAGTCTGAATTTAGCACAAAGACCTGCAAAAGACAACAATCAACCCGCAAGAGATCCTGTAAAATGAGTATCCATCGAGAAAGCACCATTCAACGCAAAACCAATGAGACTGAAATCAGACTCAGTCTCACTATTGACGGAGAAGGCAAGGCCGCCCTGCATACCGGCGTTCCTTTTCTCGACCATATGCTGACGCTGTTTGCCGTCCATGGTTTTTTTGATCTGGCCATCGAGGCGGCAGGCGACCTGGATATTGATGCACATCACACCGTTGAGGATGTGGGCATCTGCCTCGGCCAGGCTTTCAAGACCGCCCTCGGGGACTTCAGCGCCATCAACCGCTACGGTCATTGCACCTTGCCCATGGATGAGTCCCTGGCCCGGGTCACCGTCGATTTCTCCAACCGGCCCTATCTCCATTATGATGTGGTGCAATGCGATCAGAAGGTGGGCTCCTTCGACACCGCTCTGGTCCAGGAATTCCTCCGGGCTTTATCCCTGCACGGCGGCATGACCCTGCATGCAGAGGTGCCCCACGGCCGCAACACCCACCATATTCTCGAGGCGATCTTTAAAGCTCTCGGCCGAACCCTTGACCAGGCAACAGCCAGACACTTACGCACCCAGGGGCCGCTTTCCTCAAAGGGCTCACTGTAAATCAATCATCCCGAACCGTCGGAGGCTTCCCATTGAAACGTCTTGCCAGATTCTCAATACCAATTGCCATTTTCCTTGCCGCTTTCTTCCTGGCTTCCTGCTCAGCAAAAAAACAGCAACCCGCAGAGGAGGCGAAAGCGCCGGTGGTCATCGCTTCCATTGTCGTTTTGCCTGCTGAAATAGAGAGATCGGACAAGGGGTATGACTATGCGACCACCCGCCAGCTCGAGACAGGGGCAGCCACCATCAACACCATTTTACAGGAAATGCTGACGGATAAAAAAAGCATAATGTTCCTTACCGAAAATCAGAAAGAGTCATTACTTTCCGATTTCAACGGCAATCCGCAGGCCACAGCCCTTTACCTCGGCCAGCAGCTGGGCGTTGATGCCGTTATGCTGACCTTGGTCAGCCGCTACACCGAGCGTGACGGCGGAGATTACTCCATCAATCAACCCGCCTCCGTGTCCTTCAAATACCAGCTTATCCATGTCCCCACCGGCAAGGCGCTCTGCATGGGAGTTTTTGATGAAACACAGCAGACCCTGCTCTCCAATCTCTTTTCCTTTTCCAAGGCTTCCAGCCGGGGATTCAAATGGATCAAGGCAGAGCAGCTCACCAGGGAAGGCCTCAAGGAGAAACTGAATGACTGCCAGTATCTGACTGAATAGAATGCCCATTGCCATCCTGCCGCAACCGGCGCAATGATCATCCCAAAAACCATCAATCGCCTCATCGGACAGGCGATGCACACCTACAGCATGCTTGCCGACGGCGACTCGGTTCTGGTCGCCGTCTCAGGCGGGATTGACAGTCTTACTCTTGCCGCCGTGCTGCAGCAGTGGCAGCAAAAAGCCCCGATCCGCTACCATCTTTCCGCCGTTCATCTCGACCTGGGATTCGATTCCGGCAAGGTATCCGGATTGGTGCGGCGGCAGCTGGCCAAAATAGGCATGGAGGTCGAGGTGGAGCTGACTTCCTTCGGAACGGATGCCATTGCGGCGGGAAAAGGCGGAGGCGGCTGTTTTCATTGCGCCCGCAACCGAAGGACAAGATTATTTTCCCTGGCAAGAGAAAAAAACTGTAACAAACTGGCGTTCGGGCATCACAAGGATGATATCATTGAGACATTTTTTCTCAATCTGCTCTACAGCGGCAACATCAGCACCATGGTTCCCGCGCAAGCCCTCTTCAACGGCGCCTTAACGGTCATCCGCCCCTTTGCCCTGATCGACAAACAGCAGATCCGCACCATGGCGGAATCAATCCATCTGGAGGCAGCTGAAAATCCCTGCCCGCTTGCCGGCACATCAAAACGGGAAAAGGTCAGAAAGTTGCTGAGCGATCTCTGGGAAGGAAATCCACAAATGAAGGGAAACATCTTTTCCGCCCTATCCAATGTCAGGAGTGAATACCTCCTGCGTCAACCGGTTTCATCCTGACATTGTTGCCGGGCTCGGCCCGGCATGACGGACAAGTCTCAGGCCGCAATCCGGTTCATGTGATCTTTGAGGAACGCCACGCTATCTCCCACCGCCTGCAGGTCATTAAAGTAAAGCCCGCCGAATTCGTTGGTGCAGTGGGGACAGCCGCGCAGCCACAGAATATGATGGCGGTAACTGTTCTTGGCAAGTTTCCGGTAAACCC
>JALNXE010000086.1 GCA_023230525.1 Desulfobulbaceae bacterium
AGGGGGCTTTGCGAGATTTGCTGATTTGTCCAAGTTTATTGCGCTGGTCTGCCGACAAAGATAATGCGGCACGTTGTGTCTTGCGCGCCATGGCTACCCTCCTGTTTCTTATTAGGGTAACCCAAAAATGATTAAATGTAAACTTTTTATTGAAACTTTATACTAGTGAAACAAAGAAACTAACTCAAATTACTCGAAGGAAAGAATAGGGTTTCGCGAGACTATCCCGCGAAAAAGAGATGAAGCTTTCTGCTCTGCTAACATCTTGAGGAAAGAAAGGCCATCATCTTCCGGGTATACCAGAGTAGGAGTTTCCGTTTCCAGCCCGGCAAGGTTTGCCGCGAGAGCTACAGCATCATTAAAATTACCGAGTTGATCAATCAAGCCAAGATTTTTAGCAGTCTCTCCGGAGAAAATACGGCCATCGGCCACTTTTCTGACATCCGCTTCAGGCAAATTGCGGCTTTGGGCGATATCACGAATAAACTGTTCATGTACTTCGTCAAGAAGTCCCTGCAATAACACTCGTTCTTCTTCGGTGAGAGGGCGACTCGGTGATCCGATATCTTTTAACTTGCCGCTTTTAATCACCTCATCTCTATAGCCAATTTTTTGAAAAATTTCCTCAAGATTGGGAAATTTAAAGATAACCCCCATACTGCCAGTCAGAGTACCAGGGCTCGCAACAATTTTACCTGCGCCAATGGCTGCATAAAAACCACCTGACGCCGCGACCGACCCCATAGAAGCAACAACAGGCTTCACCTTATTCAACCGAGCGATTTCACCAAATATTTCCTGAGAAGCACCAACGGCACCACCGGGACTGTCAATACGCACCACCACCGCTTTAATCGATTTTGCCAACCTAAACTGGAGAAGTTGATCTAGAACCGGTCCGGCATCGGTTATAAGACCTTTTAATTCAACAACACCAACACTATCATCTGCAGCTGGCAAAAAATGAGCCTTACCGGACGGGCGCCCCAGGCTGTAAACAAAAAAGGTTATTCCGAACCCAAAAAACATAAGCAGTACTCCCAGGATGAAAAAACCTGTGAGCAGAGGATGTTTTTGGCGGAATAACCTTTCTTGGGGCATATCAAGAAGCTTCAGCTAAATAATAAGATTCAGCGTCTTGCTATTTTTCCTGGTTATCAAACTCTTCTTTCAACAAGTCACCAAGGGTTGATGGTCCTGATGATGCCTGTTGTTTTTTGTACTCCTCAAGCTTCATGTCGGTACTATCTTCACTCATAGCCTTAATGGAAAGGCCAATCTTCCTGTCCTTAGCGGAAACACTGATAACCTTTGTTTCAAGGGTATCACCGACATTGTACATGCCGACAGGCGTGTTTACTTTTTCTTTGCTGATCTCAGAAACATGGACAAGACCCTCAATGCCTTCCTCAACCTCAACAAATATACCAAAGTCAGTAACATTGGTAATTTTGCCGGTGACCATAGCGCCGACAGGGTATTTCTCAATGGTCTGCTGCCAGGGATCAGGCATCAACTGCTTGATGCCAAGAGAAAATCTTTCGTTTTCGCGGTCGATTTTCAAAACAACCGCCTGAATGGTTTGGCCTTTAGAATATTTTTCCGAAGGATGTTTAATTCGCTCGGTCCAGGAGAGATCAGACACATGAATAAGGCCGTCAATGCCTTCTTCGATGCCGATGAATATACCGAAATCAGTAATATTCTTGATTTTTCCTTCAATAATTGAACCGACGGGGTAGTTTTCCGTGACCAGATCCCAGGGATTAGGCTGTAATTGTTTCATACCCAGGGAAATTCGCTTGGCATCGACATCGATATTGAGAATGGAAACCTCAATCTCATCACCGACAGAAACGATTTTTGAGGGATGACGTGTTTTCTTGGACCAGGACATCTCAGAGACGTGAACCAAACCTTCAACCCCTTCTTCGAGTTCGGCAAAAACACCATAATCGGTGATACTGACGACTTTACCGATGGCCCGCGAACCAATGGGGTATTTCTGTTCAACCGTTGACCAAGGATCTGATTTAAGCTGCTTAACACCAAGGGAAACTTTGTCAGTTTCCTTGTCATACTTAAGAACCTTTACTTCAATTTCCTGTCCAACCTTGAAAAGTTTGGATGGATGGGAAACACGTCCCCAGGAGAGATCAGTAATATGGCAAAGGCCGTCAAGACCGCCAAGGTCAATAAAAACACCGTAATCGGTGATATTGGTAATAGAACCGGAAACGATGGCGCCTTCCTCCAGGGAAGAACGCATTTCCTGACGGAGTTTCAGCCGATCTGCTTCGAGAATTGCCCTGCGAGATATAACTACATTGTTGCGTTTACGATTAAACTTAAGAATCTTGAAATCATAGGTTTGCCCTATCATATTATCGAGATCTTTGACAGGACGCAGATCGATTTGTGAATAGGGCAGGAATGCCGGTACACCGATATCAACGGAAAGACCACCTTTGACACGGCTTTCTATACGACCCTGGATGGTGCCGTCAGCTTCCTGAATACTAGCTATATCTTCCCAGACTTTGATACCGATCGCCTTTTCACGGGACAACCGCAATCCGCCTTCCGCTTCACGTTTTTCAACATAAACATCAAAGATATCGCCAACCTTAACTTCAACATCCACCCCTTCGCTTTTAAACTCGCTCAAAGGTATTTCACTTTCCGACTTGTCACCGATATCAATGACAGCGAAATTATCGCTGACATCGATTATCGTTCCCTGTACGACATCACCTACATTTGCTACATTTAATTGCTCGTCATTGAAGAGCTCCGCAAAGCTCATTCCTTCTTCGATGGCCTGATAGTCATCGTGTTGCTTGGTTTCTGTTACAATGTTTCCCATTAAACTTAATCCTCCTTAGCCAATTTAGAAAAAAAATATATACCAGAGCCAAGGAGTAAAAACAACCTTAAATAAAAGAATTTGCGAAAATTTTGAAGCCCGGAGAGGTGGGGAGCAGAGAGGGGAAAAAAGGCGCAATCAGGATAATTACAGGGGGAAAGTATCAAAAACAAATTGGTAAATTACCCAACTCCCGTAATCTATTGAAATAATCATCAAGGATTTCGGCATGGTCGAAGGCAAGCGTTGGCAGATTGTCCCGGGTGAAAATACCAACCTCAACGGCATCATCATCAGCATGGGGTGTACCGCCGGCTTGAGCGATAAAAACCGTTGATATGGTATGGAGGCGGGGGTCCCGGCCGGGATCGGAGTAACTGTGCATCTGGCAGCGCAGGGTGACATCAAGTCCGGTTTCCTCTTTTGCTTCGCGTACCGCAGCAGCCTCAAGCGTCTCCCCGTAATCAACAAAACCGCCGGGAATTGCCCAGCCGAACGGGGGGTTCCTCCGCTTGATCAGGACAATTCCACCGTCAATTTCAATAATGATATCAACAGTTGGTACGGGATTTCTCCGGCCGGCCAAAAAGGAATCGTTATGAGACGAATTCATTAAATAGTATCCTCTGTTTTATGTCGAGCCAACTGTCAATGGAGGCAAAAGAATGACGACCACGGTTCCAGGGGTGGGCAAAAACTATGGGAAAAATGCCGGCCTCAGCCAGTTCGGTGCAGGTTTCCACCCGGTCATCGACAAAATATTGCAGGCCAAGCTCCCTGACATATTGCGCTTTGCCATCATGTTTGCCCGTGGCGACCAAGCGAGAATGGCGGTAAACCTCTTTGGGGAAAATGCTCTCCAGCCATCGGTCCACCGGTTCTCTCTCCGGGCGGGCAGTGATAAAAGTCACAGGCCCACAAGCTGCCATCTCAGTCAAAACGGCAACGGCATGGGGCATGGGTTTAAGGCCATTTTCCACCGGAGCTGAAAGCAACCTGGCAAAAATCTCATCAATAATGCGTGGCGCCACAGCAAGGCATTCCTCTACCTGAAATGACGTGATCTCCTCCGGCAAAACCTTGAGGCCATAATCATCCATGGCCAAACGGATAAAGGCCTCCATGGTATCGGCCACAACACAGTCAATATCAAAACCGATCAACCCGGGGTGAATTCCCCTATCTCTTTGCATAAAAATTACCTGTTACTAATGCTTTTTGCCATTTTATCATAGTCCCTAAGCCGTTGTAAAAAAATAACATGGCCAGAGAAATGCGCAAAACGGCATAAGAAGCCGTAACGAAATTGAAAAAATGGCCATATTATTTCGTAACGGCTCCTAAATAACATAATCGAGGGGACAAAGACAACGCTTCTCTTGACAAACCAAGGCAAGAAAGGCATAGTCGCAAAAAATTACAGGTCATCTATTGAAACTCTGCCGGGCGAAATCCCAGCAAAAAGCACCAAACCGCTGCCTTTTGCTGAAATGATACGCACCACGGACCACCGGATCCAATTTAGTTTCTCATTATTTTAAAGAGACATGGCACAAAAAACACCGAAAATTCCTGTTACCGACGAGGAGCCCGCCCCACTTATTATTGCCAGATCAGCCCATTCCCTCTCCAGCAAAGATATAGACAGAGACGCACTGAAGGTGCTTTCGTTGCTGCACAAAGAGGGACATAACGCTTATCTCGTGGGCGGCGGGGTCCGTGATCTCTATCTTGGCAAAACCCCCAAGGATTATGACATCAGCACCGATGCCAAGCCTGGGCAGATCCGCAAACTATTCCGCAACAGCCGAACCATCGGCCGCCGCTTCCGTCTTGTCCAAATTTTTTTCTCGGACAACAAGATCATTGAAGTCTCCACCTTCCGCTGCCGCAGCGAGTATGACATCGAAGGCGAAATCAATGTGCTGCCGGCCAACAACACCTTCGGCTCGGAGGCGGATGATGCCTTTCGCCGCGATCTAACCATCAACTCCCTGTTTTACGATATTGAAGATGAAACAATCATTGACTACACAGGCGGGGTTGCTGATCTCAACAACAGCATCATCCGCATGGTCGGAGATCCGGATAAAAGAATTACCAGGGACCCCGTACGGATGCTGCGGGCCATCCGCCATGCCGCACGCATTGGCTTCTCCATTGAAGAAAACACCTGGCAGTCCATTATCCGCCACCGGACTGAGCTGCAACTCTGCCCGGTTTCCCGCATCCGCGACGAACTGCTGAAAGACCTGCGCGGCGGAGCAAACCGCCAGTGGCTGCAGCTTTTACTGGACAGCGGCGTCTTCTATGTGCTGTTCCCTTTTTACCAGGGGGTTTTCGACGGCAACGGCGCTGAGCGGCAGGAACTGCTCGCCAGGATTCTGGCCGTTATTGAACGGGTGCAAAACAATAAACAGCAATTGTCGGAGGCCTTCCTGCTGGGACTCTTTCTGATCCCCTGGGCCCAGAAAAACTTTCCTGAAATGAAGGAGCAGCTGAAAAACAACCAGCTTTTCCCCTTGGCGAACCGCATTAAAATCGCTCTTGACGCCAGCCTCAATCATCTCAATATCAAAAAAGCGACCATCGAGTATATCGCATCCCTGCTCGCCCGGCTTACCCTGTTTATTGCCCATGATACTGACGGCAACTGGCCGTCATGGCTGAAAAAGAAGAGCTATTTCCGCGAAAATTCGCAATTTTATATGATTTACCGGGAAGCGGCCGGCGGAGAAACGGCTGACGAAATTGAACTTCCCGCCCCGGAAAAAAAATCGCGCCGCCAAAGACAGGCGCCGCGGCGCAGCGGGCGGACTCCAGCCTTCACCAGAGAAAAAAGCAAGGGAGGAATATTCGGGCTGAGGAAGCGCAAATGATCCTCTCACCGGCTGAAATAGGGTCCTTGCGTACCCTGCCCTGCCGGGAACTGATGGCAAGAGCCCTGCAAACCAAACTTGCCCGCCGGGGCAAAAGCCTCTCCCTCTGTGCCATTATCAATGCAAAATCCGGACAGTGCAGCGAAGACTGCCGGTTTTGCGCCCAATCCTCTCATTTCAAAACAGACACCCCGGTCTATCCCCTGAAACCCGCAGCAGAAATTGTCGCGGCGGCCAGGCAGGCCAGAGAAAATGGCGCCTCGCATTTTTCCATTGTCACCAGCGGTAGAGCAATAACCGCCCGCAGCCTCCCTGCCCTGACCGCAATCATCGCCGCAATCAAAGACCAGGTTGATATCGCCGTCTGCGCCTCGCTGGGCATCGCCACCGTGGAGGACCTGCAGGCGCTGAAACAGGCGGGGCTGAGCCGTTATCATCATAATCTCGAAACGTCACGGGAGTTCTTCCCAAGGATCGTCACCACCCATACCTTCGACGAACGCATTGCCACCATTGAGGCCGCCCGCCAGGCGGGACTTGAGGTGTGCGCCGGCGGCATTATCGGGCTCGGCGAGAGCGAAGCGGACCGCATCTCCCTGGCCCTGGCTCTGGCAGAACTGCGGGTGAAATCCGTGCCGCTTAACATCCTCATTCCCCTGGCCGGCACCCCGCTGGCACAAAGCAAACCGCTGGCAATTGAAGAAATTCTGCGGGCCATCGCCCTCTTCCGGCTCATTTTACCGGATGCGGCCCTGCGGCTGGCAGCAGGCCGGGAATCGGCCTTGCACGATTTCTTAAGCTCGGCCTTCATGGCCGGGGCCGACGGCATGATGATCGGGGGCTACCTGACCCAGCGGGGCAGAAGCGCGGAAATGGACCGCCAATTCGTGCAGGCGATCCGGGACCTCTGGCAATGACATGGACATCCGGAACTGGTTGACCGAGCATAAAAAGAAAGACCTGCTCCGGCGGCTGACCCCGGTTAAAAGGCTGCCCGAGGGGCAACTGGTTGTCCCCGGCCAGACAGGCCCCAGTCTTCTTGATTTTTCCTCCAATGACTACCTGGGCCTTTCCAGCCATGCGGAAGTGATGGCGCAAAGCAGGCATTTTCTCGAACTGGCCGGCTGCGGCGCGGGCGCGGCGCGGCTCATGAGCGGGGACCTCGCCATGTATCACCGGCTGGAAGAAGAGGTGGCGCAGCTGAAAGGTCAGGAGGCGGCCCTGCTCTTTGGCAGCGGCTATCTGGCAAACTGCGGGGTGATCCCGGCCCTGGTGGGCAGAAACGATGCCATCTTTGCCGATCGCCTAAACCATGCCAGCATCTATGACGGCTGCAGTCTTTCCCGGGCAAAGGTAATCCGTTTTCACCACAATGATCTGAACCACCTGGAAGAACTCCTGCACAAACAGCGGGGCAAGGGCGAGGCCTTGATTGTGGTTGAATCCCTCTACTCCATGGACGGCGACCGCTGCCCCTTACGTGACCTGGTACAGCTCAAGGAGAAGTTCAACTGTCTGCTGATGGTGGACGAGGCCCATGCCACGGGTCTGTTCGGCGAAAATGGCGGGGGAATTATCGAGGAGGACGGGGTGACGGCCCGGGTTGACCTGGCCATGGGAACCTTCGGCAAGGCCCTGGGCAGCTACGGGGCCTATATCGCTTCCACCAAAAGCATGATCGAGTTTCTCATCAACCGGGCCAGAACCTTCATCTACTCCACCGGCCTGCCGCCGGCGGTCATCGGCGCCTCGCTTGCGGCCACCAGAATCATCCGCCAGGAGCCTGGGCTGCGGCGGGATCTCTTTGCCAAGGTGGGGTGTTTCAAGGCCGCCTTAGCCGAAAACGGGCTGACCAACCTCGGCCCGTCCCAGATCGTGCCGATCATGATCGGCGACAGCAGCCGGGCGCTGCACATCGCCCAGGCCCTGCGCGATCAGGGTATTTTTGCCACCGCGGTCCGGCCGCCCACCGTGCCGGAGGGCACGGCGCGCCTGCGCTTTTCCATCACCCGACATCTCAGCCGGGAGGCCTTACAAAAAGCGGCAGCCCTGATCGGTGCCGCCCTGGCCGCCAGCTGAAATCGCCGCGCCCCGGGCGCTGACGGAGCAACTATTTCTGGCAGTTTGGACAGAAGAAGGTGCTGCGGCCGCCGATTACCAGCCTGGCAATGGTGGCTGAACAGCGCAGGCACCCCTGACCTGCCCGCCCATAAACCATCAGTTCCAGCTGGAAGTATCCTTTCTGGCCGGAGCTGTTGACAAAATCGCTGATGGAGCTGCCGCCGCAGGCAATGGCGCGCAGCAATACCTCCCTGGTTTTTTCGGCCACCGTATTCCACCTGGGCAGGGTCAGGGAACCAATGGGCTTAGCCGGGTGAATGCCGGCATGAAAAAGGATCTCATTGGCGTAGATATTGCCGATGCCCGCCACCACATGGTTATCCATGAGAAAATTCTTCACCGGCTGCAGGCGGCTGCCCGCCATTTTTTTCAGATAGGGTCCGGAGAAATCCTTTTCCAGCGGCTCACAGCCCATATCCCTGAACGGATCATTCTCCCGGAACTGCTCCGGGGTCAACACCCGGATAATGCCGAAACGCCGGATATCGTTGTAGCGCATCTGCATCCCATCCCGCAGTCTGAACACCACATGATCGTGCAGGGCCGGCGGGGCCGCGGCCGGGAAAATACCGAGTTTGCCGGTCATGCCCAGATGAACGATCATGGCCGCGCCGCTCTCCAGCAGAAAAATGAGATATTTGCCCCGCCTCTTTATGGCGCTGATCCTGCCGCCCTTGAGCCAGCGGTCAAGATCTTTTTGCGGGATGTCCATCCGCAATTTTTTGGCCGAGCAGGCAATGGCGACAATCTCCCGGTCAACCACATGGGGAATGAGCCCCTGGCGGATAACCTCTACCTCTGGAAGTTCGGGCATGGTCAGATTACCAGGGCAAGGGACTGCACGGTTGCCGCATTCTGATCCCGCTGTTCCCAGAGCATGCAGGCCTGGCGGATACACTCGCGGTTCAGGGCATACTGGCTGCAGGCAAGGCTATCGGCGGCCAGCAGGGGAACCGGCAGAATTTCCGCGGATAGGCCGGCCGCCTCCTGCAGGGCGATCATCGTCTCCCGCTGGCAGCAGCGGCCGGCCTGGAAACTGGCGATTTTTTCCAGGATCCTGGCGGTAACCTGCTGGGCCGTCTGCCGCTTTTTCGGGGTCAGGGGCGTTGCCCCAAGAATGACGGAAAAGGCGATGCCCGCGCCAACGGCCGCGCCGCAGCTGCCCCAGAAACCGCATACCCCGCCCGGCACCTTGCTGCCGCGGTCAATGGCCGCAAGAATTTCCTTTTTGCCCACCTTGCCACCCCTGGCCCGGTAGGTGGAGAGAATAATGCCCGGCACCAGGGCATGATGCTCCGGGCCATGCATGGAGATGGCCGGCTGGGACCTGATTTTTTTCATCAGCGTCACCATGTCTTCAATGGCCGATTCCGTGCAGATCTTTCTGATCATTGCCACCCCCTTGTGCTGGTGACAGGCATCGCAGACAAAATGGCCGCCCAGACAGGAGGCATTGGCGGATTTCTTCTCCCCGCAGTAATAACAAACCTTTTCCCGTTCAGTGGTGAAATAACGTAATTCGCTGCCGCACACCATACAGTCGGCATGCTGCCGTTTTTTTTCGGCGGTTGCCGGGCAGCAGGACAAATCAGCCGATGCCGCGGCCTCAGGCGGCAGCCCGCAGCAGCCGCCGGTCTGGACAATATTGGTAACCGCACCGTTTACATCGACCACAAAGACGGAATCATCCAGGATCTCAACATCAGTAAGGAGGACCCTGGTTTTTTTACCCTTGAGCAGCAGTTGGCCGCTTTCCGTGTAAACCGCGGCAAACGGGCCCCGATAGATGACATCGGCCATCTCCTGCAGCGCAGGCTTGCAGGCGGCAAAGGTCAGGGAATAAAAAGAGGTGGCGTCCAGCTGCCGATAGGGAAAGCGCCTGATCAGTTTCATGGCAACAAAGCCTGCGGCCCGCAGCATGGCCATGAGGTCCACCTGCTGCATGGCGCCGCCCAGGCATTCACCCCGCAGTTTCGCATTATTTTTGATGTGAACCGGAATCGGCTCATCGGTGACGATATCCGACACCACCAGCCTGCCGCCGGGCCGTAAAATACGGAAGGCCTCATGCAGGGTCCGCCGCTTGTCAGGGCTCAGGTTGATCACGCAGTTGGAAATCACCACATCGGCCGCGCCGTCAGGCAGGGGGATGGCCTCCAGAAAGCCCTTTTTGAACTCCATATTGTCATAGCCGAGTTCCCGGGCGACCTGTTCCTGGGATGATCTGGCCAGGCTCAGCATCTCCTCGGTCATATCAATGCCATAGACCTGTCCCGTCTCACCCACCATCCTGGCTGCCTGGAAACACTCCACCCCGCTGCCGCTGCCCAGATCCACCAGGGTTTCCCCCGGCTGCAGCCCCGCATCCTGCACCGGGCTGCCGCAGCCGTAGGAGCGCTTTCTGGAAACGCTGGGAATAAACAGTGCCTCGGCCTGCTGGGGGGCATAGGGGTTGACGATATCCTCATTGGCCAGGGTGGCGGCCCGGGCATAAAACTCCCGCACCGTGCCATGGCCGCCGTCGGCTGCCAGGGAAACGACGCAGTTGCAGTGGGTCAGCGCCACCCCCTGCTCGGCGTCGGCGCAGTCATAACGGACATCACCCATTTTCAGCAGAAAGGCCGTGCCGTCCGCCTGGGGGTAGCTCGCGGCCTGGCGGCCGATGAGCCAGAGGGCAATCCGGTTGTAGAGGGGGACGTAGGGATCGTGGCCGGTGAACCGGCCGCCGGCAACATAGCTGTGATCGGTATCCCCGCCGCCCACCAGAAAGCGCAAAGCGTTCCGCTCGTAAGCGCTGCCCGCCAGGGTGGCGGCGCGCAAATCCTGCAGCACCGGGCTGGCTTGCCACACCTGGGCCAGTCCCTGTTTGAGCGCGCCGCAGCAAAGCGCCTCGATGCCCACCAGGGCCGGCGAAGGGTAGATCTGGCCATCAGGCCCCACGGTCAGCGACTCCCAGCCGCTGTTGCTGAGATCATGGCGGGTGCCGGGGGTGGAAAACACCTGGCCTTTGATGGTCTCCACATTATCAATGTCTACGCCCTTTTCTTCGGCGATTTCCAGGCAATTTTCCAGATGGGTCCAGATCTCCTCCGGCGGCACAAACTGCGCGTCACTGCCCTTGCCCCGCACAAAATGCCAGAGCAGATGCATATTGCCGATGCCGTTTTCTGCGGCAAAACCGATCATGGCCGGCAGATCCCGGATATTTTCCCGGTTGACGGCAACGGAGAGGGTGGCGGTGAGCCGGGTCTGGCGCAGGGCGGCGAGATTGGCCAGCAGCCTGGCAAAGGTCCCCTTGCCCCGCAGGGCGTCATGGCTCTGTTCCATGCCGTCGAGGCTGATCTGCAGATGCAGGCGCTCGGCCGGGATGCTCTGCAGGAAATCGATATTTTCCGCGAGCAGCAGGCCGTTGGTCAGAATCACCACATGCACCTGCCGGTCGTCGAGCAGATTTTGAATGATTTCCGAAAATTGCGGGTAGACAAATGGCTCGCCGCCGGTAAAATAAAAAAGCGTGCAGCCCAGGGCCCTGGCCTCGGCAAGGGCCTGGTCAAGCTGCTCGCGGCTCAGCGAGCCGGACTGGGCCGGGGAGGCGGAAAAGAGACAATGCCGGCAGGCGAGATTGCACTGATTGGTCAGATGAAACCAGCATTCCTTGAGGGAGGAGAGGGTGAGGAAATGGCCCCGTCCGGGGTAGGCCTCGGCCCCTGAGCTTGCCAGGTGGGAAAAAATAAGGGCCCGGTCAAGGGCGTCTTCCCCGGAACCAGCGGATGAAAAATCCTCTTCCATGGCCCGTAACAGCAGCTTATCCGCCTGGCTGCCGGCCACAAACCAGTCCGGTTTCTGCCCATTGACGTAAATCGGCAGCCCGTTACTTGCAAACCGCTGCCAGTATTTTAATGATTGCATCGTATTCGTCTCAAAAATAGTTTACATTGGTGGATATTTCAGGCAAAGGTCAGCACCTTAGCATAAATATACGGATATGAAAACAGATGCTCCAGGAAAAAGATAACCGCCTCTTCCCGCCTTGCAGGCGGCCGGCGGAATATCCTGGGAAAAATAGCCCGATGCTCCGGCAGAACTCATTGCCCGGCAAATAAAAGAAAATTATGCGAACAAATCAACGAGCGGCAAACGAACTGCGGAATTTTGCCATTGAAAGGAATTTCCAGCCCCAGGCCGATGCCTCAGTGCTGATGAAAATGGGCAATACCCACGTTCTCTGCGCCGTCACGGTGGAGAACAGCGTTCCCCCCTTTTTAAAGGACAGCGGCAAAGGCTGGATCACGGCGGAATACGGCATGCTGCCCTGCTCCACCAACTCCAGAATGGCCCGGGAGGCGGTTAAAGGCCGCTCCGGCCGGACCTATGAGATCCAGCGGCTGATCGGCCGGTCCCTGCGCATGATGCTTGATCTGAGTCAGCTCGGCGAACGGACCATCCGGGTGGATTGCGATGTGCTCAATGCCGACGGCGGCACCCGCACCGCAGCCATCACCGGCGCGGCCCTGGCGGTGCGCGACGCGGTGATAAAACTGCAGGAAAGCGGCCAGATGGAAGAGATGCCGGCCATTTTGCCCCTGGCGGCGGTCAGCGCCGGCATCGTGGGCGGCGTGCCCCTGCTCGACCTGGATTACCAGGAAGACTCCCGGGCCGAGGCGGACGCCAATTTCATCATGACCGGCGACGGACGCTGGATCGAGGCCCAGGGCACGGCGGAAGGCAAACCCTTTTCCCGCGGCGAATTCGACCGGCTGGCTGATCTGGCGGAAAAGGGCATCAAAGAACTCCTCGGGCTGTGGCGGTTGGAAGAATGAGCTCACCTTTCACCCTGCACGCCCAGTCATCCCGATGCGCGGCCCGGGCCGGCGAGGTCCGCACCCTGCACGGCACCATCCTGACCCCGGTGTTCATGCCCGTGGGCACCCAGGCCACGGTCAAGGGCGTAACCCCGGAAAATCTGCTGGAGATCGGCGCCCAGATCATTCTGGCCAACACCTACCATCTCTTTCTGCGGCCGGGCCATGAGCTGATCCGCCAACTCGGCGGACTGCACCGGTTCATGAACTGGCGCGGACCCATTCTGACCGACAGCGGCGGCTTCCAGATATACAGCCTGAAAGAGCTGGCCCGCATCACCGAAGCAGGGGCCACCTTCAAATCCCACCTGGACGGCTCCAGCCACTTTTTGAGTCCGGAGGACGCGGTGGCGGTGCAGGAGGCCCTGGGCTCGGACATCATGATGTGCCTGGACACCTGCATCCCCTTTCCCGCCACCTGGCAGGAGGCTGAGTCCGCCACCGCCCTCACCGCCCGCTGGGCCGCCAGATGCAGAACGGCCCAGCAGCAGACGGGGCAGCTCCTTTTCGGCATCGTCCAGGGCGGCATGTACCCTGATCTGCGGGCCCAGTCGGTGAAGGATATGACCGCCATCGGCTTCGACGGCTATGCCCTGGGGGGGCTCAGCGTGGGCGAACCCATGGAAGTCATGTACGACATGACCGCCCGCACGGCCGCCCTTCTTCCCGCTGACTTCCCCAAATATGTCATGGGGGTCGGCACCCCGGAGGATCTGGTTGAATGCGTGTTCCGCGGCATTGACATGTTCGACTGCGTCATGCCCACCCGCAATGCCAGAAACGGAATGCTCTTTACTTCTCAAGGCAGGCTTGTTATAAAAAATGCTTGCTACTATAATGATCCCAGGCCCCTGGATGAAAATTGCGGCTGTTATACCTGCCGCAACTACTCGCGGGCCTATCTGCGCCATCTGTACATGGCTAGGGAGATCATGGCCGCACAACTCAATACGATCCACAACCTGCATTATTTTGTTCATCTCATGGCAGACATGCGACAGGCAATCAGGGAGGATCGTTTTGAAATATTCAGAAAAGAATTTTATGCTATGAGGGAACAGCAAATTCCCCCAAATTAACATCCATCAAGGAGTGAAGTTATGACATCGCTTGCCTATGCCGCGGACGCGGCATCCCCTGCGGCAAATCCATTGACCGGCTTTCTGCCGATGATTCTGATCTTTGTAGTCTTTTATTTCCTGCTCATTCGCCCGCAGCAGAAAAAGGCCAAGGCCCTGCAGGAATTCCTGGGCAACCTGAAAAAAGGGGACGAGGTCATCACCGGCGGCGGATTGCACGGCAAAATCACCGGCCTCACCGATTCGGTGGTGACCCTGGAAATCGCCGACAATGTCCGGGTCAAGGTCTCCCGCCAGTATATCCTGTCTTCCGCATCCGCCGCGGCATGCTCCAAACCGGACCAGTCCTGCAGCACCTCCAGTTGAGGATTCGGACGATAGTTCCACCGGTGGTGAAACAGCAAGAGCCCATCGACCATGACCGGAATAGGCATGCTCCCCCGGACAAAGATTTTTCCGGGCGGAGCTGCTCTTGCCTGGGCCGTCTCGCTGGGCTTATCCGGCGGTTTATGTTGCCCGGCAGGGCAGGCGCTCTTTCCCGCGCCTCTCTCACCTAACTCCATTTCCCGGCCAGAAAATCATGCCTGAAAATCTTCTTGAGCGCTCCTTCTCCCTGGATAGTCTTCCCACTCTGCCCTCGGTGGCAATCGAGGCCATCCGCCTCCTGGAGGGTGAAAATTCCACCTTTGACTCCATCGCTGATCTGCTGAAAAACGATCAGGTGCTCACCGGCAAAATTCTCCAGTACGCCAACTCGGCCCATGTGGGCGCCAGAAGGGAGATCAGCACCATTCCCCAGGCGATTTCGGCGACAGGCTTCAATGCCCTGCGCAGTATCATTCTCTCGGTCTCCATTTTTGACACCTTTTCGGCAAAAACCGCGGCGCACCAGACAAAGCTGGTGAATTTCTGGCTGCACTCCATCGGGGTTGCCGCCACCGCCGAGGCCCTGGCCCGGCATCTTGATTTCCCTTCCCCGGACCAGGCCTATGTCGGCGGGCTGACCCACGACCTGGGCAAACTGGTCTTTTACCAGCAGTTTCCCGACAAATTCAACCAGATCTGCCGGGAATTGTCCGATTATTCCCCGCACAGCAGCAGCAATGAATCCCCCCCCCTGGATGTGGAGCAGGCCATTGCCGGCTTCAGCCATATCGATGTGGGAAAAATTATCGGCGAACGCTATGATTTCCCTGAAAGTTTAACCAGAGCCATGTGGCTGCACCACCAACCGGTGATCGAACCCATCCGCCCGGAACTGGACCATCTGCCCCAGCTCATCCGTTTTGCCGATGTGCTGTGTGTCACCCATAACGTGGGTTCAAGTTACTTTCTAACCGAAACGCCGGTCTGCCATGACCATTTCCATTTTGCCCTGGAAAACCTGGCCCGGCTGCACCAGCTCACCCCGGAGGATCTCGATAACATCATGGCCGATGTCCATCTGCGGGTTGCCGAGGTATGCAAGATTCTCGGCTTCTGGAATGAGGAAGATTATCAGAAACTGGTGCGCTCGGCCAATGTCAGTCTCGGCAAGATGAGCATGGAGCTTGATGAAAACAATCAGCTGCTGCTGGCCACCAATCAGGTTCTGGCCGCCACCTGCGACATGCACAGCAAACTCCATTCCAACATCACCCTGATGGAGGCCGCCGAGGTGGTGGCCGGTTCGGTATGCCGGGCCTTTGACGTGAAACGCTGCCTCTGCCTGATCCGCGACCCGGCGGCCCATCGTTTTGTCGGTTCCCTGGCCGACCACCAGGTCTTCCAGGATGTGGAGCTGCCCAGCCGTCTTGCCGATATGGATAACCGGCGCAATTATGCCACCAACGATATCGAGGTGGAAGCGGCAAACCGGCTGGAACAGGTCACCCATGACCTGCTGCATGACAGAATGGCGGAGTCGCGCATGTTCAGCATCATGACCGGCTCCAAATTCCTCGCCACCTTTTTCATGGCCGACCATCATTCCCGCTGGCGCAAAGAGCAGCTGCTGGGCGAGCTGGTGGTCGATTTCAGCAGCGGCCCGGATTTCCTCCGCACCGGCTTTGCCGCCCTGCAGAAAAACTTCGAGGCCATGACCTCGGCCGCCGGCATGGCCATTGAACGCCTGCTCCTGCACCAGGACATCACCCGGCAGGCGCGCAAACTGACCGAAACATCCCGCAAGATGGAAGAAAACCAGCGGCAGCTCTTTTCTTCCCACCGGCTGGCCACGGTGGGCAGACTGGCCGCCGGGGCGGCCCATGAGATCAATAATCCCCTCACCATCATTTCGCTGAACCTGCAGATCATGAAACGCTTGATCAAGCAGCTGCCGGATAACGAGACCCTGACGGAAAGACTGCAGATCATCTCGGAACAGGAAACCCGTATTTCCAATGTCATCCAGGATCTCATGGGTTTTGCCAAGCCCACGGAACCGAAATTCTGCCCGGTGGAGATTGGGGAAATCGTGGCCAAGGCCCTCACCCTGACCAAGAGCAGAGACCCGCTGGTCAATATCCGCATTGATAACCAGCTGCCCAAAACCCTGCCCCAGATTATGGTGGATCCCCAGCAGATCGAACAGGTTTTCCTGAATCTCTTCATGAATGCCTGCCAGGCCATGCCCCAGGGCGGCACCTTGACCATCACCGGGGTTACCGGCGATGATTTCATCGAGATCACCGTGGCCGATACCGGCACCGGCATCGCCAAAAAGAATCTGCATAAGATCTTTGACCCCTTTTTCACCACCAAAATGGAAGGGGAAGGCACGGGCCTGGGCCTGGCCGTCTGCCACGCCATTGTGGAACACAACCAGGGCACCCTGCGGGCGGAAAGCAAGGAAGGAAAGGGCGCCACCTTTTTTATCCGCCTGCCCCAGGACAAGAGCAGCCGGCTGCGCCAGATGAAAACCATCCTGAAAACAAAGAAAAAACAGGATGCAGCCAAAACAATGCCGGAAAAATGCCGCATTCTGGTGGTGGATGACGAACTCATCTTAAATGAAATCATGCAGGAATTCCTCAAGTCTGCCGGATTCAACGTTGACGGGGCCTTTGATGGCGTCGAGGGGTTGGAAAAACTGCGCCACGGCAAATACCACGTGGTGCTGCTCGATATCCGCATGCCGCGCAAAGACGGCCTGGAGGTGCTGGAGTTCATCAAAAAGGAATACCCGGAGGTGCAGGTCATTATCATCACCGGCCTGGCCTCCCTGGACGAGATCAAGGAAACCGTGAAAAAAGGCGCCTTTGCCTGCCTGAAAAAGCCCTTCATGCTGGACAAGGTGCTCGATACCATTGAACGGGCGGTCAAGGACCAGAAGTGCCAAATCTCCCCTGATGCCTGACGATCTGCTGAGCATAGAAGACGTTGTCCGCCTGACCGGGCTTGAAGAGAGCCTGATCCGTTTTTACGAGTCCGAATATCCCGCCGAACTGCCGGAAAAAATCCTGCTGGGCGGCGCTTTGTTTTTCGATCCGGCCGGCCCGGCGGCCTTTACCGCCATCCATACCCGGCGGCAGGGGGCAAGGCCCGGACAAAAGAGCGCCCCGGAGCGCTTTGCCAGGGTGCTTGCCGTCACCTCGGGCAAGGGCGGGGTGGGCAAGACCAACCTAGCCCTGAATCTCGCCATTGAATTCCAGCGTCTGGGCAAAATGAGCGTGGTGCTGGATGCGGACATGGGCCTGGCCAATGTCCATCTGCTGGCCGGCATGACCCCGCGCCACAGCCTGACCGAGCTGCTGGCCGGCCGGGTGGAAATGGCCGAGCTGATCGAGGCGGGTCCGGCGGGCATCGGCATCCTGGCCGGGGGCAGCGGCATCCTGGAGCTGGCGGACAGCAGAGCCCAGGACCGCCGCCGGATCACCCAATCCCTGGTGCAGCTGGAAAAGGCGGCGGAGATCATCCTGGTGGACACCGGGGCCGGCATGGGCCGCAGCGTGCGGGACTTTCTGCAGGCAGCCGACGAGATCATCTTTGTCATCACCCCGGATATCACCTCGCTTACCGACGCCTACGGCCTGCTCAAGGCCCTGCACCAGGAAAACCTGCCGAACCTGCCCGTGCACCTGGTGGTCAACATGGTGCAGTCCCTGAAACAGGCGGCGGACGTCAGCCTGCGCTTTGCCTCCTGCGCCAGGGAATTCCTGGGCCGGGACATCTCCGACGCCGGCTATATATTAAAAGACGCCACGGTGTCCCAGGCCACGGCCCGCCGCACGCCATACAGCATCTACCGGCCGGACGCCCGGGTCAGCAAGAACACCCGCACCATTGCCGCCAATCTCTTAAAAAAGCAGCAAAGACCGTCCGCCGCAAGCTCCGCCTTTGGCCGCTACCTCAATCTCATTAAAAACGGACAGGAGCAGCTGCCGCAGCCCCGGAGGAAAACCGCATGAGTCACGCCGGCTGGACCCACAACTTCGGGCTGAAACAGAATCCCTTTAAAGATACCCTGGATACGGACCTCTTTTACCGCACCCGGCAGCATGAGGAGGCCTTGGTCAAAATCCGCCTCGGCATCGACGACTGCCATGCCCTCATCCTGCTCACCGGCCAATCCGGCACCGGCAAGACCCTGCTCTCCCAGCTGGTCATCCGCAGTCTGGATCCGGCCCGGTTTGTCCCGGTTTTCGTGCCGGTCTACCCCGGCATGGGCCAGGGCATGCTGCTTGGGCAGATTCTGGCCGAAACCGACCAGCCCAACGCCGCCGCCTGCCGCTTTACCCATGAACGGTTGAACCTGCTGCAGGAGACGGCTCTTAACCTGCACGCCGGCGGCCGGCGGCTGGTGGTCATTATCGATGAGGCCCATTTCCTCAAGGCGGACGCCCTGCACATCCTGCGCACCCTGTCCAACCTGGAAACCGAGCATGAAAAACTGGTGACCGTGCTGCTGATTGCCGAAAACAGCCTGGCCCGCCGCTTAAGCAGCCCATCTTATGCCTCCCTGCGGGGCCGGATCACCTTTGCCGTGGGTCTTGCCCCGCTGACCCGGGCCGAGACCGAACAGTTCATCAAATTCAGGCTGCTCAAATGCGG
>JALNXE010000087.1 GCA_023230525.1 Desulfobulbaceae bacterium
CAGAAATATATTGCCTATAAAAAGCTCCTGACCGTGCCCCAGGGCTGGGCCATTTACTTTTCCGTGCCGGCAGGTCTCCTGCTGGCGCAGGTGGAAAGGGTTGTGCTGGGCCAGCTGGTCATGCTGCTGGTTTTTTTCGGGCTGGTTTATCTGATTCTGCAGCTGTCCCTCAACCGTTACTTCTCCAGGCCGGTGCGGCAGATCGTCAGGTCCCTCGGCCGGTATGATTCCAACCAGGAGGGGCAGATGATGGAGCCGGAACTGGCCTGCGGCGTGCAGGAGTTTGCCGCGATCATCGATGCCATCAATGCCATGTCGGCCCAGGTCGACAGGTCAAACATGAATCTGCGGCGCAGTGAAGAGCAGAGCCGTCTGCTGCTGAACTCCACGGCCGAGGCCATCTACGGACTCGATACCCAGGGCCGCTGCACCTTCTGCAACAGTTCTTTTCTGCAGATGATGGGGTATGGCAGCGAGGCGGAGCTGCTGGGGGAAAACATGCACCGGCTCATCCATCACAGCCATGCGGACGGCAGGGAGTATGCGCTGGATGAGTGCCTCGCCCATAAGGGATTTCTGGAGGGCATGGGGTCCCATATCGACACCGAGGTCTTCTGGCGGGCCGACGGCAGCAGTTTCAGCGTGGAGTACTGGTCCTATCCCATTTTCCAGGGCGATCAGATCATCGGCGCGGTGGTCACCTTTATCGACATCACCAAGCGCAAGCAGGCCGAAGAAAAGCTGGCCGAGGAAAAGGAGCAGCTGGCCGTAACCCTGCGCAGCATCGGCGATGCGGTCATCACCACGGATACCGCGGGCAATATCGTGCTGGTCAACAGGGTGGCCGAGGAACTCACCGGCTGGCGGCAGCAGGAGGCCAGGGGACGGCCCCTGGGGGAGGTTTTTCAGGTTATTGACGAGTTCAGCCGCAAAACCCATGAGAATCCGGTGGACAAGGTGATGAAGAGCGGCGCCATTGTTGAGCTGGCCAGCCATGCCCTGCTCATCGCCAAAGACGGTACCGAGAGGTCCGTTGCCGACAGCGGGGCGCCTATCCGCGACAGGCAGAGCCGGATAATCGGGGTGGTGCTGGTCTTCCGGGATGTAACCCAGAGCCGGAAGATCCAGGAGGAGGCCTTCAAGGCCAGGAAGCTTGAGTCCATCGGCGTGCTGGCCGGCGGCATTGCCCATGATTTCAATAATATCCTGACCGCGATCCTGGGAAACATCAGCCTGGCCGGCAATTTGGCGGCAGACGACAGACAGAAGTCCCTGCTGGCCAGTGCGGAAAAGGCCTCGGTGCGGGCCAAGGGGCTCACCCAGCAGCTGCTGACCTTTGCCAAGGGCGGGGAGCCGGTGACGGAAACCTCTTCCATTGCCGAGGTAATCCGCGAGTCGGCCGGCTTTGTCCTGCATGGCAGCAACGTGGCCTGCAGTTTCGTCATTCCCGATGATCTGCGGCTGGTTAACATTGACAAGGGCCAGATCAGCCAGGTGATCCAGAATATCGTGCTCAATGCCAAAGAAGCCATGCCCGGGGGCGGCAGCATCAAGATAGTCTGCGGGAATTACCGCCATTCAGGCCAAAATCATCCGCCCCTGGCCCCCGGCGACTATGTGCAGATCAGTATTGCGGATGCCGGGGCAGGCATTGCCCCGGAAATTCTGGACAAGATTTTTGACCCCTATTTCACCACCAGCAAGCATGGCCAGGGCCTTGGCCTGGCAGTGACCCGCTCGATCATCGCCAAGCACGGAGGGCATGTGGCGGTGGAGTCCAAAGTGGGTGAGGGTAGCACATTCACCATCTACCTGCCGGTTTCCGGAGACAGCCATAAAATCCAGCCCGAGGTTGCCGCCGGGCCGCTGAGTTCCGCCGGCAGGGTGCTGATCATGGATGATGAGGAAATCGTCAGGGAGGTGATGCACACCATGCTTTCGCAGCTCGGCTTTGAGGTGCTGGCGGCCCGTGATGGTCAGGAGATGCTTGCCATTTACCGGCAGGCGGCGGAAGCGGGCAATCCGGTTGATGTGGTCATTCTCGATCTGACCATCCCGGGAGGCATGGGCGGCAAGGAGGCGGTGGCAAGGCTGCTGCAGAAGTATCCCCAGGCCAGGGCGGTGGTGGCCAGCGGCTATTACAATGATCCGGTCATGGCTGATTGCGCGAGCTATGGTTTCAAGGCCGCGGTGGCCAAGCCGTTTCAGTTCGAGGAGCTCCGCCAGGCCCTGCGCAAGGCCATGGAGTGAAGCGGCTTTGCCGGGAACCGGCAACAGGCTGGCCGGCCGCAACGATGACGCCGCTTCGCCGCCATGAAAGTGCCGCGGGGGAGGAGCGGGTCATGCCCCGAAATGGGTGTTTTGGCTTTCTCTTAACCCTCGCCTCAGCCCAGCCCCAGTTCCCGCAGGAAAAGCGCATCCGTTGACCAGTCTTTCCTGATTTTCACCCAGAGTTTCAGCTCCACATTGATACCGAGCAGGTCCTTCAGTTCCAGCCTGGCCGACTGGCCTATCTGTTTCAGCATGGAGCCCTGTTTGCCGATGATGATGCCTTTCTGGGATTTCCGCTCGACAAAGATGGTGGCATGAATGGTGATCTTTTTTTCTTCCTCCAGGAAGCTGTCGACCATCACCGCGCAGGAGTAAGGAATTTCCTGAGTGGTCAGCAGAAAGATCTTTTCCCGGATGATTTCCGCGGCAATGAAGCGCTCGGTTGAGTCGGTGGGGATGTCCTCGGGATAAAAGCGGGGCCCGGTGGGCAGGAGTTGCAGCAGTTCCGCCAGCAGGATATCCGTGCCGTCCCGGTGCAGGGCGGAGATGGGAATCATGGCATGGAAGGGGAAGACGTTCCGGTAGGCCTCAAGTATGGGCAGCAGTTTCTCCCTTGCCACCAGATCCGCCTTGTTCACCAGCAGGATGACCGGTTTGCCGGCGTTCTGCAGATGGTCTGTGGCGGCAATGATTTTGCCGGGCAGGGGAAAGCTGATGTCAATCATGAAAATGATGACATCCACATCGGCCAGGCTGCTGACGGCGATTTTCACCATTCCCTGGTTGAGCGGGCTGCGGGCGGTGTGGATGCCGGGGGTGTCCAGGATGACGATCTGGTAATCCTCGCCATTGACAATGCCCAGTATTTTGTTTCTGGTGGTCTGGGGCTTGGGGGAGACGATGGAGATTTTCTGGCCGAGCAGGGTGTTCAGCAGGGTGGATTTGCCCACATTCGGAGGTCCGACCAGGGCCACAAGGCCTGATTTAACTTGCTTTTCTCCATGATAATCCATTATGGTCTCCTTTCCTTATCTATTCGTTGCGCAGTCAATGGACCTGTCCGGGAAGCGGCAGGGGCTGCCAGGGCAGACTCATTCTGCCGCAGGCTTTTGGCAGCTGAGTTGTCATCACTGTCCTGATAAAATAACCAACCACAGAGTGTACTCATATTGCAGGGAAAAATCATAGAATATGTTGAGCAGGGCAGATTTTTCTGCGCCCTGGTGTTGCAGGACCAGGGAAAGAGGCTGCGCGTCATGAACCAGAACGGCAAGGAGATCAATCTGCCGACCAGCCGGGTGCTGCATCAGACTGACCGGAAACACCCGACCCAGCTGGCCCGCGAGGAGATCATGCAGCTGTTGCAGGGGGTGGCGGAGAGCCGCCTGCGGCTGGTCGGGGAAATTGATCTGGCCGAGATCTGGGAGCTGGCCGTGGAAGAGGGGGCTGCCTCCTTTTCCCCTTTCTTCCTGGCCGAACTCTGTTTTGGCGCCCAGACCGGGGATGATCAGGTCGCCGCTTTCCTGCGGGCGGTATTTGACGACCGGATTTTCTTCAAGTTCAAGGACGGCGCAATCCTGGTGCACAGCCGGGAGGCGGTGGAGCAGCTCCGCGAACGTGAGGAGAAAGAGCGGCGGCGCGAGGAGATGCTGGAAACAGGGGCCAGGATGATGCAGGCCCTGATGGCTGGTGAGCCGGTGCCTGACTGGCCGGAACGGGACAGGTGTCTGGATATTGTCCGGCAGTTTTATCTTTTCGACAGTGAGGCGCCGGAGGCGGCCCTGGCCCGTGACTTGCTCAAAAAAGCCGGGCTCAGCCATCCCCATGATCCCTTTTATCTGCTGATCAAGGCCGGCATCTGGCAGCCGGATGAAAATGTCGCCCTTCTCCGGCAGGATGTGCCGGTTGATTTTTCGGACGAGGAGCTGGCGCGGGCCGGGCAGCTGGCCGCGCAACCGGATGAGCAGGCCCTGTTTGACGGCGATCGCCTTGATCTGCGTCATCTGCCGCTCTTGACCATTGACGGGGAATTCACCAGGGATTTTGACGATGCCCTGCATGTGGAGCGGCAGGGGGATAATTTCCTGGTGGGCATCCATATTGCCGATGTGAGCGAATATGTCAGACCCGGAGACCCTCTGTTTACGGCTGCCCGCCAGCGGGGCACCTCCCTTTATTTTCCGGACCGGCAGATCCCCATGCTGCCGAAAATCGTCTCGGAGGGGGTGTGCAGCCTGGTCCAGGGCCAGACCCGGCCGGTGCTCAGTTTTCTGGTGCAGCTGACCGGCCAGGGCGAAGTGAAGGACTGTAAGGTCGTGCGCGCCGTGGTGCGGGTAAAACGGCGGATCACCTACAAACAGGCCGAGGAGCTGCTGACCGGCGGGCAGGATCAGGAGCTGCGGGTGCTCACCGAGCTTTCCTGCCGGCTGCAGGAGCGCAGGCTGGCCGACGGAGCGCTCATCCTCCCCATCCCGGACGTCAACATCAATCTCGGCAGAAACGGCAGTCTGCAGGTGCATCTCGACGAGGTGGACACCCCGGCCAGAACCCTGGTGGCCGAATTCATGGTGCTGGCCAACATGCTGGCCGCCCAGTACCTGGCCGACCGGCAGATTCCGGCCCTGTACCGGGCCCAGGAGCCGCCCCGGCAGCGCCTTGCCCCTGGGGTGCAGAAGGATCTGTTCATCAATTTCCGGCAGCGCCGTTTCCTGTCCAGGGGCCAGCTGCTCACCGAACCGAAGCAGCACAGCGGGGTGGGCGCCTCGCAGTATACCACCGTGACTTCGCCCATCAGGCGGCTGCTCGATCTGGTTATGCAGCAGCAGTTGAGCCATGTGCTGCAGGGCAAGGGGCCGCTTTACACCCCGAGCGACTGCCGGGACCTGTCCGCCGCCATCCTCACCGCCCAGGCCCGGGCCAATCAGGTGCGCCTGCTGCGCCACCGCTACTGGCTGTTCAAATATCTGGCCCAGGAGGTGGGGGTCGGCAACCGGCTGGAGGCCCTGGTGCTGGAGATCCAGGCCCGCCGCGTCCAGGTGGTGCTGACCGATATCCTGCTGGAAGGGGATCTGCCGCTGAATCAGGGGCCGAATGTCAGCCCCGGCGACAGGATCAAAGTGAAACTGGCCAAGGTCAATGCCCTGGACAACACCTTCCGGCTGGAGTGGTGAGGACCCTCGGCTGGCCGGTGATATAACCTCCGGCTGGCCGGCAGCTGATTTTTTTGGATAGATTTACATTCATAATGATGGGCGCTTTTTGCGCGTAAGGTACGACTGATATGGTATTTATCGATTTTCTTATTGATTTCCTGAAAGACCCGTTAACCGTTCTGCAGAACTTTCTCAGCGTTTACGACACCCTCACCTATTTGCTGGTGGCTTTCGTCATCTTTGTTGAAACCGGCTTGATCGTCATGCCGTTATTGCCGGGGGATTCCTTGCTGTTTGCCGTGGGGCTGCTGGCCGCCTCAACCGGCAAGCTGGAGATCCAGATCCTTATCCCGCTGCTGATCGGCGCCGCCCTGCTGGGCGATAACATCAATTACTTTGTCGGGAAAAATTTCAGCCGCGTGGTGAAAGCCCGGCAGCGGATTTTGTTTTTTAAACATGAATATCTCACCCAAACCGAGGCCTTTTATGAGAAGCATGGCGGCAAGGCCGTCATCATCGCCCGCTTTGTCCCCATTGTCCGGACCATCGCCCCGTTTGTCGCCGGGGCCGGCAGTATGCGCTACCGCAAGTATCTGCTGTTTTGCGTGATGGGCGCGACCTTGTGGGTGACCAGCATTAGTCTGGCCGGCTATTTCCTGGGCACCAACGAGTGGGTGAAGGCCAATTTCGAAAAAGTGGTGCTGGGCATCATCATTGTGTCGGTCCTGCCGATTGTCTGGCATGGCGCCAAGGCGAAATTCTCCGGCCCGGGGAAGCATTAGAGCCTCGCCTGTCTCTGTTTGGGACGGCTTTGTTGCATTATTGCGCGCTGTTTTCCTGTCGCCAAACCTCCGCTGGAAGTCAGAAGATAGGAGACAGGAGACAGAAGACAAGAAGCAAGGTGGGAAAAAATCAGTTATTCCGCCTCCTGTCTTCTGACTCCTGTCTCCTGACCCTTGGCTTCCTTTCCTGCCTCCCTCTATCCCTGCGTTTTTTTCATCTTGCCAGATGACATATTCCTGGAGTAAGAAAAGTTTTGAAAATAACGGGCGGCGATATCCCGAGTTCCCGGCAAGCTGAAAAGGAGAGGTTATTCGGAAGCACCGGAAGATCCCTCAGCGATCATCTCGACAGAGATTATTGCCCGTGAATAATTGGCAGCTTTTCGTGTATCATGCAATTTGTGGTGATATACAGAACTGTAGAAATTACTTGTTCCTGGCGCCTTGCGCCGGAACAAGGCACTTGACCCGATGGCTCCCGCTTGCATACGCCTGCGGCTCAGCAAGCTTCGTTTCACGGGTCAGCGCTGCGATTAGAATAACCATGTTACTATTGACACCAGACAAATATAAATTTGCAATTAGTAGGCATTTTTCTGATTATTATATCCCCGATCTGTATAAGAATTCATTAGATGTTACAATGAAGAACTAACCTTGCTGGATTTCGAAGAAGAGCTATAGCTGTTAATGTGTTACGACTGACCGGCTGCAATAATATGAGGAAAATTATGGCAAAGATAGAAGGATTCAGAATCAAAAACTTTAGGTCTTTGAAGGACGTTACTCTTGGCCGGCTATGGAATCAGCAACTGGCCGAGCCTCTCACGCCCATGACTGCGGTTATTGGCAAAAATGGTGTTGGGAAAAGCACATTATTTGATGCGTTTGGTTTCTTGGCGGATGCTTTGAAATCAGGGATTGAAGAGGCGTGCGACTCTCGCGGTCGAGGTGGCTTTAATAGAATTAGGGCACAAGGTCAACAAGCACCAATCGAATTCGAGGTGTATTACAAGGAAGATGGGAATGCTCGACCCATTACCTATGAGATTGCAATTGATCTAGATAGTTCTGGCCGTCCATATGTATTGAAAGAGCGTCTCAGGCAGAGGCGTAAAGGCCAGAAACACGGATGGCCATTCTCATTTCTGGTGTTGAATCATGGTAAGGGAGTGGTGTGGAAAGGAGAACAGGAAGGTCGTCAAATCAATGAAGATCATGGGGATTTCGACCTGTTTGGACTGATGGAATCCATTAAGTCCGGTGAAGCAAAAGAAGAGTCCAAAGAAACCGAAGTTGTCGAACTTGAGGACATGCGCAAGCTGGGAATTGCAACCCTTGGATCATTGAAACAACATCCGAGGATTTCAGCGTTTCGCAGGTTCATTGAAGGCTGGTATGTCAGTTACTTCACTCCGAATTCCGCACGTAGCCTGCCGCTTGCCGGTCCACAAAAACATCTAAATATCCTGGGCGACAATCTTGGCAATGTAGTGCAGTTCATGGAGCGGGAGCATCCGAAGCGGTTCCAAACGATCCTCAACCGAATTGCCGAAAAAATTCCTGGTATCAACAAGATCGATACGGAACCGACCAACGATGGCCGCTTGCTTCTTCGGTTCAATGACAAGGGCTTTCAGGACCCATTTTATTCCCAACAGATGTCTGACGGGACACTGAAGGTATTCGCTTACTTACTTCTGCTTGAAGATCCAACACCACCGCCGTTTTTATGCATCGAAGAACCGGAAAATGGCTTGTATCACAAACTGTTGGAATCTTTAGCGAGGGAATTTCGTGAACACGCGACAGGCCGCAAAGGCGGATCTCAGGTTTTCATCACTACCCATCAACCGTATTTGGTTGATGCCTTGGAACCTTCCGAAGTTTGGATTCTGGAAAAGGGCCCAGATGGTTTTTCAATTATCCGGAGGGCAAGCGAAGACGAGACAGTGAAGAACTTGGTTGCGGAGGGATTGCCTTTGGGTGGACTCTGGTACAGCGATTATTTGGATGCGAGGTAATCAGATGCATTTTGAGATACTCGTTGAAGATCAGTCCGGAAAAAAGGCTCTCGATATTCTGATCCCCAAACTCATCGGTCTTGAGCATACATTCAAGGTTCATCCGTATAAAGGAATTGGCCGGATTCCCAAAAATCTTGGCGGTAATTCCGATGCAAGCAAACGCATTTTGTTAACTCAACTCCCAAAATTACTAAGGGGCTATGGAAACACATTTGCCAACTACCCGAAAGATTACCCTGCTGTGGTGATTTTGATTTGCGACTTGGACGATAAGTGCCAGAAAGCCTTCCTCGAAGAATTATACGCGATCCTCAACGCTTGTGGTTCAAAGCCAGAAACTCGTTTTTGTGTTGCCATAGAAGAAGGTGAAGCTTGGTTTCTTGGCGACATTCCCGCGCTCAAGAAAGCATACCCAAAAGCAAAAGATACTGTTCTGAACACATATGATAATGATTCAATTTGTGGCACATGGGAGAAACTTGCCGATGCCATTTTCCCAGGTGGCTCGGCGGCACTCTCAACCAAAGGTTGGCAAGCCATCGGTGCAGAGAAGTCTATATGGGCTGAGAGGATCACACCACATATGGATGTGAACAACAATGCATCCCCTAGCTTTGGCTATCTCCGGACAAAAGTCATGGAATTGGCTGGAATTATTGCGACATGACACTTGTTTCTAACAATAAAATACACTGGATAAACCGGTGATTTTCGCGTTCCCTGCGCTGACTTCGCCAATGACCATGATTGACCTTCACCATGAGATGGAGGATAATTACTGAAAAAATAAAAGGAGTTTACCTCATGCAAAACACTATGGAGATAAAACACCTTTCTCGAAAGGAGAAGCTGAGGATGATGGGAGCCAGTTGGGAAGACCATGTCGAGAGAGGATGAAGAGGTTGTTTTGATGCTTTCTTTACGGTGGAATCCACCATACCAGAGAGGAAACCAATCATGGATAAACCATTAGCAGGCAAGACAGCTATTGTCACTGGAGCAAGCTCCGGCATTGGACGCGCCACAGCCCTGGCCCTGGTTCGCTCAGGCGCGGCCGTGGTGATTTCCGCCCGGCGGAAAGAGCGGCTGGACGAACTGGCCGCCGAAATTGCCGATCTGGGCGGCAGGGCTCTGGCCGTGGCCGGTGATGCGGGTGTTGCCGGTGATATTGATTTGCTGCTGGACCGGGCTTTGCGCTGGAATGAGGGCGGGGGCAGGTATGATATCGTGGTCGTCAATGCCGGCCGCGGATTGGCCGGCGGCATCCTCGGCAGTGACGAATCCCAGTGGCAGCAGCTTTACCAGGTCAATGTGCTGGGGGCTGCCCATCTGATGCGCCGGGCGGGACAGTACCTGGTGCAGCGGCAAGCCGGCGACATCGTGGTGATCGGTTCCGTGGTGGGGAGAAATATCTCGCCCTTCAGCGGCTTCTACGGGTCAAGCAAATTCGCCATCGGCGCTATTGCCGAAGGCCTGCGGCGGGAAATCTGTTCCCATGGGGTGCGGGTTTCCGTGGTCATGCCCGGCATCGTCATCAGCGAATTCCAGGATGTGGCCGGCTACGACGCGGAAAATTTCGGCAAGGGGATTGCCCAGTTCGGCAAACTGCTCGACCCACAGGCCATTGCCGACGGCATTCACTGGCTGCTCACCCTGCCGGCCCATGTCAATGTCAATGAGATCATGATCCGCCCCACCGGGCAGACCTATCCGTAAAGGGCGCGCCCCAGGTCTGCCATCCCTTGATTACCCCCTCATCCTGCGGCGTTTTGGGCATTTTTCTGTTCGGCAGCCTTGTTGCCGTTTTTGCAATAAAGCTGCCGGACGGATTTTGCTGAATGCCCATAATTCGCAAGGGTTATCTCTTTCTCCCGAGAAGTTGTCGAATTATTATTTTTGCATTAGACATTGATTTAGAAAAAGGTGCATAATGAAATTGGTTAGGTGATACCATTTTGTATCACTTGGCTTGTCCTGCCGCAGGATTTTTAAAAATCTGAAATCTGCCGCTTACCTGTTGCGCTGCCGCTCACCGGTTGCGGGGCAGATCTTTATAGAGCTCGATAGCATTTTGGCGGTCCGACAACTTCAACCGCAGCCCCTTAAGCGTTTACGGCAGGGCCCCACCCCTGTTTTCCCCTGAATTTCAGGAAAATGACGAGAACAATCCGGCCGGTCCGCATCAGCGTACGCCCAGCGTTACGGGAAGTGCCGCGGGAAGTTCTGTTTTGACCGCTTCCGCATATGCACTGAAAAAGATCAGTAACCGTTTCCCTTCCCGCTGGCAGAATTGCTGACCAATCCTGTGTACCGCTTCCCATGCAGGTGAAGCCGGTTGCTGTTCGTTGCCACCTGGCAAGTTCACCTGTGAACAGCGTTTGCTCCCCAAATGATAAAAGTTTGCTGTTTGCACGGCTGCCAAAGGGCTCCCTGTTGATTGTGCCGGTTTTTCACATTCCAACGGCGGGAGGGAAGAAACAGCCGGCTGGGATTGTGGAACAATATTGGCTCGTTGAGCCGCTAACAATTCATTTACGTGGTGTGGGCATGAGTATGGATGAACAGCCGGGAAAAGATACAGAGGCATATGAACTGGCGGGTGATCTCACCATTTACCGGGTTGCCGAGTTACGAGAAGGGCTTTTGCAGTTCGCTTCCAGGGCCAATACGGTAACTGTTGATCTGCGGGGGGTGGCGGAATGCGATGCGGCCGGGCTGCAGTTGCTCGTTTCCCTGAAAAAGACAGCAGAGGAAGCGGGCAAGGAATTCCTGATGATAGACGCGCCAGACACAGTAGCCGGGCTTATCAGGGAACTCGGGCTTGAAGCCGTATGCCCTGTCCATTGAGGGCGAAATCCCGTGATGTAAACGATCATTGCCTGCGGCTGATTCCCAAAGCATCAGGAAACCCTTCGGTCCTGATCAGCTTCTGGCTGTGTTGAAAAAAGTTATGGCCTGAGGAGGAAAATGGAAACAGACATCTATAAAACCGAGGCGCTTGAGATTTTGGATGACCTGGAAGCGGCGCTGCTTGAACTTGAGGGCTGCCCGGAAGATATGCCGCTGGTAAACCGGATTTTCCGGGCGCTGCATACCATCAAAGGTTCCGGGAAAATGTTCGGTTTCGATGATATTGCCGATTTTACCCATGAGATTGAAAACATCTATGACGGGGTGCGTTCGGGAAAGCTGAAGGTAAGCCAGGATCTGATCAGTCTGACGCTGGCCGGGGGCGATGTTATCCGGCGGATGGTGCGTGGGGAGGAGGTTACCCCGGCGGAAAGAGAGGCCATGGTCAGCCGGTTTCAGGCAATGCAGAAAGGGGAAGAAGCATTGGCGGACGAGCCCCCGGGCCGCCCCCCGGCCTGCGAGGAAAAAATCTCAGCAGAGAAAAAGCAGTCCGCCATCTGGCGGGTGAGGTTTAAACCGGGACAAAATATCTTCCAGACCGGCACTGATCTGGCGCCGCTCTTTGCCGAGCTGCGGGAACTGGGAGAAAGCACGGTGGTGTGTCACTGCCAGGCCGTGCCCGGCCTGGCGGGTATCGATCCGCAATGCTGTTATCTGTCCTGGGACATTGTCCTGACCACGGACCGGGGAGAGCAGGCCATCCGCGATGTGTTTATCTTTGTGGAGGATGAAAGCGACATCGATATCACCGTTCTCGAGGATGCCGACAGCGTCGCGCATATCGAGCAGCCGCTGCGGCTGGGAGAGATTCTCGTTGAGAAAGGGGACATCGCCCAGGAAAAACTTGCGGAGATTCTGGCCAACAGGCCCTTGATTGGGCAGACCCTGGTCCAGGAAAAACTTGTCGACCCAAGCCGGGTAAAATCGGCTCTCGCTGAACAGCAGCATATCCGCAAACTCAGTGAAAAACAAAAAGAGATGGAGAGCAGCGACAGCGTGCGGGTCGCGGCCAGTAAGCTCGACACCCTGGTGAATCTGGTGGGAGAGCTGGTCATTGTCCAGGCGCGTCTGTCGCAGCATTCAACCGTATCCCGCGACCCGATTGCGGTAAGTATCGCGGAAGAGGTTGAGCGGCTCACCACGGAACTGCGCGATAACACCATGAGTCTGCGGATGCTGCCCATCGGCACCACCTTCAGCAAGTTCAAAAGGCTGGTGCGTGATCTTTCCAAGGAACTGGGCAAGGAGATTGTGCTGGAGATGGAGGGAGAAGAGACGCAGCTGGACAAGTCGGTCATCGAGCAGCTGAACGACCCCCTTGTCCATATCATCCGCAACAGCATTGACCATGGTATTGAATCACCCCGGACAAGACTGGCCCAGGGCAAGGATAAGACGGGGGTCATCATGCTTTCCGCGACCCAATCGGGCGCGGATGTGGTGATCAGCATCGTCGATGACGGTGCAGGGCTGGATGAGGCGAAAATCAGGGCCAAGGCGAGAGAGCGAGGGCTTATTGCCGAGGGCGGGGAACTCAGCGAGGGAGAGATTTATCAGCTGGTCTTTGAACCGGGTTTTTCCACCGCCACGGTTGTCAGCGACGTTTCCGGCAGAGGCGTGGGCATGGATGTGGTGAAGCGGGGGGTGGAGGCGTTACGCGGCCACATCGAGATTGCCAGCCGGCGCCACGAAGGGACGAAAATTACCATCCGGCTGCCGCTCACCCTGGCCATCATTGATGGATTATTAGTGGAAACCGGCGGCGAAAAGTACGTGATACCCCAGGCGGCAGTTGTCGAATGCTTTGAGCAGACCCGTGAAGATATTGAAAACGCCCATGGCAACAATGTGATCAATGTCTGGGGCCAGATGATGCCGTATATCTGTCTCCGGCAGCGATTTGCCATTGCCGGCGATATTCCCCAGTCCCGGCGGGTTATTCTCTGTGAGGCCAACGGCAGAAAGGCGGGTTTGGCCGTTGATCGCGTCATCGGCAACTACCAGACGGTGATCAAGCCGGTGGGGGAGGTTTATAAAAACGTTGAATGCATCTCCGGCGCCACGATTCTGGGCGACGGCACGGTGGCGCTCATTCTTGATCCGGTCAAACTTTTGAAAGAAGAACAGTCTGTATTGTCCCGGGACAAAATAAGGGCAGGGCAATAACGAATTTCCCAAAGGTCCGCTGTGAAGACCTTTAAATCATAAACCGCGGAGGAAATACCATGCTCAATCTGAATAATGTGAAAATGAAACCGAAGCTGATCGGCCTATTTTTGCTGGCTGGCCTTATTCCGCTCTGCTTGGTCGGATGGTGGGGCGCCAACCTTGCCAAGAAGGCCCTGATCAAGCAGTCCTACAATCAGCTTGAAGGTGTGCGGGAGATCAAGAAGAGTCAGATTGAGAAATTTTTTGCAGAACGTGAAGGAGACATGGGCGTCTTGATGGAAACGGTGGCTACTCTCCGGCAGGAGGCCTTCAGTAAGCTGCAGGCCGTGCAGGCCATCAAATCCAACCAGATAAAACGTTATTTTGGCGAGCGGCTTGCCGATGCCAACGTCTTAGGCGGCAATGAGACGGTGATGAGCGCTTTATCCAGATTTGGAAAAGCATACGCGATCGAAGGCGGAAAGATTGGGGGCACCTCCTGGATTGAGGCAGAGAAAACCTTCGGGCCCTGGCTAAAACAGTATAAAGACGAATATGGGTACTATGACCTTTTTCTCATTACGGCAGACGGTGACATCGTTTTCACTGCTGCCAGAGAATCTGACCTCGGCCAGAACATAGTTGACGGCAATTTAAAGAATTCGCCCCTTGGGAAATTGTTTAAAAAAGCTATGCAGGGGGGCAGTCTGCAGGATTTTGAACCATATGCGCCGTCCAATAATGAACCCTGCGCTTTTGTCGGCGCCCCGGTTAAAGAAAATGGCAAAATTATCGGGGTGGTGGTCCTGCAGTTATCAGTGGCTGCCATCAATAATATCATGCAGGAACGCACCGGGCTGGGTAAAAGCGGCGAGGTCTATCTGGTCGGCACGGATAAGCTCATGCGGTCCGATTCCTTTCTTGATCCGACAAACCATTCCATCAAGGCCTCATTTGCCAATCCAGCTAAAGGCGGGGTTGACACGGAGGCGGTAAATGCGGCTTTAGGCGGCAAGAGTGGATCAGAAGTCATTCTCGACTATAATAACAATCCGGTGCTTTCCGTTTATGCTCCCCTGAAAGTTGGTGATCTCAGCTGGGCAATTGTGGCGGAAATCGATGTGGCGGAGGCCTTCAGTCCGGTTGACGAAAACGGCAACGAATATTACAAAAAATACATTGAGAAATACGGCTACTACGATCTTTTCCTTTTCACTCCGGAAGGGACGGCCTTCTACACCGCAGCAAAAGAGTCGGATTTCCAGACAAACTTTGTCAACGGCCAATATTCCGGTACCAACCTCGGAAAATTATTTAAAAAAGTAATACAAACCCAAAAATTTGAGATCGCCGATTTTGCCCCCTATGCCCCCAGTAACAATGAGCCGAGCGCCTTTGCCGTCCAGCCGGTCATCGATCATGGCCAGATAGAAATAGTCGTGGGCCTGCAGCTCTCCCTGGCTGCGATGAATAGTATCATGCAGCAGCGCGAGGGCATGGGTGAGACCGGCGAGACCTACCTGGTAGGCCCGGATAAACTCATGCGCTCCGACTCCTTCCTCGATTCGGTCAATCATTCCGTCAAGGCTTCATTTGCCAATCCCGCCAAGGGCAGTGTTGATACCGAAGCGGCACGGGAGGCCCTGGCCGGCCAGACTGGGTCAAAGATTATCATCGACTACAACGGCAATCCGGTTCTCTCGGCTTATACGCCGGTCAAGGTGGGAGAAACTACCTGGGCTCTGCTGGCAGAGATTGACGAAGCGGAAATTATGGCGCCGGTCAAGTCGCTTATTTATTCCGTACTGTTGATCGGCGCGGTCCTTGCCGTAGTTGTCGGCGTGATCGCTTTGCTTATTGCCAGGGGCATTGCCACGCCTCTCATCAAAGGGGTTGACTTTGCCAAGGCCATTGCCGGTGGTGATTTGACCGTTAATCTCGATATCAAGCAGAAAGATGAAGTGGGGATATTGGCAGATGCCATGACGGGCATGGTGGCAAAACTCAGGGAAATTGTCAATGATGTCAATACCGCCTCCGAGAACGTGGCCAGCGGCAGTGAAGAGATGGCCAGCAGCGCGGAACAGCTTTCCCAGGGCGCGGTGGAGCAGGCCTCCAGCACCGAGGAGGTGGCCTCATCCATGGAGGAGATGACTTCGACCATGCAGCAGACGGCGGATAACGCCAAACAGACCAACAAGATCAGCATGCAGGCCGGGGAAAATGCCAAAAAGAGCGGTGAAGTGGTCAACCGGACCGTGGAGGCCATGCGGCAGATCGCCAACAAAATTAAAGTGATAGAAGAGATTGCCAATAAAACTGATCTGCTGGCCTTGAACGCAGCGGTTGAAGCAGCCCGGGCAGGCGAACAGGGGAAGGGATTTGCGGTTGTTGCCTCTGAAGTGAGAAAACTGGCGGAACGCAGCCAGCTGGCGGCGGCGGAGATCAATTCCCTGTCAAGTGAAAGCGTCCAGACTGCCGAAGAAGCAGGGGCAATGCTCGACAAGCTGGTGCCGGATATTCAGAAAACCGTGGAACTTGTTGACGAAATCACCGCTTCCATTGATGAGCAGCTCAAAGGGGCGGAACAGGTGAATAGTGCCATCCAGCAACTTGACCAGGTTACCCAGCAGAATTCTTCCGCATCAGAAGAACTTTCGGCAACCTCGGAAGAGCTTGCCGGTCAGGCGGAGGAGCTGCAGGAAACGATTTCATTCTTCAATGTCGGCCGTACTGCCGCGGCAGGGGGCAAGATGAAATCCGCCAAAAGGAAGTCTGCCGCTCACAAGATCCTCGCCCATCCCAAAGAAAAGGGAAAAACCGCTGGTAAGAAAACCGAAAATTTCGAATTCGATTTAAATGAAGCAGGCGGCGATCAGGCAGATGTGGAATTTGAGAAGTACTGATTCCCAACATCCATGACAACAGGGAGCCCACCAATGACCGTCGATACCATAACCCAGACTGATCAATACCTCACCTTTAAAATTGATGAGGAGTATTTCACCGTTAATGTACGTAACGTCCGGGAAATTCTCGAGTATACCAAGATTACGAAAATGCCGGACGCCCCGCATTTCATGCGCGGCATCATCAATGTGCGGGGCAGCGTCATCCCGGTCATTGATCTGCGCCTCAAGTTCGGCATGGAAGCAACCGTGCCGAAAAGCTCAACCCGCATCATTGTTATGGAAATTGCAAGAGAGGGGAGGACTCTGGTGATCGGTTCTCTTGCTGATTCCGTCAAGGAGGTGATAGAAATCGCCCCTGATCAGATCGAGCCTCCGCCGGAAATGGGGACCAGGTGGAAAAAGGACTATATCCTTGGAGTGGGGAAATATCAGGAGGAATTCATCATGCTGCTTGATATCAAGAAGCTTTTTTCCACGGACGAGCTGACCAGGATTGATCAGCCCGCCCTTGAGGAGGAAGAATCTTGACCAGGAATTTGTGTTCAGTCGGGGATATCGTTTGAGCAAGGAGACCTTTTCGGCAAACCATTTCCGGCATCTGGCCCGCTTCATTCAGGACAATTACGGCATCAAGATGCCGGATTCCAAGCAGGTGATGCTTGAGTCGCGTCTGCGCCGAAGGATGCGGCAGGCGGGATTCAGTTCGATTGAGGATTACCTTGATTATGTTTTCAGCCCCCAAGGCAGGCGGGAGGAACTGGTGCACATGGTTGATACGGTCACCACCAACAAGACAGACTTTTTCCGCGAACCAGTTCATTTCACCATTCTCTGTGACCGGATTATTCCCCGCATTACCGCCGGCAGGGCATTCACCGGCCCTGCAAAACTCAAGGTCTGGAGTTCAGCCTGCTCCACAGGAGAGGAGCCCTATACCCTGGCCATGGTTTTACAGGAATTTGCTGAAAAGAACGGCGCCTTGCACTATAGCATCCTGGCAAGCGACCTGTCCACGCGGGTTCTGAAAATTGCCCAACGCGGGGTGTATAATGAAGACCAGATTCAGGATATACCCTTGGGCCTGCGGGAAAAGTATCTGTTGCGGAGCAAGGATCGCGCTCTACGGCTGGTGCAGATAAGGGAACATCTGCGCGAGTCTGTGACCTTCCGGCGCATTAACCTCATGGATGATGATTTTAACATTCCGGAGAAAATGCATATCATTTTTTGCCGTAATGTCCTTATTTATTTCGAAAAAAATGAGCAGGAGCGCTTGATGCATAAGTTCGCTGGCCTGCTTGAACCGGGAGGATTTCTGTTTATCGGGCATTCCGAGAGCCTGGCCAGCATGGACGTGCCCTTTGCTTCGGTGGCGCAGACGATCTATCAGAAAAAATAACGCTTAGGGCGTTTCGTCGTTGGGCTGGCAGGTGAGCGGATTATAGAGGCTGATGGAAGGGGGGAAATTAATTTCAGAGGTTATCATCTCAATACCATGCCTAGCAGAGACAGGATAAAAGTACTCATCGTGGATGATTCCGCCCTTGTTCGCGCAACGCTTGCTGAAATTCTGGCAGCCGATCCGGAGATCGAGGTAATGGATACGGCCCAGGACCCGTTTGTCGCGGTCCAGAAAATGAAAAACGGCCTGCCGGATGTCATCACCCTTGATGTGGAAATGCCCAGGATGGATGGCATCACCTTTCTGCAGAAAATAATGTCCCAGCGTCCCATTCCGGTGGTTATCTGCTCAAGTCTTACCGGCAAAGGTTCGGAGACGGCATTGCGGGCTTTGGAATACGGAGCGGTTGAGATTATTGAAAAACCGCGAGTCGGCACAAAACGGTTTCTCCTTGAAGCGGCAATCATGATCTGCGACAAGGTGAAGGCTGCTTCGCGGGCCAAGCTGTCGAGGCTCTCCCCGCGCCGGCGGGTTGTCCAGCCGAAGTTGACTGCGGATGCGATGCTGGCGGCCCCGTCATCAGCCGGCCGGGCCATGGTCAAAACCACCGAGTGCATAGTGGCCGTGGGCGCCTCCACCGGCGGGACCGAGGCGCTGCGGGTCTTTCTGCAGGCCTTGCCCAAGGACGCGCCGGGTATTGTCATTGTCCAGCATATGCCGGAAAATTTTACCAGGGCCTTTGCCGCCCGCCTGAACAGTATCTGCCAGGTGGAGGTCAAGGAGGCGGCTGACGGGGATTCCGTCCTGCGCGGCCGCGCCCTCATCGCCCCCGGCAACCATCACATGCTGCTCAAGAGAAGCGGGGCGAAATACTATGTGGAGGTCAAGGACGGTCCCCTGGTCAACAGGCACCGGCCTTCGGTTGATA
>JALNXE010000088.1 GCA_023230525.1 Desulfobulbaceae bacterium
ATAATTTAACAGAAAACATCACCAGAATCAAGCATTTTAATGAAAATACAACAAGTTGATTATGTTTGATCAACGTAATTTGTCAGAACGAGTTGCGTTAAGTCCGACAGACTCCTAGTATTGCATTAAGTCGTTGCTGGCCATCAAGGACGTCTAGCGTTCCGCCGGTAGAGGGCACCACCATAAAAACCGGCGGAAACTGCCACTCCCTTAAAATTGTATCAATAAGGCTTTGCTTTTTGGGCTTGTTCCATACAAGATCACGTTGAAAATCAGGCTGAAGATCAATTTCCCCCAGTTTTATTCTGCGATAAATAGTGTAGAGATCTGGCTCTTTCGGATAGATTCTCATATCGTCCTTTATTGGTTTAGCAGCATCGAGGCAAAGAGGTTCACTCAGCCATGACAAACTCTGGAATTTGCCTCTTCTGACGGCTTAAAAAATTATTGTTATAGTTTTTGGTTATCACGCTCAAAAGAATACAATCACGGAAGTTTTGAAAAATTCTTTTAACCAGTCAACCTATTTCCAAAGAAACCTTGTTCATCCATTTGTTGTTAAAACGATAAAATTGAATCCGCAAGAGAAATCAATTTTCTCTCCTTTTTTCGCTATTTTCGCTCAGCGTTGGCTTGCCGTGTTGCTGCTGCCGATTTTCATGTGAAGATGGAGAACTTTTTTCTATAGTAACACTCTAAATTTTAAGTAACCAGGCAGGATTACACAATTTTGCAACCAGGGCGTCATTGCCGGCAAGCAAAGCGTGACCCGGAATCCCCTGTTTTTTTCGGATTCCGGCTGAAAACACGCCGGAATAACGACCTCAGGCATATAATTTACGAATTCCAGCCGTTATGCACCTATGAAAGTCTCGCGGGGTAGGAGCGGGCCATGCCCGCGACCTATGGCAAGGAGAAAACACTGTTGTCGCGGGCACTGCCCGCCCCTGTTGCCGGAAGTCATGTTGCGACGGGTAAGACCAGCCTGGAATGGAAGAGAGGGCATCTTGCCTTGTAAGTGTTGATGATTACATTAAGCCGTTGTAAAAAAATATCATGGCCAGAGAAATGCGCGAAACGGCACTCTTTTCAGTACCCTCTTGAGGAATATAAGGAGCCGTAACGAAATTGAAAAAATGGCCATGGTATTTCGTAACGGTTCCTAAATGACGAAAACATTTGGTTGAGACTTTATGGAGGATTGTGATGACAAGTATGATTAAAACCGGCATCCTGATGGCTGTTCTGACCGGCCTTTTTCTGGTGGCCGGCCAGGCTTTAGGCGGCCGGAGCGGTATGACCTTTGCCCTGGTGATGGCGCTTTCCATGAACTTTTTCGCCTACTGGTTCAGCGACAAGATGGCGCTGGCCATGAGCCGGGCCAGGGAGGTCAGTGAGCAGGAAGCGCCTGATCTGCATCAGATGGTGAGTTACCTGGCCGACAGGGCTCAGTTGCCCAAGCCCAGGGTCTACATTATCAATGACCATACGCCCAACGCCTTTGCCACCGGACGCAATCCCCAGCATGCGGCCGTGGCGGTGACCAGCGGTTTGCTGCAGCTCCTCAGCCGGGATGAACTGGAAGGAGTGCTGGCCCATGAGCTGGGCCATGTCAAAAACCGGGATATCCTCATCAGCTCCATTGCCGCGGTCATGGCCGGCGCCATCAGTTACCTGGCCACCATGGCCCAGTGGGCCATGCTTTTCGGCGGCATGCGCGGGGATGACGAGGAAGGCGGCGGGGGAAACATGCTGGCCGGACTGGCCATGATGATCATCGCCCCGCTGGCCGCCACCATCATCCAGCTGGCGATTTCCCGCAGCCGGGAATTCCAGGCGGATGCCACTGGCGCCGCTATCTGCGGCCGGCCCCATTCCCTGGCCAATGCCCTGGCCAAGCTTGAGCAGGGCAATCGCCGCGCGCCCATGAACGTCAACCCGGCCACGGCCCAGATGTATATCGTCAATCCCCTGTCCGGGGGCCAGATTGCCGGGCTGTTCGCCACCCATCCGCCCATCCGCGAGCGCATTGAGCGTCTGCTCTCTCTCCGTCATTGATCACCCGCCTTGCCGGCACGGGAAACCGGGGGCGGTTCGCGAACCGCCCCTACGGGGATTCCTGCAGCACAATGGCCCGGGAGGTAAAGGAAATGCCCTGCTGCATCTTGGTGCCGATCATCACGGTTTCCACCAGCGGGGCATTGACCATTTTATCCGCCTGCCAGCGCACCAGGAATTTGGCGCCCAAGCCCCCCCTGGTATCCGACTCTTTCACGATGTACTCGGAGGATGAGAAAGGGCCGAGCGTCACGGGCTTGTCCAGGTATTTCCGCACCAGCTTGCCGTCGGCATCATAGTAATCGACCTGCGAAAAGGTTATGGGATGGCTCTGGTCCGTATTGCGCAGGCTCAGGATGGCGGTGAGGTAAAATTCATTGCCTTCCGCCTTGTCGCCCCCATAAATGTGGGAATAGACGGGAACATAGAGAAGCTGTCCCCTGGCGGAAACGCCCTCGCTGCCGGCCAGGCCCAGACCGGCCGTGCCCATGATCAGCACGAAAAGAAGAGCCGTGAGCAGCAGGTGTTGTCGTTTTCTCGGAATTTTCCCCATGGTTTTTCCTAACAGTTATGATATATGCCAGATGAAAAGTGAAGATATCTTTACAATCTTTCGTGAAAATCTTATCATTTTATCTTCTAAAAATCATCATCCAATTCCGTAAATGAAGGAGTCTCTATAAATGTATAATCTGGAAGGAAAGGTTGCCCTGGTAACCGGAAGTTCCCGCGGCATAGGCCGGGCCATAGCCAAACGTTTTGCCGAGAACGGTATCAACCTCGTGGTAAACTATGTTCGCCATAAGCGGGATGCCGAGGACACGGCAAAGGATATTGAAAGTACCGGGGTGAAATGCCTGGTGGTCAAGGCCAATGTGGCAAATGATGAGGACGTGCTGGCCATGTTCGAGCGGATAAAAGAGGAGTTCGGCCGGATCGATATTCTGGTGAGCAATGCCGCCTCCGGGGTGCTGAAGCCGGTTATGGAGTTAAACACCCGGCACTGGAACTGGGCCATGGATATCAATGCCAGGGCACTGCTCACCCTGGCCCAGCAGGCGGTTCCCCTGATGCAGCAGGGCGGGCGGATACTGGCGGTGTCCAGTCTCGGTTCGGTCCGGGCGGTGGAGAATTATACGGCGGTGGGGGCCTCCAAGGCGGCCCTGGAATCCCTGGTCCGCCATCTGGCCGTGGAGCTTGGGCCGCGCAAAATTACGGTGAATACCATCAGTGCCGGCGCGGTGGATACCGAGGCCTTGAAGAAATTCCCCAACCGCACCCAGATTCTGGAAACCGCTCTGGAACGCACCCCCCTTGGCTGTCTGACCACACCCGAGGATGTGGCTGATCTGGCCTTGTTTCTCTGCAGTGATCTGGCCAAGATGATTCATGGCCAGACCCTGGTGGTGGATGGCGGCTATGCAATCAGGGCCTGAGGTTGTTGCTGCAGAGCGGCAGCCTTCAGCGTCAGTGCATGTCCATGCCGGAGGGGGCATGCCGGGCGGTTTTCGTACCGTTTGCCCGCTGATACTGGCCTCGGCCTCGCCCCGGCGCCAGCGGTTTCTGCGGGAGCTGGGCCTTGTTTTTACGATCGTGCCCGCTGCCGTGGATGAACAGAACCGGCCCGGCGAAGGCCCGGAGGAATATGTCCTGCGGCTGGCCGGGGAAAAGGCCCTGGCCGTGGCCGCCCATCATGATCAGGCCTGCATTCTGGCGGCAGATACCATTGTGGTGCTGGCCGGTGAAATTCTTGGCAAACCCGCTGATGCCGCCCATGCCGAGGCAATGCTCGGCAAGATGTCCGGCGCCTGGCATGAGGTGTGGACCGCCTACTGCCTGTGCCGGCAATCGGACAGAGTAATGGTCAAACAGGCGGTTTGCACAAGGGTATTGTTCAGGCCCCTCACGGCTGATCTCTGCCGGGCTTATGTCCTCACCGGCGAACCGCTGGACAAGGCCGGCAGCTACGGACTGCAGGGCAGGGGAGGCTTTCTGGTGGAAAAAATCGATGGATCATACAGCAATGTGATCGGCCTGCCGGTGGCTGAGGTGATAACGGATCTGCTCCGTCTCGGGATGATAGCCCCTAATATTTAAACCGCGGAAGCCGGCAGGGTTTGCCACGGCTGTCATCCGCGGAAGCGCACAAAGGCAGGACAGACAGACATGGATGAAAAAATATTTGAGCAGGGCATTCGGCTGGCGCTGGAGCTGGGAATTCGGCTGAAAATAGAGCTTGAGGGGGTGGATATTCCTCTGGAGAGCACCTTCTGCGGTTTTGTGGATAATTACATTATTATCACCCCGCCCTCGCCCTATCACCAGATTCAGCATAAGCTGTTCAGCGGCGCGGAACTGGTGGTGCGTTATTTCTATCACGGCACCATCTATGCCTTCCAGACCAAACTCTTTTCGCTGATTGACCAGCCGGTGCGGCTTCTGTTTATTTATTACCCGAAGCTTATTCAGAAAAGTGAATTGCGCAGCGAAAAACGCTCCTTCTGCTATATTCCCGCCGCCATTGAAGTGGGCGACAATGAGAACAACGGCACCATTGTCGATATTGCCAAATCAGGCTGTCATTTCCTGGTGCGCGGCAAGAATAACAAGCGGCTCATTCACTTCAAGATCGGCGATCAGGTAAAATTGAACTGTAAGTTCCCCGGGGTCAAGCAGACCCTGGAGATTATCGGGGTGGTGAAAAATCTGCGTACCAGCAGATATGATGCAAATGTCGGCCTGCAGTTTCATGAAAATATCCCGGATGTCACCCTGAAAATCATTACCTGGTATATTTCCACCATCGAGAAATTTATTCCGGCCCAGGAGGTCAAGCTCGACTTCAGTGAAAAGGATTGATTCGAAAGCCAATAAAAAAAGGCCGCTTGTCGAAGCGGCCTTTTTTTATTGGCAAGGGCGGCAGGGCGGTTTGCTCAGATGGTCAGATCGTCCCGCGTGGTTTTGCGGGGGCCGCCGTGGCCGGCGGTGCTCCAGTCCCGGATGGGGGCAATGACGTTCATGGCTTCGGCGTTACCGATTCTGCCGAGACGGTCATGGATTGACTGCCAGATGCATTCCACATCCGGGTGGATCTCGCAGCGGCCATTGACCGAGCCGCCGCAGGGGCCGTTCATCAGGCTTTTGGCGCAGCGGGCTACCGGGCAGAGTCCGCCGGTCAGATGCAGCACACAGTTGCCGCAGCCGGCGCACTGTTCCTTCCACACCCCCTGCTCGGCGGAGCCGCCGAAGAAGCTGGTGTTCACCGCGGGATAGACCCTGGTGGTGGGGCGGAGATTGGCGATGAAATTGACGCCCACGCCGCAGGCCATGGAAACAATGGCATCGTATTGGCCTTCCCACTCATCAATGGCATCGATATATTCCTTGTCGCACTGTCTGACCAGGGAGCCTTCAATGGTCTCGATCTTCTTGCCCTGTTTCAGCATGCCCAGTCTGATGAGCGAGGCAAGGATCTCCACCTCGCGGTCGCCGCCGGCGGAGCACACCGTGACGCATCCCCGGCAGCCGAGGACCAGAATTTTTTTGGCATCGCTTACCATGCCCAGTATTTCATCCACAGGTTTTCTGTCGGCGATGATCATTTTGCTTCCCCCTTAAACGGACTCGGGCCTAAATCGGTGATCCTCTTATTCATGAGCTGGGCGGCTTCAACAAATTCAGGGTGGAAGCCTCTTTCCAGGTGAAACATTTCAATTCTTTCCGGTTCAACGGCAAGTTCGGCCAGGGCCTTTTTGATGGCATCCACCCGCTTTGCCGCCCGCTGGCTGCCTTTGACATTATGGCATTGGTCTGCCGGGCAGCCGACCACATAGACCCCGTCAGCGCCCTCTTCAAAGGCCTTGAGCAGGGTGCTCACCTGCAGTTTGCCGGTGCAGACCACGCGATGGAAGGTGACGTTTCCCGGCAGGCCGTCTTGTTTCAGGCCTTCTCTTCCCTCGGCAATGGTCTGCTGGGAGGTGTAGTGGCAACAAAATGCTTGGATATCAGGAGTAAAAGTCATGCGTTTCTCCACTCGGCTTTAAACGCCGCAGGCGGCGATAAGTTTCTCGTCTTCGGACTCATTGAGCCGGATGGCCTGAGCCGGACATTCTGCAACGCAGATCCCGCAACCCCTGCAGGTTCTGGCATCGATACCGGCAACCCCCTGCCGGTCAATCTTCGGGATCTCCCAGGGGCAAACCCGGACGCAGGTCAGACAGGATACGCAGAGATCCCGTTCCACCCAGGCGGACTTGCCTTTTTCGCGCAGGTTTTCCTCGGTGATAATACCTTCCTGCATGGCCAGGTCGCGCAGGGCGGACATGATATCGGCGAAACGGACATCCTGGGGGCAGACGAAGATGCAGCTCCGGCAGCGTGAGCAGAACCAGAGCAGATCAGAGTGGAGCAGCCTGTCCTTTAATCCCATGCGGACCATGTGGATGATTTTCCGCGGATCAAAGTCAGGGATGGCCTGACTCACGGGGCAGATGCCGCTGCAGGCCCCACAGGAAAAACATCGATTCAGATATTCACCACCTGGGATATTCGTCACCTCAGCGCCGAAGGCTGGATTGATTTCTTTACTGGTGATTCCCATTAGTAACCTCGTGTTTAAGGTAGAAATAAAGGCATTTGCGTGCGAGCTTATTTCTGAACAAGCTCTTAAAATGCGTGCCGATCATGAAAGAAGTACAAATGGGATGCTAACCAAAAGCTGCAGGTTTGTCAATATGACTTGAACGGCAAAAAAGAAATAACCTGTTGGTATTATAGGTATTTCTACCGGGTAAGGTCTGGCGGCCCAGGGTAAGTTAAACCAGCAGGCGGAATTCCCCTTTGCCAAGCAGATCATGGAGGTGCAGCATCCCGGCCAGCAGGCCGGCTTTGTTCAAAACGGGCAGGATGGTCACCTCATGGCGCTGCATGATACTTAAAGCGTCTGCGGCCAGGAGATCCTCTTGGATGGTCTTGGGCGAGGGGGTCATGATATCTTTGACCTGCAGGCGGTCAAGATCCAGGGGCTTGGTCAGGCTGAGCAGGCGGCGCAGGTCGCCGTCGGTGATAATGCCGCAGAGTTTGCTCTTGTCGTCAGCGATGATAACAGCCCCCAGATTCTTTTCGTTCAAGATATTGATCGCTGCCCGCAAAGAGGAATCCGGCGCGGTAAGGGGGAGCAGGGGGCCGGTGATCATCACCTCCTGCACCTTGGTTTTCAGGCGTTCACCCAGGCTGCCGCCGGGGTGATTTTTGCGGAAATCGCTGGCCGCGAATTTCTTTTTCGCAATCAGCACCACCGCCAGGGCATCGCCAAGGGCCAGGGCGGCAGTGGTGCTTGCCGTGGGGGCAAGGCCAAGCGGGCAAGCCTCCCGCGGGACTTTGGCAGACAGCACAACGTCGGCAAAGGAGGCCAGGGTGGAATTTTTGTTGCCGGTCAGGGCGATGGTTTTCACCCCCCGTTTTTTGAGGACCGGCAGCAACATGTTGAGTTCCGTTGTTTCCCCGCTGTAAGAAAGGGCGAGCACCACATCATTGTGATCGACAATGCCCAAATCGCCATGCATTGCCTCCACCGGATGGAGGAAAAAAGATGCCGTGCCGGTGCTGTTTAAGGTGGCGGAAATTTTCTGGCCGATGATGCCTGATTTGCCGATGCCGGTGATGATAAGGCGGCTGGGGCAGTTCATGATCAGGGAAACGGCTTTGTCGAAGTTGGCGTCAAGCTGCGCGATTAAGGCCTGGATGCCTTCCGCTTCAATCTGTAAAACTTCTTTTGCCAGGCTAAGTGATGACATGATCAGTGCCCATGTTCCACAGCTTCAACCGAGGGACAGTTTGTGGAAGCCGGTGTCCGGCTCCACCGGATAGGTGTTGTTGAAACAGGCCAGGCAGAATGATTCGGCCGGCATGCCGGTTGCCTCCACCAGGCCTTCCAGGCTGAGATAGTGCAGGGTGTCAAGATGCAGAAAATCGCGGATTTCAGCGATGGATTTCTTGGCTGCAATCAGCTGGTCCTGGGACGGGAAATCAATGCCGTAATAGCAGGGGTAACGGGTCGGCGGGCAACTGACCAGCATGTGCACCTCTTTGACCCCGGAGGCGCGCAGGGAGCGGATACGGCTGCGGCCGGTGGTGCCGCGAATAATGGAATCTTCGATAATCACAACTCTTTTCCCCTTGAGAAAGGAGCGCACCGGGTTTAATTTCACCCGCACGGAGAAGTCCCGCATGGATTGGGTCGGCTGGATAAAGGTGCGGCCCACGTAGTGGTTGCGGATAACCCCCATTTCCAGCGGAATGCCGGACGCCTGGGAAAAGCCGATGGCCGCATAGTTGCCCGAATCGGGAAAAGGCATGACAAAGTCGGCGTCAATATTGGTCTCCCTGGCCAGGATCTGGCCCATTCTCTTGCGGCACGCGTAAACATTCAGGCCGAATATGTCGCTGTCCGGTCTAGCAAAGTAGACATGCTCAAAAATGCAGAAGCTCGTGGCCCGCTTTTCCTGTGGGAAGAAGGACTCAAGCCCGTTATGATCAATGATCAATACCTCGCCCGGCTCTATATCGCGGATGTAATTTGCTTCAATCAGGTCGAGCGCGCAGGTTTCCGAGGCAACGACATAGGCGCCGTTTGAGATTTTGCCGAGGCAGAGGGGTCTGAAACCGTTGGGGTCGCGAATGGCCACCAGTTTGTTGTGGGTTAAGATCAGGATTGAATAGGCGCCCTTGATCTGCTTGAAGGTCTCGGTAATGGCCTGGTTAAAGGGGAGATGGCTGAACGAGGCCAGGAGATGGACAACCACTTCGCTGTCCATGGTGGACTGAAAGATGGATCCCCTGGTTTCCAGTTCATCACGTAACTGACGGATATTGACCAGATTGCCGTTATGGGCCACGGCGAAAAACTGATCACGGTGCCGGGCGGTAAACGGCTGGGCGTTGAGAAGGTTGGAAGCGCCGGTGGTGGAGTAACGGACATGCCCAACCGACAGGGAACCCTGCAGGCGCAGCAGGTCCTTTTCACTGAAAACCTCGGAGACAAGCCCCATGCTTTTATGTTCAAAAACCAGTTTGCCGTCGGTGGTGACGATGCCGGCACTTTCCTGGCCCCGGTGCTGGAGGGCGTAGAGACCGAAATATGTCAATTTGGCGGAATCAGGGTGGCCGTAAATACCGCAGATTCCGCATTCCTCTCGGGGGCGCAATGAGGCTTCTTGTGGAGCCATGAGATGTCCTCTATTTTAAAACCAATTAAGCACCATGGTAATTTTCGTCAACCGCAATGCGTCAGGGATGATTAGCAGATGTTGTTAAAAAAAGGAGGTACTTTACTATTTTTTTCCGAAAAAAGGAATTTTTTTTTGGGACTCCCCGCGGGGGAAGGCAGGGGGCGGGGCGGCTAACCGGGGTATGGGGTTATTCCTGAATCTTCCGGTTGACCTCTATCTGGTATTTTTTTAAATATTTCCATAGTGTTACCCTGCTGATGCCCATCAGGCGGGCTGCCTCGGATTTGTTGCCGTTCGTTGCCTTTAATGCCTTGACCAGGCGTTGCCGTTCATCATCGGTTTTGTTTAATTGGGATTTGACCACGGGGATATTCAGTATTTTAAGCTGAGCGGCAAAATGGGGGGGAAGATGTTCCGCTAGAATTTCATCGCCGGGGCAGAGGACAAAGGCATAGTCTATGGCATTGATCAGTTCTCTCACGTTGCCCGGCCAGCTGTATTGATGAAAAATCTCCAGGGCCTGTTTGCTTATCCTGTTGATTTTTTTGCCGGTTTTAATGCTGGTGCTGTTGATAAAGAATTCAACCAGGGCAGGGATGTCGTCTTTCCTTTCACTGAGCGGGGGGAGATTGATGGGAATGACACCGATTCGATAGTAAAGATCCTCCCTGAAGCGCCCCTCCTTAATGAGTTTCGGCAGATTTTTATTGGTTGAGGAAATCATGCGGAGCAGTAAAGGGACGGGACGGTTATCGGCGGCGTTTTCAATTTCCCGCTCCTGCAGGACGCGAAGCAGTTTTAGCTGCAGGGCCGGGGGCATATCGCCGATTTCATCAAGAAAGAGATCGCCGCCGTTTGCCGCTTCAAGCCGGCTGACCGCCGATGAATCAGCACCGGTAAAGCCGCCCTTGGTCTGGCCGAACAGTTCCCTTTCCAGTTGTTCCTCACTCAAGGAGGCACAGTTGACTTGGACGAATGGCCCTTCCCGCCGGGTGCCGAGCCGGTGCAGGGCGGAGGCGACAAGCTTTTTGCCGGTGCCGCTCTCTCCATAAATGATAACCGGCGCATCGGAATGGGCAGCGCTCCTGGTAAGATCAAACATCTTGCGCATGACCTCGGAATTGCCGATAAGTCCCTGGAACCCCTCTTCATAAGCAATGTGGCGCTTCAGGTGGGTGATAACCCTGTCTTTTTCCTCAACGGAGCTCAGGTCTGTCAGATTTTCAACTGCAGCCACCAAAGTATCTGTTTCGTCCCGTAAGGTCGTAGCGTTCTTCAGAACGGTTACCACGGTTCCGTCCTTGCGGCGGAAAGTGCATCGCTGATTTTTTTCCTCACCTTTGGTAAACAAGGTGCAGGCTCTCCCCCTTCTTTTTGTTCTGGCGCAAATGTCACAGCCCAGAATGTCACAGCTTTTGCCGATGAGTTCGCTTTTCTTATAGCGCAGTAGCTCTTCCAGGGCATTATTAACATAAAGGATTTTGCCGGACGGGTTCACCAGCATCAGGCCATCGGTCATGGTTTCGATAATTTTGTGGCCATTTGTGGCAAAGATTTGCTCCAGCATGTTTTTCGGCTCCATATGTTTCAAAGGAATTAATTGTTACATCTTAGCATATGTAAACCTTTAATGCATGAGTTAAAGCGTGTTTCATGGGCGAAATGAATATCCGCGGTTACGGCGGGTAGATGTCGATGTGATCATTAATGAGGAAATTGGCCGGAACTTCGCAACCAGGCGCGCAGGCTTTTCTGTCTTATCCGGGCGGCAGCCTGACTGGCAAAGGCGGCTGTGGTTTACTTCAATAAAACGGCTGGCTGAAAAAAAATAATTTTATTTTTTGAGTAGACTGCTAAGATAGGGCCGGATTTTCCTTGGCTGGGAGTCCGCTTTTGGCATATGGTTGCGTAAGCACTTAAGTACAGACCTTAAAAGAGAAAGGAAATGGGCGATGGCTGAAAATATTGATGAGATTTCGATTAATTATGAGGAAGATGGCGTTTTGATTGTCAAGGAACTGGATAAGGTTGTGCTGTCCAAAGGGGCGTGGTCGACCATCATCTTCCGCTATCAGCAATGGGACACAAAATTAAATGAATATGGGCCTGACCGCTATACCATCCGCCGGTACCGTAAGCTGAAGGGGGTTTATCAGGCCCAGGGGAAATTTAACATTTCCAGCAAGGAGCAGGCGCAAAAGATTATTGATGCCCTGCAGGGCTGGATTTCCTGAGGTGTCGGGTTGCACCAGACGGGCTATGCAGCTGCCTCCCGCGTCAAGGTGTTGCCGCGAATAATTCTTATCTGCTCCCTGGCATATTTCCAGGAAGAGAATTATTATTGTAACAGAGGCGAGACAGGCAGCGGCGGTGATTTGTACCGGTAACGGTTGGCCCGGAAAGGTTGCAGGCAGGGCGGAAAGCGGGCGGGTTTCGGCCTGCGGAAAAGAAACGCGATATGAAGTTTGATTTCAAGATCGATTATATCAGCCAAACGGCAGCTCATTATACCTCCTTTACCCTGACGGAACAGAGCCGCCGGGTGCTGCAGAAAAATCTGCAGGATCAGGCGGACCGGGTGCACAGGGTCGAGGCTGGGATCGGTCGCCGGGCCTGGGATAAAGCTTTGCTGCAGATGAAAGGAAGCAAGGTGGATGCATTTGGCTAGGCAGGGACCTGCCAAGGCTTTTTTGCTTGATAAAATGGGCACAGGCAAAAAATTAGAAAGTAATGCTCTGCTTAAATGGTAAATATAGAAATGACCGGCAGGAAGGTTTGGCGATGAAGTTCTGGTGGATGAAAAAGAAGTGTGCCCATCATGGCGCGCCTTGCGGTAAGAATCAGTGCGGGGAAAAATGCCGGCTGCTCAGTGATATTGCCCCGGGAAGCTGTGTCTGCATCAAAAGGCACCACTCCTGCGGTGCGATGCGGCAGCGCCTTCTTGACCTGGGCTTCGTCCCTTTTGCCAGGGTTAATGTGGTGAACAAGGCCCCTCTTGGCGGCCCCATCCAGCTGCGTGTCGGTGAATCGAATCTTATTTTGAGCAAGTCCGAGGCTGACCAGATAGAAGTTGACATCGTCCTGCCATAGTTCCCTCTCTTTTTCCCTTCTTCCCGCCTTTTTTTTCTAAGAAAAAACGTTTAGCTTCCTTATGTTGTATGGTATTCTCTGCTTGAAAGTAATAATTGTTGACATCCCTTGCGCTGGAAGAAAAATGGCTGAATTTTTCGGTAAAAGAATGTTTAGGAGCCGTTGCGAAATAACCTCGGCTTTCTGAACCATTTCGTTACGGCTCCCTATACCCCTCAAGGGGGTACTGAAAAGAGTGCCGTTTTACAAGCCAGATGAGGACATTATTTTGTTACAACGGCTTAACCGGGTTCGGAGAAGATTTTTATGGCTGGAGTTGCCGAAGAGCAGGAATTGTACCGCGCATGCCGGATTATATTTGGGTCTGATTTAACGGTTTCGCGGGAATTCCTCGAATATATCCAGTTTTCCGGCGTAAAAAGCGCTTTTCGCAAAAAGGCCATGGAGACCCATCCGGACCGCTTGGCCGGCCATGATGAACTGGCGAGAAAAAGAAGCGCCCGCATGTTTCATTCTGTCCGGCAGGCCTATGAACAGTTGCTGCAATACCTTGAGGCCCGCGAAAAAGGGTTTCGTTTCCACGGCGGCGGCCCCTCTTCGCCTGTCACGTTCAGCCCGGCCAGGCGCAGCCCAGCCCCGGCAAAACAGCAGCGGGGGAAAGGCCCTGTTGCCAGAAGCAAATTTTCCGAGACGTCCGGAATGTGGGAGAAAAAGGGCGGGACCGGGAGAGTTTACCAGGAAGGGCAGGGTAAAAGGCCTTTTTATGCCCAGGACCTCTATCGCGGCACAATCCCGGACCGGCAGCTGCTGTTCGGGCACTATCTCTACTATGCCGGCCAGGTCAGCTGGCAGTGTGTTATCAAGGCATTAATGTGGCAGAAGGCCCAGCGGCCGCGGCTGGGGGAAATCGCCCGGTCACGGGGTTTGCTCAGCAGCGACGAAATTTTTCTGGTATTAAAGGGCTGTGTCAGCTCCTCCCTGCCATTCGGTCAGCAGGCATTGCAGCAGGGATTGCTCACCAAGTCGCAACTTCTCGCCCTTTTATTTGAACAGAGGCGCCAGCATAGGAAAATCGGCGAGTTTTTCGTCCAGCAGAATATTATGACCTCCCAGCAGCTGCAGCAGCATCTGGCCCGTTTTCAGCGCCATAATGCCAGTCTCACCCGCTCCCGTCCCGCCTGGACAAGATAGTGATTTATAACAACCTCATATATCTTGTCGTAGTCATTTTTATCCTCTCCACCAACAGTATCCCGGATACCCCGCTGCTGGGCGCAGGGTTTACCTCCCTGATTTTTGTGCTGAAGGCGGCCTTTTTTTTTCTGCTGGTGACACTCACCTATGGCAGGAATCGGATAACGCAGGCGGCGGACTACTTTTCCGCTGAACAGAAGCTTTCCATCCTGGCCATCATTTCTCTGGCCATTGATGTCTATTTCCTGGACTGTCAATATTATTTCGCCTTGCTGCCAGGGGTTCACAGTTTGCCAGTGCTGGCCAGCCTGGCCGGGGTTCTGCTCTTTTTCTTCTATCTCTGCCTGGTCTGGTACGGGGCCAGAAAGAGCTATGGCCGGGTTTTCGGCCGCCAGCACTCCGGTATCGCCTTTATTAAGACCAATCTTAAAAACAATATCCCCATCATCCTGCCATGGCTGACCCTTTCGCTGCTGGCGGATGCCCTGCTGCTGCTTCCCTTTCCTGCGGTTAAAAACTTTTTTCAATCATCCTGGGGAGAGCCGCTTTTTTTTCTCACCTTTTTTATCCTGCTGGCCGTTGCCTTTCCCGAGATCATCAGGCGTCTGTGGGGGTGCAGTTCCATGCCGCAGGGGCTTACGCGCAGCCATATCGAGGACTTCTGCAGCCGGCAGGGGCTCAAGTATGCCGATATTCTTGTCTGGCCCCTGTTTGAGGGGCTGGTTCTCACTGCCGGGGTCATGGGCCTTATCCGTCGCTTCCGCTATATCCTCTTTACCCCTGCCCTGTTAAGAAATCTGAGCTTTGAGGAAGTGGATGCGGTGATGGCCCATGAAATCGGCCATGTGAAACGCTACCATCTCCAGCTGTACATTGTCCTGTTGCTGGGTTTCAGCCTCATTGCCCAGCTCGGCTCCTATCTCTTCATGTATGTTCTGTTGAAATCCGACCATTTTTACGAATTAAGCGCTTTGCTTGGCAAAAAAACGGATGTGGTGCTGATATTTGCCAGCACCTTTGCCCTGCTGCTGCTGCTGATTTTTTATTTCCGCATTGTGTTTGGCTTTTTCATGCGTAATTTTGAACGGCAGGCTGATCTGCATGCCATGGAAAGTATGGGGAGCAGCCAGGGTATCGTCAATGCCCTGGAAAAGGTGGCCTGGCTCAGCGGCAATATCCGAGAGTTGCCCAGCTGGCATCACTTCGGTATCGCCCAACGGGTTACCTTCCTGGACCGCTGCGAGCATGACCCCAGGCAGATCGCCAGACATCATCGCAAAGTCTATGGAGCCCTTTTGCTCTATATTTTTGTCCTGGCCGGCACCGGCTTCACCCTGTGGAAGATGCCGGATGATCTGCTGCAGAGAGCTCCGCTGGATCATCTGACCAGGCTCTATGCGGAAAAAGCAGCAGAGCAGCCCGATAATCCCCTCTGGTACCAGTTGCTTGGCGACCTGCAGCAGGGAAGGAAATTGTATGCAGAGTCGGTGGCCTCTTATGAGCAGGGGCTGCGTATTTCCCCGAACCACCCGGAGATCTTGAATAATCTTGCCTGGGTTCTGCTCACGGCCGATGATCCGCAAATTGCCGATCCGAAAAAAGCCCTCATGCTGGCCAGGGAGGCTGCCGCTGAAAAACCGGCGGGCTATATCCTCGACACCCTGGCCCTGGCCTTTTGGCGCAACGGTTTTTCCGAGAGGGCACAGCAGGCGGAAAAACAGGCGATTGCGGTCGATCCTGAAAACAGTGAATATTATGAAAAACAGCTGGGGAAATTTACCACTCCTGCGCGGATTGACTGACCATGGAAAATCAAGAGGGAAACAAGGGAGAGCGCCGGGGCCTTGTACTGCTCCATACCGGCGATGGCAAGGGGAAATCGACGGCCGCCTTCGGCCAGGCTCTGCGGGCTGCTGGCCAGGGGCTGCGGGTGTGCATCGTGCAGTTCATCAAAGCGCAGCACCAGACCGGTGAAGCCAGGGCATTTCAGGCCCTGGCCGGCCAGGTGGAGTTTCATGTCAAGGGCAGCGGCTTTACCTGGCAGCAGAAGAATAAGGATGAGGTGATAAGAGTTGCCAGGCAGGCATTTGACTTTGCCAGGGAAAAGATCATGAGCGGCCGGTATGACATGGTGGTGCTGGATGAGCTGACCTATCTGGTCAGCTATGGCATGGTGGGGGAGGCTGAGGTGCTTGACCTGATCAGCCATCGTCCCGCCGGCCTGCATCTGGTTATCACGGGCCGGGATGCCAGTGAGAAACTTGTGGACGCCGCTGACCTGGTGTCCGAGGTGCGGATGATCAAGCATCCTTATGCCGCCGGGGTAAAGGCGCAGAAGGGAATTGAATTTTAACCAAATCAGCGGCTGCTTACGGTGAAGCGAGGTAAGGGCTTAGCAGCGGGGACTCTGCCGGTTGCCGCCGCGGCTGATGGCCAGCGGTGTCTGGAAATTGAGGGCGGCAAGATCTTTTCCCCTGGTCAGGGCCTGGCCGAGCATGGCGCCGAAGCGGTCGGCCTCGTCCAGCTGGTTTTTTTCATGGCCGTACCGGGGGTAATATCTGCCGATGAATCTCGATCTCTCCGGGGATCTGCCGGCAAGCTTCAAAAATACGCCAAGGGTGCGCCAGGGCTCCCTGCTGGGATGGGTAAAGACAATGCGGTTGACCACGGTTGCCCCGTTTTTTTGCAGCAGGGCGCGCAGGCCGAGCCAGTGCATCCGCCAGTATCCCCGGCAGGAAATGAGGGTGATCACGGGCCGGTTTGCCAAAAGGGTGCTGCCGTCGCGGTCAATAAGTGACAGGACCGGTCCGCTTGGCTGATAGGACCAGGTGGGGCCGGCAAGGATGATAAGATCATAGCGGCCCTTGCATTTATCTGACAATGGTGCTATGGAAATGCGCTTTCTGAAAAAGGTCAGCAGCATCATGCGCACAGTTGCCCGGATGGATCCGAAGGGAAAGCGCAGCGGCTTTAGCGGGCGCAGCCTTTCGATGATTACCGTTACCCCGGCCGATTCCAGCCCGCTGGTCAGTCTGGCCAGCAGGTTACTCGTCTGGCCGCTTAAGGAATAGCAGATAATTAATATTTTCTTTGCTGCAGTTATTTCCATGAGGCCTCATTTTACCTCATGAAAAGGAATTTTTCATTATGGAAAAGATCTCAGATGTCATCATCATCGGGGCCGGAATTTCGGGCCTTGCCGCGGCCCATTTCCTCAAAAAGCTGGCCCCTTCCCTGGAGGTCATGCTGCTGGAGGCAAGCGGCCGGGCCGGCGGGGCCATCCAGTCATTTCATCAGGACGGTTTTCTGGCTGAATGGGGCCCCCACGGTTTTCTGGACAATGCGGAGGAGAGCAGGGAAATCCTGGAAGATACAGGTCTTTACAGTGAGGCCCAGCAGGCGCCTTTAGGTGATTTCCACCGTTATGTCTGCCACCGGGGCCGGCTGGTGCAGATACCGCAGAAACCAAAGAAGATCCTTTTCACCCCCCTGCTGCCTTTCTGGGGGAAACTCCGGGTGCTGGGGGATCTGTGGATCAAGCCCGACCCAAAAGACCAGACTCTCGGGCAATGGGCCGGCCGGCGATTCGGCAGGAGTGTGCTGCCTTTAATTGATGCGGCGGTCACCGGCAGCTATTCCGGTGATTACAACCTGCTCAGCATTGATTCGGTCATGCCGGGTTTGCGAAAGCTCGAATGCGAGCATGGCTCGGTTATTCGCGGCATTATCCGCAAGATGAAAGAGAAGAAGGGTTCCCTCAAAAAAAGACTGCCGGCCATGAACAATTTCCCCCAGGGGCTGGATCGTCTGGTGGAGGTGCTGGAGCAGGGGAAAAATATTGCCTTTGCCAGCGGCGTAACCGCGCTCAGTGGGGAGAAGGGCAGCTGGCGGGTCACCACGGCAAAAGGGCTTCTTTCAGCCAAAAATGTGGTGATGGCGCTGCCGGTGAACAGCGGCCTGAAGATCCTGTCGGCCATCAAGCAGCCGCCGCTTGCCCAGATTCCTGTGTCAAGAATCTGCAATGTGGTGCTGGGTTTTGCCGACAGCGCCAAGGTGCCCTATGGTTTCGGCTATCTGGCGCCGGAATGCGAGAAGCGTTTCACCCTTGGCGTCTTATTCTCCTCCCATATGTTTCCCAATCGAGCTCCGGCGGGTAAAGTGCTGATGGAGGCCCTGGTCGGCGGCCGCCGGCATCCTGAACGGCTGGAGCTTGCCGATGAAGAGATCATCTCCTCGGTTTGCCGGGACATCCGGCAGCTGATGGAGCTGCCGGAAAAGCCGCTGTTTGCCAAGGTTCTGCGTCCGGCCAGCGCCGTCCCCCAGCTGGAGATGGATCATCCGAAGATGCTTGCCTACAGGGCCGGACTTGAGCAGGAAAATACGGGACTTTATATCTGCGGTTTCGGCTGGGATGGTGTGGGCATCAACGACATGGTGAAATCCGCTCGTAAAGCAGCAATGGCCATCAGTGCCGGCGGCAGGGGCGAAGAGGCCGCTGCCGCGGTTAAACCAGTCTATTTCTGATATTCCTAAAGAAATTTTTTCTCCAGCTTGTCTTCCAGAAATTCCACCTGACGGCGGACGCTGGTGTTTCGTATCCGCTTGTCGGTAATAACCCTGATGGCATGGACCACGGTTGAATGATCCCGGTTAAATGCCTTGCCGATATCGACAAGGGGCATCTCGGTGTATTTCCGCGAGAGATACATGGCAATCTGTCTGGGAAAGGCCAG
>JALNXE010000089.1 GCA_023230525.1 Desulfobulbaceae bacterium
ATTATAATTTAACAGAAAACATCACCAGAATCAAGCATTTTAATGAAAATACAACAAGTTGATTATGTTTGATCAACGTAATTTGTCAGAACGAGTTGCGTTAAGTCCGACAGACTCCTAGCCGATGCCGCTGTGCATACTTTACCGAAGCCCAGGAGATTATTGAACCTGGCTGAAAGTCGATGGTAATCACAAAAAATATTACTTGGTGGCTTCGTGGACCTTTTCCTTGGCCGAATCCAAGGTCTTGTCAATATCCTTGCCGGCCTTTTCCGCGGGCCCTTCCTCGCTGCAGGCAACCAGGGCCATGGTCAGGGAAAGCAAAGCGCCGATCATGATCATTTTTTTAAAAAATGATTTCATAGCAGTTCTCCTTGGGGAATGAATGAATTAAATTAAAAAAATCACCACAGCGAGCACAGAGCCACAGAGTTAACCAACTGTAACAAATGATATTTCCCTGTGATCTCCGGGTGCTCTGAGGTGAAAAAAATCTTTTTCAAATTTCTAAATCCTTACTCCTGAATGCCAACGAGGCCCAGGTTTGGGAAATCTCTTCGCTCCGGCAGGTCACTCACCAGTGGCCCGGGAGGCATCCTCAAGTTGCCGGGCACACTTCACACAGTAAGCGCGCCGTATTTCCACCCCGGTTTTGCGGCGTAGATACTGTTCCAGGCTGACCCACTCCCCTTCCCCGGGCTCTTTGCCGGCATCATCTCTGATCTTTTTGCACACCGCGCAAACCGGCAGAATATTTTCAAAATATCTTACCTTCTTGCGCAGCTCCTCCTTTTTCAGGGCACGCTGGACCCGGAGCAGCAGTTCATCCATATCGCAGGGCTTCACCAGATAATCATCCGCCCCCAGGCGCAGGGCGTCGATGGCCGAGGCAAGATCCGCGTAGCCGGTGATCAGACAGACCGCCATATCCGGACTGATCTGTTTGGCACCTTTCAGCAGGTCGATGCCGCTCATGCCGTCCATGAGCAGATCGCTGAGCAGCAGATTGTAGGAACCATGCTGCAGCTTGGCCAGCCCCTCCTCGCCGCTTTCGGCCGTGTCCACTTCATAGCCTTGATTCCCGAGGCCCCAGCTCAGGGTTCTCAGAATAATTTTCTCGTCGTCAACCACAAGAATTCTTTTCTTCTGCATTCGTTTCCGCCGGGAAAAGAAAAGTTTACTGGCAATTGCAGCGGGCCAGGGTCTGCCCCGCTGCCCAAGGGTTACGCTACGCTGACAGGGGCAGGGCTTCCATCATCTGACCGCGGCCCGGCCGCTTCCCTGCCAGCCGGCCTGTCTGATCTGTTTGACAAATCTTTCGGCAATCTCCCACTTGTTCAAAGGACTGATCAGATACAGACCATCGACAAAGGGGGCAAGATCAGCCACCAGTTTTTCCGTGAACTCCATGGCTGCCTTGCGCTGGTCGGCGACATCCTCGTAACTCCACAGTTTCTTGCGGACCTCCGCCGGAATGGATATGCCGGGCACCTCATTATGGAGAAAATCGGCGTTACGGGCGGAGATCAAAGGGAAAATTCCAGGAAAGATCAGCACATTGAGGTGGCTGGTCTGCTCCACCATGGCCTCCACCTCATTTTTGGTAAAAAGGGGCTGGGTCATGACAAAATTGGCTCCCTGGGCTACCTTGCGTTCAAGCCGGGAAATCTGCAGGGTCGGATTGGCATGGTTGAAGCTGAAGGCGGCGCCGATGGAAAAGCTGGTGGGCAATTTGATCGAGCGTCCGGCCATGTTCAGCCCCTGGTTGAACTGACTGATCATGCGGATCAGGCCAAGGGAATTGACATCAAAGACACCGCTGACGCCGGGCTGATCCGTCAGGCTCGCCGAATCACCGGTCACGGCCAGAATGGCCTCAATCCCCAGGATATGGGCGGCCATGATATGGGACTGCAGGCCAAGGGCATTCTGGTCCCGGCAGGTCTGATGCATCACCACCTGGATCCCGGCCTCCTCGCGGATGCGATGGGCCAGGGCGATATTGCCGGCCCGCAGGATGGCCAGCGGATTCTCGCCCAGGGTGACGGCATCCACTCCGCTGGCGGCCAGCGAACGGGCCCCGACCAGCACGTTATCAATATCAAGATGGGTGGGCGGGTCAAGCTCAACCAGCACGGGCAGTCTGCCCGGCTGCAGGCTGTCGAGGAAACCGCCCCGGCCGCTCTTTTTCATGGCCGCAGGCGTCGCAGCGGCGGTTTCCTGGGGAGAGGCGGAAACCGTGACTGAGCCCAGCCCTTTTTTATGCCGGAGCTTCAGGGTTTTCCGGAACTCATGGATATGGGCCGGGGTGGTGCCGCAGCAGCCGCCGATGAGGCGCACCCCCATTTTCAGCATCTCCGCCGCCCGCCTGGCCATATAGGCCGGCTGGGCAGGATAGACCATGCGATGGCCCATGACCTCGGGCAGGCCGGCATTGGGAAAGGCCGAAAGCGGCACATGCTCTTCCGCCAGGGGCAGGAGATGGCCAATGGCCGTTGACATGGCGTCCACCCCCCGGCCGCAGTTGGTGCCCACCACCATGGCCCCGGCCGACAGGGCGGCCCTGGCGCAGGTCAGCGCATCGATCCCTCCGGCCGTCCTGCCCTGGGAGGGGTAAACCATCTGGGCGACAATGGGCAGGCCGTTGCCCGCCTGCAGGGCGGTCTCAATGGCCAGCAGTATCTCTTCCAGGTGAGTGAAAGTTTCAAGAATCAGCAGATCCACTCCGCCTTCCACCAGGGCGCTGATCTGCGCGGCAAAGGACGCCCTGATATCGTCATGGGTGATCTCGCCGGAAATCATGGGGAATTCCACCCCGGTGGGTCCCACCGAGCCCGCCACATACACCTCATGGCCGGCGGCCTTGACCGCCAGCCGGGCTCCGGCCAGATTGATTTCGCCAACCTGCTCTTCCTTGCCCGCCTTCTGCAGTTTGAAGCTATTGGCCCCGAAGGTGTTTGTTTCAATCAGCTGACTGCCGGCCCGGATATATTCCTCATGCACCGAATAGATCAACTCGGGATTCTTCAGATTCAGCAGATCGATATTTCTGCCGAAATCAATTCCCTTTTCATAGAGGTAAGTGCCGAAGGCCCCGTCCCCCAGGATGACATGTTCCTTAATATAATCAGCAAATTTAATTTTCATCGGCAGCTCAGAATTGATGGCCTCGTATGGATACCCTTGTGGGTGAAAACAGCTCGATTGCCGGCCAGGGGCGATAACTCTCTGATTTATCGTCACGGAAAGCCGGAGCCAAGACTTTTCACGAAGCCATCAAAATTTAATGATGGTGACCATTTTTCCAATGTATGCCCCACTTTAACAGAGAATAGAGCCGGAGTAAATAAAAGCCAACAGAAACATCGCGGAGATACTGGCCGCTGCTCCCTAAAAATAAAAATTCTCTCTCTTTCCATTAAGCAAGAAAGAGTATAATATTTGTTAAAAATGAATAAAGAACGGACAAATTGACGAATGGGGAGGGGATCATGACTGTCGGAGAATTCTGTAACAGGGAAGTCGTCGTGGCTGAACGCAATACAACGATTGTCGAGGCCGCAAAACTGATGCGTCAATACCATGTGGGAGATCTGGTGGTGGTTGACCGGAGCAGCGCAATGACGATTCCGGTGGGCATTATCACCGACCGGGACATCGTGGTGGAGATCATTGCCAATGAGATCAGCCTGGACGCGGCATGCGCCGCCGACGTCATGAGTTTCGGGGTGATAACCGCCGGAGTGCATGACGGCATCCTGGATACCCTGCAGAAGATGAGGGCCAAGGGCATCCGGCGCCTGCCGGTGGTTAACGATGAGGGCGGACTTGAAGGAATCCTGGCCATTGACGACGTTCTGGAAGTTCTCTCCGAAGAGCTGTCATTGCTTGCCAAAGCGGCAATCCGCGGCCAGGAGCTGGAAAAAAAACTGAGACCATAGGGAGAGAGGACCATGAAGAAAGCCCTTTTTTATCGCATCGATGAGGATAACCAGGTGATCTGCGATCTCTGCAATCACCATTGCCACATCAAAGAAGGCGGACGGGGTATCTGCGGCGTCAGGGAGAATCAGCATGGCACCCTGTACAGCCTGGTCTACGGCAGACTGGTATCGCAAAACATTGATCCCATCGAAAAAAAACCGATGTTTCATTTTCTGCCCGGCTCCTCCTCCTATTCCATTGCCACCGTGGGCTGCAACTTCCGCTGCCTGCACTGCCAGAATTACCAGATTTCCCAGTATCCCCGCATGCAGAAAGGGGCGATCATTGGCCAGCCGGTCACCGCCAAAGATGTTGTCGAGGATGCCGCGGAACAGGCCTGCCAAAGCATCAGCTATACCTACGTGGAGCCCACCATCTTCTATGAATTCGCCTATGATTGCTGCGTGCTGGCCCGCGAGAGGGGCCTCAGAAACGTCTTTGTCAGCAACGGCTACATGTCACCGGAGGTCACCCGTCATCTGGCGCCGGTGCTGGACGGCATCAACATCGACGTCAAGGGCTTTAACGATGGTTTTTACCAAAAGGTGTGCAAGGCCCGGCTGCAGCCGGTGCTGGACAATGTGCGCCTCATGCGCGAACTGGGCGTCTGGGTGGAGGTGACCACCCTGATCATTCCGGGTCTGAACGATTCCTCCCAGGAACTGCGAGACATTGCCCGCTTCCTCAAAAGCGTGGATCCTGCCATGCCCTGGCACGTGACCGCCTTCTACCCGACCTATCAGATGATGGACCGGGACCGCACCCCGGCCGCCACCCTGCGCAAGGCCAGGAAAATCGGCCTGGATGAGGGGCTGCGTTTTGTCTATGAGGGCAATATCCCCGGAGAAGGGGGAGAAAACACCTATTGCCCCTCCTGCCGCATGGAACTGATCACCCGCTTCGGCTTCAGCATCAGGAAGAACAACCTGACCGACGGGCAATGCCCGGCCTGCAAAGCAAAAATAGAGGGGATCTGGAAGTAGACAACCCCCAGTCCCCTCTCTTGCCGGACTCGTAAAAGTGGTGAAAAAAGACCGTCAAGCGCGGGTTTGACCCGCACCGGTCAATGCACCGGTGAGGTCAGCCAGCCAGCAGTCCACCCTTCCTTGCCGTCCTGGGCCCTGACCCTGATCCATTTGTCCTGTTTTTCCAGCACGGATAAACGGTCGCCTCCCTTGGCGGAAAAGACAACGGAGAAATTTTCTCCGGGGCCGCTGCGGATATTCAGGGATTCAGGCACGACAACCACCATTCCGCCGGAAGAGGCTCCGGCCGGGGCCTGGTAGGATGTTGCCGGAGCAGGGGCGGGAGCGGCAACCGGCTGCGCCCCGTAATGATAATAGGACTGCGGGGTCTTGCTGACGATGAAATCCACCGCCTTCTGGATGCAGATCCGCAGCGCCTTTTCCGTCGGGGTGTTCTTCCAGCCGGAAAGACCGCCGACCAGGGCGCCGGAACTGCCATAGCCGCCCAACAGGCCGCCGAGATTGACGTCGGTTGCCTCGCCTTCAACACTGGTGGCGGCAAGAACCCGGGAGGTTTTCGAATCGATGATGCGCATGTCGATGGCCATATGGGCCTTTTGAAAACCGCCCAGCAGACCGCCGATCACCCCGGCCGCGCCGCCGCCCAGGCCGCCGCTGGCCCCGGATGCGGCACCTTCAAACTCCGTCACCGCGGCAACAACCATCAGTTCCGCGCCCTCGATCTGGCCGATCTCGGCGGCGGTATCCGCCCGTACCCGGCCCGAGGCCCCCAGGTCCTGTTCGGTCAGCACATCTTCCAGGGCCGCCCGCTCCAAAACAATGAAGCGATTGGTGTTGAACAGGGCGGTGGTCAGCTGATCAGCCATGCCGTCACCGATGCTGCCGGTCCACCAGCCTTTACCCGTTTTATCCTTGAAACGGGCCACGGCGATCCTGGCCTGCGGCCCGTTATAGGCCTGGGCCTGGGCCTGGGCTATGTCCGGACCACCCTGTCCGGATGTAACCGTGGCATTGGTGCCGGGGGTTACACAACCGGCCAGCGAGAGCATAGACACAAGAAAAACAAGACACCCTGCCAAACTGAGCTGCAATTTCATCATCTGGCTACCTCACAAAAAAAAGAAAAAAGAACATCACCTAAAAAACACTCGGAATTCATAAAACATTTCGCTTTATTTTTCTATTAATTTGCTTCATTTGTAAAGGATTTTACCAGCAGATCTGGTATAATTTTTTTCTGACGTGGTGCGGTTGTGCGGATATCTTTTCACCTAAAGGGAACGGCAAATGAAGCTGAATCAGATTGAAACCGGAAGCGTAATTGGCGGATTCCAGCTGGAAAAGGAATTGGGCAGGGGCGGCATGGGCGTGGTCTACAAGGCCCATGAGCTTTCCCTGAACAGAATGGTTGCCTTGAAAATTCTCTCGGAAAGGCTGTCCGGGGACGATGAATTCATTAAACGCTTCAAGAGAGAGGCAAAGGTGGTCGCCGCCCTCAGCCATCCGCACATTGTCAATATCCTCTCCTACGGGGAGGAGAACGGTCTCTACTATTTTGCCATGGAATACGTCAAGGGCACGGACCTCGGCCAGATCCTCAAGGAAAGGAAATCCATCCCCCTGGAGGAGGCCCTGCCCATTGCCCTGCAGATCGCCGATGCCCTTGAAGAGGCGGCCACCAAAGGGGTGGTGCACCGGGACCTGAAACCCTCCAATATCATGATCGATTCCGTGGGCCGGATCAAGATCACGGATTACGGCATTGCCTACTTCCAGGATGCCGATGCCAAACTCACCCAGACCGGGCTGTACATGGGAACCCCGGAATACTCCTCGCCGGAGCAGGCCAGCGGCGCTAAACTGGATATCCGCAGCGATATTTATTCCCTGGGCGCCCTGCTCTACAAAATGGTGTCCGGCGAACCGCCCGTTACCGGCGAATCACCTTTGGCCGTGGTGGCAAAAATCATCACCGAGCCCATCAGGCCGATTGCCACGGTCAACCCTGCCCTGCCCAAACCGGTCTGCGAGCTGATCGACAAATTGACGGCCAAGGATGTCAACCAGCGCTTCCAGGCACCCTCCGAGGTGACGGATGCCATTGTTTCCTGCATGACTCAGCTGCATATTGAACCGCCCATTACCGGCAGAATCCAAACCTCCCGGCCCGTAGCAGCGCCTCCGCCACCGCCGCCCGTTCCGGAAGAAAAGGAAAAGGGCAAACGCACCAGGATGCTGGCCATGGCTGCGGGCATCATCATCGCCATCCTGCTGTCCATGTGGACGGTGGACGCCCTGCTGCACAGGGTGAAAAAGGAAAAAACAGCCGAGCAGACCGTGGCGCCCCCGGCCCGGGAAATGACGGTTAAGGAAAAAAGCAGCGCAGAGCAGCCCCCTACCGGACCTGCCATTGCCACCGCTCCTGCCCCGGAAGCCCCGGTAACAACCGCCCAGGCCCCTGCGGGGCAAGCGCCGGAGGCCCCTGCCCCGCCTCCTGAAACCACAACCGCACCCGCGGCCGGACAAACCGCCCGGCAGGCTGCTGTTGACCGGCAGGAGAGAGAGAAAGCGCCAGCCATTGCCCCGCCCCCTGCCGCCGTTGCCGAACCCCCCGCCCGCACCGCCAAGGTGGAGAAAAAGGCCGCGCTGCCCGCCCTCCCTGTGGTGCTGACCGTGGTCTCAGGGGACGAAACCCTGGCCCCCTTTGTGCAGAACCATATCGAAGCCGCCTTGACAAGCAGCGGCTTGCAGGTCACTTCCGTAGCCGAAATCCCGATGCTCATGGAAAAAATGCAGATGGGCAGCCTGCCCATCTCCTGGTATGATATCAAACGCCTGGTGCCCAGCCAGTCAGCCAATATTGTGCTCATCTCCCAGGTTCAGCAGACCGGCTCCATGCCCCTGCAGTATTACGGCAGGTCGCAGACCTTGACCACCGTGTCGTTCACGGTGCGGGCCGTTGACATGGAAACCGGCGCCGCCGCAGGTCCGCCGGCATCGGGCACCGCCAAGTTCACCCCGCTCAACATGGACGAGGAGCTGCGCAAGGCGGTCAACTCCAGCGTGGGCAACATGGGCCAGTCCATCAAAGAGTATTGGCAGCAGAAGCTCAAAAGCGGCGGACCAAGGGGATAAGGCAGGCACCAAAAAATGTTTCAGACCTTACTGTCGCTGGCGCTGCTTTTTGCCGCCGTCTATGTCTGCTTCGGGGCCACGCTGTTCGTCAACCAGTCACGTTTCATCTATTTTCCGGACCCCACCATTTTCACCACTCCGGAAAAACTGGGCCTCAAGTACCGCGCCGTCACCTTTACCACCGCCGACCAGGTGAAACTGGCCGCCTGGTTCATTCCGGCTGAGGCGGCCAAGGGGGTCATCCTCTTCTGTCACGGCAACGCCGGCAATATCTCCCACCGGCTGGAGACCATTGACATCTTCCACCGGCTGGGCTACGCCACCTTTATCTTCGATTACCGCGGTTACGGCCGGAGCGAGGGAACACCGTCGGAAGCAGGCACCTACCGTGATGTGGAGGCGGCCTGGGACTACCTGGTCAGCCGGGAAAACATCAGCCCGTCGCAGATCGTCGTGTTCGGCCGTTCCCTGGGCGGGTCCATAGCGGCCTGGCTGTGCAGCAGGAAAGAACCCCGGGCCTGCATTCTCGAATCCACCTTTACCTCGGCCAAGGACATGGCCGCCAGCATGTACCCCTTTTTCCCGGGCCGCCTGCTCTGCCGGTTTGAATACGACGCCGCGGCGGCCGTGGGAAAAATCAACTGCCCGCTGCTCATTATTCACAGCCCTGATGATGACATTGTGCCCTTCAGTCACGGCCGCAAACTCTTTGCCGCAGCCCCTGCACCGAAAACATTTCTGCAGATCAGCGGCAACCACAATGCGGGCTTTCTTCTCTCCGCCGGCAGATATAAAAAGGGCCTGGAGGATTTCCTGAACAAAGCTGTGAGGAGTAAGGAGTGAGAAGTGAGGAGAAAGAAATGAAAAGACGGAAAGAGGAGCCAGCACAAAACGTCATGAAATCAACCATTCTGAATTCTGTCTCCTGTCTCTCGAATTCCCATGACGGAGATCAGAGCAGCAACTATGTCACAAAAATATTGTTATTTCGGTAAAATAGATCAAGTCAGAAAGTTAAGATTAAACCTTTCACCAATTGAAAAACTTACGCCATGAAATCATTACTCGATCTCGTCACCCTTCCCCACCTGGTTGTCGCTCACCGCGGCGCATCCGGCATTGCGCCGGAAAACACCCTGACCGCCATCGGTCTCGCCCTGGAGGCCGGGGCCCTGATGGTCGAAATCGACGTGCAGATCACCACCGATGACCAGGTCGTCGTCTTCCATGACCCCAGCCTGGAGCGCACCAGCAACGGCCATGGCGAAATCTGCCGTTCCTCTTACGAGGAACTCAAAAAACTCGATGCAGGCGCCTGGTTTGCCGAGCGCTTCCGCGGCGAAAAAATCCCCCTGCTGGCTGACGTTTTCCAGCTGATCAGGGGCAAGGCGTGCATCAATGTGGAGATCAAATCGCCGGCCCCGGGTGAAGACTGGCAAAAACGCATCAGGCTCATTACCGCGGCCACCACCAGCGCCGCGATGATGCCGTTCACCCTGTTTTCCTCCTTTCATCATGACTCGCTGAGGTACCTGAACTCCCTGCAGCTGGGATTTCATACCGCCGCCCTGCTGCCCTCCGGCGACCAAAGGCTGCCCTCGCTGGTGCTGCAGGACACCGGCTGCCAGGCCTTTGTCTGTTCCCTCAGAGAGCTGACCCCGGAGCTTGGCGCGGATATCGCCGCACATGATATTTTTACCGGGGTGTACACCATCAACACGACCCAGGACGCGGAACTGGCATTGCTACGGCACGCCAGGGGCCTGGTGACGGATTTCCCTGAACGTATTCTCGCCTACCTTGCCGCCAGGGAAAAGTGATTCCTTGCCTCCCAGTGGGCAGCGACACCTGCAGCCAGCCATGAAAATCAGCAGAGAAACTCTTGCCTGGGCCTTCTATGACTGGGCCAACTCCGCCTTTGCCACCAGCATCATGGCCGGTTTCTTTCCCATCTTCTTCAAACAGTACTGGTGCAGCGGCGTCGAGGTTTCCACCAGCACCTTCCGCCTGGGGCTGGCCAATTCCCTCGGCAGCCTGGTGGTCATCTTTCTTGCCCCGCTGCTGGGCGCCATGGCCGATCAGGCCGGGGCGAAAAAGAAATTCCTGTTTTTTTTCGCCACGCTGGGCATCGTGATGAGCGCCGGTCTCTACACCGTTGCCCAGGGTGCCTGGCTCATGGCCTCCCTTTTCTACATCTGCGGCATCATCGGCTTTTCCGGGGGCAACGTGTTCTACGACTCCCTGCTGGTCAATGTGGCCTCCCCTGCCGCCTCGGACCGGGTCTCGGCCCTGGGGTTTGCCCTGGGATACCTTGGCGGCGGCCTGCTCTTTGCCGTCAATGTGGCCATGACCCTCAAACCCGGCCTCTTCGGCCTGGCCGACGCCCCGCAGGCGGTGCGGCTCTCCTTTCTCACCGTGGGGGCCTGGTGGGCCGTCTTTTCCCTGCCGATCCTGCTGTGGGTGAAGGAACCCGCCCCGCCAGCCACCCCGGCCCGGCAGGGAATGATTGGCGCCGGCTTCCGGCAACTTTTCACCACCTTCAAGGAGATACGCAAACTGCGGGTGGTCCTGGTCTTTCTTGCCGGCTACTGGCTGTATATCGACGCCCTGGACACCATTATCCGCATGGCGGTTGATTACGGGCTGGCCCTTGGTTTTGCTTCCAGCGGCCTGATTATCGCGCTGCTTATCACCCAGTTTGTCGGCTTTCCCGCGGCCCTGGTCTTCGGCCGGCTGGGGGAAAAAATGGGCACAAAAAAGGCTATTCTGCTGGGGATCGCTATCTATCTGCTGGTGACGGTGTGGGCCATGTCCATGGAGACGATCAGGGAATTTTATCTGCTGGCCGTGGCCATCGGCCTGGTGCAGGGCGGGGTGCAGTCACTGAGCCGTTCGCTTTACTCCCGGCTTATTCCTGCGAACAAATCAGCGGAATTTTTCGGCTTCTATAATATGCTCGGCAAGTTTGCCGCGGTGATCGGCCCGCTGCTCATGGGCCTGGTCGGCATGCTTACCGGCAGCCCCCGGCTTTCCCTGCTGGCCATTATCGGCCTGTTTATCGCCGGGGCGCTTCTGCTCTGCCTGGTCAACGAGGAAGAGGGGGCCAGACTGGCCCGGCAGATGAAATAGCTACTACCGCATTGACCGAAAGCGATGGCAGACATCCCGGCGAATACTTATGCTGACCGGTGCAGCTCGTCCCGCACCGCTCTGACCAGTTTTTCCAGGGTGTAGGGCTTTCGCAGGTATTGGCCCGCGCCCAGCTGCTGGGCCTCATGCACCCGGTCCGTTTCCGAATAACCGCTGGCGATGATGGCCTTCTGCTGCGGACTGACACGCAGCACCGCCTTATAGGTGTCCAGCCCGTCCATGCCCGGCTCCATGATCATATCCAGCACCAGCAGGGCAAACTCTCCAGCGGCCAGCAGGGCAACCGCTTCCTCGCCGCTGGCCGCCGCTTCCACCCGGTACCCCATCTGCGCCAGCATCTGGGTGGCAAGCTCCCGCTGCTCGCTCACATCATCGACGATTAAAATCGCTTCGCCTGCCCCCCGGTACTGCTCAATGGCAAACAGCTGCTCGGCCCTGTTCGGCAGAAGGCCGCGGGACACGGGGAAATAGAGAATAAAATCCGCCCCCTTATCCCGGCTTGACCGGACATCGATATACCCATGATGATCTTTCACCGTGCCCCATACCACCGCAAGCCCCAGTCCCGTCCCACTGCGGCCCATGACCTTTTTCGTGTAAAACGGCTCGAAAATCCTTTGCCGGTCCTCAGGGGTTATGCCATGGCCGGTATCCGAGACGGTAAGCGTCACATAATCGCCTTCCTGCACGTCATCATAGCCCCGCACCGGCTTGTCCACATACCTGTTCTCCGTGGTGATGCGGATTTCTCCGGCTCCGGAGATGGACTCAAAGGCATTGGCCACCAGATTCATGATGGTTTTGGTCAGATGCACCGGGGAGCCGGCAATATTCAGCAGCTCCTCATCGAGCTGCAGCTCAAGCCGGACATGCTCGTGCCGGGCCTGCAGGCCCTGGAACTCCGGCGACTGCATAAATTCCGGGATGATGGCATTGAGGTTGATGACCTCGGTAACCGAAACGCCCCTTCGCGCCAGGGTCAGCAGATCATTGACGATTGCCGCCGCCTTTTCCCCGGATTTTTTAATGATCAGGACCGTCTTCCGGAGCGGGCTGTCCTCCGGCAGGTTGAGCAGCAACAGGTCGGGATAACTGACCAGTCCGGAGAGGATGTTATTGAGATCATGGGCCACCCCGCCGGCCAAGGTGCCGATGGCCTCCATTTTCTCCGCCCGGCGCAGCTTTTCCTCCAGTTCCTTCTGATTGGAGATATCCTTGATGGAACCGGTCATGCCGGTAACCTTCCCGTCCCCGTCGCGCAGCACGGTGAAATGCTCAGCCACAAATTTCCTGGCGCCGTTCTTACACCTCACGCCATACTCCAGCGCCATCTTTGCCTCGCTTCCCCGCAAGGCCTGCCGCCTCTTTTTCTGAACGGTCTCCGCATCCTCCCGGCAGATAACGGTTTCCAGAAACCCTCTTTGCCCCATCAGCTCAGCAGGGTCATAGCCGAGGATATCCCCGCAATTGGGCGAAACATAGGTCAGCCGCTCTTCGTTTACCTGATATTCATAGATGATGTCCGAGGTGGCAGCAGCCACCAGCTTGTATTTGCGCTCGCTCTCCAGGGTGGCTGCTTCGGCATTTTTCAGGTTGGTCAGGTCATTGCCGATACTCTGAATCTCAAGAAAATTGCCTCCCGCGTCGACAATGGGCTCATTGGTCCAGGATATCCAGACCCGCTCCCCGGATTTCCGCATATTCTGGTTGATATTATTCATGTACTTCAGCGGATTGACCAGAATATCATCAATCATGTGCCGGAGATCCCGGCCCGTGCTCTCCGTCTCGGGGACAATGGTGCCCATGACGTTTCTGCCGACAATCTCCTCCCGGCTGAATCCGAAAAACTCCAGCCCGAACGGATTGAGATAGTTGATGAGGCCCGTGGTATCCCATTTCAGGACAATACTGTTGGCGCTTTCCACCAGGGCCCGATAATTTCTTTCGCTTTCCCGCAGCGCCTCTTCCGCCTTTCTTCTTTCCTTCTCTTCTTTGTCAGTCACCCATGACCGGAAAATATAATAGGAAGAGACAAAGCTCGCGCAGACTAACACCCCAAGCAGAAGAAACCACTTGTTCTTAAAGCCCCGCATGGTGGCAAGCACCTCCCGTTCGGGCGTGACAACGGCAATGGACCAGAATCCCGCTCCGAATCTGACCGGGCTATAGACGGCATGGCCGACCTCTTCCTTTGCCGAGCCAGAAGAAATCAAGACCGCCCGGCCCGCTCCGCCTTCCGTCATCTGCCTGATCAACGCAAGGGCCGCAGGAGAATGGCGGTAAAGCTCAACGCTCTTTTTGCCTATCTGCGCCGGTTCGTCCGAATAGAGCACCACCCCGTCTCTGCCGACCATGAAGATATGCCCCGACTCCCCGGCCCTGATCGTGGCCAGGGACTCTTCCGCCATCCTGGCGAAAGGTATCAGAATGGCGATACTGCCCGCATAGGTATCCCCCGCCATGACCGGCACATGATAGGCAATACAGCGATGCCCCTGCACCGCGGTAAAGACATCGCTGATCACCGGTTTATGGGTCGAGAGAATCTGGGCGACATGCGGCTGGGCGGAAATATCAACGCCGATGGCCTTGCTGTTGTATGGCTCGGTATAGATAATGCTGCCTTTGCGGTCCACCCGGGTGATGGCCAGAATCTCCCCTTGGTTTTTTGCGTAGTATTTGTGCATCAGCTCCTCGCCTTTCGGACCCATGCGAACGATATCATTTATACTGGCAATATAGGAAAGTTCGTTGAAAAAACGATTCAGGAGATTTTCAATGCTTCTGGCGGCCTGCCGGGCGTACACCATCTGCCGGGCGTCAAACTCATCAATGGTTATCCGCTTGACCTCAAGGTAAAGCAGATAAGGCAGATAGACGGCGAGAAAGACGAGCAGAGGGATAACGAGAAATCTTTTTTTAATGGGCATTATTCCGGTGGCCTGGTATGCCGGCTCACATTCCGCCGGCACCTGCAAAGGGGAGAAGGCAAACGCGATTTATCTTCTGCTTTCATTTATAAGCCTAATCCATGGAGGAATGCAATATCCCCGGCGCAAATTTGCCGTCTTCCCGTCCGCCCGGCCCGCCAACTTGATTTTTTCCCCTTGCGCATCATGGTCAATAACGGCATTATATTTGTTATGATGATTGCAAAAAAATAGTAAAGGGCTGATCCGGCATGAAAAAAACCAAAAGCAGCAAGATCCTCATCGTTGAAGACAACCAGTCCATGCGCAAGATGCTTGAATCCATGCTCATTGAACTGGGCTACCACAATTATGCCAGCACGGTCAACGGCCTGAAGGCCTGGGAGAGGATACAGGAAGGAGATATTGATGTTGTTCTCTGCGATTACCTGATGCCGGAAATGAACGGCATCGAACTGCTCCGCCTCATCCGCCAGACCAGGAGTTTCTGTGACCTTCCCTTTATCATGATCACCGGCGCTGACAAGCGGGGAGATTTCATGCGCAGCGTGCAGGCGGAGGTGGATCACTACCTGATCAAGCCGCCAAACATCAACCAGTTGGAAGAGCTGGTGAAAAAGGTCATTGCCCACAGGCAATACCCCACCGAATACGACAAGGCGATCAGCAACGGCAAATACTTTTTCTTAAACACGGAATATGACAAGGCCAAGGAGAGTTTCGAGGCGGCGCGCAAGGCCCGCGCCGACAGCGCCCTGCCCTATTATTATCTCGGCCTGGTCTACCAGCAGCTCGGCGACGAGAAAAACGCCGAACTGCATTTCCAGAAATCCCTGGCCATTGAAGCGCAGTTTGTCAGCGCCCTGCTTGCCCTTGCCGAAATCTACCAGGCCAACGAGGACTACGTCAATCTGGCCTGCTACCTGCAGAAGATAACCGCTATTCTGCCGGAGACCTTTGACATCCATATCGGCCTTGCCAGGGCCTGCACGCGAACCGGGGATATCGACCGGGCCCAGCGTCATCTGGAGGATGCCCAGCAGCTGGCCAAGAACAATACCGATCAGATCAAGGAGGTGCTCGACGGTTACATTGAAGCCGGCCTGGTTGATGAGGCAGATCTCCTCTTCGGCAAGAAAATCCAGGACGATAATATCGAAAAAACCATCCATTTCTTAAACAAGCTCGGTCTGCGTTCCAGGAAAAAGAAAGACTTTGACAAGGCAAAATACTTTTATATGAACTGCCTGAAGCTTGATCCCCAGCACAAGGCTGTCAACTATAACCTTTCCAGCCTGCTCTTTCTGCAGAAGCAATATGATGCGGCCGAATCCTACCTGAAAAAAACCCTCCGCCTCTATCCTGATTTCGCAAAAGCCCACGAACTGATGGAGGCGATCCAGCAGAAATTACCGCGGCTCTCCTGATTGCCCCGGGGCTTAACCGGCTGGATATTTTCCTGTCACTGATCAGCGAGCCGCTACGAAATAACCTGGACAATGCCAGCCATTCCTTTACGGCTCGCGCGCCGTCACGCAGTCAAACCCGTCCTCTCCCCGGTTTTCGGGAAAACTCGAAAAAAATTCCTCCTCCCGCTTGATATGTGGTAAATACCTATCATTATTTGTTACCAGGAAACGCAGGTGCTTTTTAACCCGGCCCATCAGCCGCAGATCCGGCGCCCTGTTCGTCCAGCATGGCAGAGCAGAGTTCGGCGGGACCACAAGAGGTTATGACGCAATCCACCATCCACATCCGCAAAGCCATTCTCCTGCCCCTGGCCTTTGCCCTGCTGTTTTTACTCGCCTTCTCCATTTCCGGGGCATACTGGCTGCAGCGTCATCAGTTTGATCAAAATGTGCACCAGCAGTTAAACAGCGTGCAGCAGCTCTTTACCACCACGCTGCGCAATGAAGCGGAACATCTCAATACCTTCATTGATTTTGTCATGAACGATCCCAAGGTCTGCAACGCCTTTCTTGCCGGGGACCGGCAGCTGCTCTATGAAAACACCAGATCCATTTTCCGTAACATTGAGAACCGCCATCATATCACCCACTTCTACTTTCATAATCTGGACAAAACCTGCTTTCTGCGGGTGCACAAGCCGGCAAGCCATGATGATGTGATCAACCGTTACACCTTGCAAAAGGCCGCGGCAGAAGGGGCTGTCGCCTATGGCATAGAACTCGGGCCCTTCGGCACGTTGACCCTCCGGGTTGTCCACCCCTGGGTGGTTGATAACAAATTGATCGGCTATATCGAACTGGGCAGGGAGGTTGAATATATTATCCCGACCATGAAGGCGATTCTTGGTTACGATTTTTTCTTTCTGGTCAATATCCGCCACTTAAACAGGCAAATGTGGCAGGAAGGGCTGAAAATCTCCGGCCGCCAGGGCCGCTGGGAGGAGATACCCCGTCATGTCATCATCGGCAAAACCATGGAGGCCGTCCCGCAAGAGATCAACAACTACATCAATATGCCCCATGCCGAAAAAGAAAAGCTGATTTTTAAAATCACCGAGGGCGACAAAAAATACCGGGGAGGCTTCAGCCCGCTGAAGGTGGCGAGCGGCGAGGAGATCGGCGAAATAATCGCCCTCAAGGATTTCACCGAGGATGTCGACAAACAGCGGGTCTCAACCATTCTGGTCATTGGCTGCATGGCCGTATTGGGCATCCTGTTTCTTCTTTTCTATTTCCACATCGGCCGGATGGAGAAACGCCTGATCAAAACCCATGATTTCCTGACCGAGGAAATAGAGATCCGTAAAAAGGTGGAAAAAGAGCTGCAGCAGCACAAGGCCAGCCTGGAAGCCGCCGTTTCACAACGTACGGCAGAGCTGACCGAGACCAACCGCCGGCTGCAGATTGAGATCAGCGAACGGAAATATGCCGAAGAAAACCTGCAGGATGCCCATGACAAACTGGAAGAAAGGGTGGCGGAACGGAGCGAGGCCCTGGAAAAAACATATAATCAGCTGCTGCATGCGGAAAAACTAAGCGCCATCGGCAAGCTGTCTGCTTCCATTGCCCACGAATTCAACAATCCCATTTTCGGCATCCGCAACGTGCTCGATGGACTGAGAAAACGGCTTAGCCTTGATGAGAAGAACAGGGATTTGGTGAATCTGGCCATCAAGGAATGTGATCGGGTCGCCAAACTGACCCAGGATCTGCAGAGTTTCAACCGGCCGACCTCCGGCCGGATGACCCTGCTTGATGTGCATGAAGCCATCGAGGACATGCTGCTGCTGGTCAAGAAAGATTTCAGCCAGAAAAAGATCAGGGTAAAAAAATATTTTGCCGGAGATCTGCCGGCCATTCAGGCCATTGCCGATCAGATCAAACAGGTCATGCTGAACATGCTCAACAATGCCGGAGCCTCCATGCCGGCGGAAGGCGGCGTGATTACCATCACCACGGGAACGCAGGACGGCCGGGTCGCCATCCAGATTGCCGACACCGGTGTCGGCATCAAACCCGAGGACATGGACAGGATATTCGAACCTTTCTTCTCCACCAAACCGGCGGTCAAGGGCACAGGCCTGGGCCTCTCGGTCAGTTACGGCATCATTAAAAGGCATGGCGGCAGGATTGAGGTGGCAAGCAGCCCGGAAAAAGGCACGACATTTACCATCCTGCTGCCCATCGACCAGCAGCGGGCCACCTGAGCTGCCCGTAAGTAAATGAGCGGGACGCGCCATGGATCAAATTGGCGGCAACCGATCTTATTTGCCCTGGTAAAATAAATATATAGCTTTTTATAACCAGGCCAGGTAATATGGTTCTTGAAAGTGTGCAGTACATGTTTGTAGTAAATAAAAAATACTAAAAAAAATAACCGCACAATCCTTGCAGAAAGGAAGTGCGTTTTTTTTTGTTTGAACAAACAAGCTGCCAACCGATTTACCTGATGGTAAGTTGGACAATTTATAAAGTGGTTCCCATGCGGAACCCTGTTTTTAAGGAGTAGTACAAA
>JALNXE010000090.1 GCA_023230525.1 Desulfobulbaceae bacterium
ACTTGATACCGTCGACCTTATTGCCGATCATCCTGGTGACGATCTCATACATCATCTGGTTTTCCGCCATCTTGACCATCTCTTCATCCAGATCAACGGGCCGTTTTTCCTTGGAAAACTCCAGACTCTCACTGGCCGCCACCGGGTCAAGATCAATATGCTTCGGGTTGGTCCTGGTCAGTGTTCCCCGGTTAAGCTTGGCTGTTTCCATCGCCTTTTCAAAAGAAAAATCCTGCATGGTGTAGCCGGGGGTCTCCATATTGGCAATATTCGACTGGATAAGCCCCTGCCGCTCATAACGGAGATCCAGGGCCTTCTCCATAAAGCCCAGGCCGCCGAACAGTTTATTAATAGGCATAATTTTCTCCTCCATCGCAAAATGGTTCTTATTCTAAAAAATAAAGCAAATAACATGCCCGCATACAGCAAAGTTTTCCGGATGTGGATTTCAGTGAATAAACAGGAAGAAAAAAAGGAAAAAAGAGGTAACGAAAACACAAAAAAATCAGTCAATTAACCCCTGGGTACGGTATTCATGGAGTTTGTTGCGCAGGGTGCGCACGCTGATGCCCAGCATCTTGGCCGCATGGGTTCGATTATCGTCAGTTTTTTGAAGGGCCTGCATGATCATTTGACGCTCGACATCCCGCAGACTGGTCATGCCGCCATTCTCTTCGCCCCCCGGCGAAGATGGGCATATTCCCGTTGCCGGGGGGCAGGATGGCGAAAGATCAAGACCTGCGCCGTCGGTTTCCTCGTCCCAGAAGTCCCATGGTTCCAGCTCTTCGCTTAACGAGAGCAGCACTGCCCGCTCCACCAGGTTTTCCATCTCCCGGATATTGCCGGCCCAGCCATAGTCGGCAAAACGCCGAAAGGAGTCCTTTGACATTTTTTTGACATCCTTGCCGTATTGCCGGGAAAACCTCTCGATAAAATATTCGGCCAGCCGTTCGATATCCTCTTTTCTTTCCCGTAAGGGGGGCAGGGTCAACGGAATGACATTCAAACGATAATAGAGATCCTGCCGGAATTCCCCGTTCTTGACCGATTCCTCCAGGTTTCTGTTGGTCGTGGCCACCACATGCACATCCACCTTTACCGGGGATCTGCCGCCAAGCCGGTCAACCTCTTCTTCCTGCAGAACACGCAGCAGCTTGGCCTGCAGATGCAGAGGGATCTCCGCGATCTCATCAAGCAGGAGCGTGCCGCCGTCAGCCAGCTCGAATTTGCCTTTTTTGGCATAAATCGCCCCGGTGAAGGCCCCCTTTTCATGGCCGAACAGCTCGCTTTCCAGCAGCCCTTCGGGCAAGGCCGCGCAGTTCAGGGCCACAAACGGGCCTTCCCGGCGGTTGCTCTCCTCATGGATATAACGGGCGATCATCTCCTTGCCGGTCCCGGATTCTCCGAGAATCAGCACCGTGGCCTTGCTGGATGCGACACTTTTCGCCTTCTGCAAAACCCTGGCAAGTTTCTGATCCGAGCCGACAATAATCTTTTTCTTACCACCCAAGGCGCCTTGATTATTGTCCCTGGCCGGCCCCGCGGCCCCTTCTTTTTTCGGCAGGCCTGCGCTAAAGGCCCGGCGGGCGATTTCCACAATAATGTCAACGGGAAAGGGCTTGAGCAGATAATCAAAGGCACCGAGCTTCATGGCCGAGACCGCGGTTTCCACCGTGGCATGCCCGGTTATGATGACCACAGGCAGATCCGGCCGGTTGGCATGAATACGCCGGAGAAGCTCCAAGCCGCCCATTCCCGGCATGTTGATATCGGTGATGACCAGATCAGCCGGATTTTTTTCAAATATATCGAGGGCCATGATGCCGTTTTCGGCAACGCTGACCCCGTGGCCCTGACGGTTGAACGCCTCGTACAGGACCATGCGCAACTCACGGTCGTCATCTACGATGAGAATTTTCCGCAACTTATCAGTCATTGTGGCTTATTGAATATCCGCTGATTGGATGATTGGATGATGGTACATTAAACATGCAACCATGTAACAAATCAACTCCGCAACCAATTTTAATTTTTCATAACCGCTTCCGTCTCAACCATGGCCTTGTCAATATTTTCCTGGGTCAACCGCTGCTGCGCCAGTTTTTTGACCAAAGCGTTCGCCCCTGCCGCCGCTTTGCGGAAATAAACCATGGACTCATCCCTTTTACCCAGCAGCAACAGGACATCGCCCAGGTTGAGCTGGAGCAGCTGCGCTGCTTCGTTATTCTGCGGCATGTTCTCGGCCAGCGCGGCAAGGTATGCCACCCTGGCCTTTTCCAGATTATTATCCTTGCGGTATCTTTCCGCCAGTTTCCCGTACCAGTATTGCAGCTCCTGGGGGGGCAGCCAGTTTTCCGTCCGGAATGTGTCCAGGATTGCCGCCTTGTCCAGGATTTCATCCAGCCCAAAAAGCAGTCGCAGATAATCCGTAGCGTATTGCCGTTTCTTTTCGGCAAAGGTTGGCTTTTCAACAGCCATTTGATAAAATTTCAAGGCATCCTTGCTGCGATTCTGCCTCTCCCGCAAATGGCCGGAGAGAGCACAAACCTCCCCCATCGCCGCATCTCCCGCATACATCTTGCGCAGGTACTTGAGCAGCCGCTGGGCGGATTTGAGATCATTATCTTCCAGATAGGTCTGGGCGCGATGGATGTAGAGATCCAGCTGCTCCTCATCGGTCAGCCCAAGGGCCATTGCCCGGTAATAGATCAGGCTGGCCTGCCGGTATAGCCCCATCTCCTCCAGGGCCCGGCCGGCCAGAAAGAGCAGGGTCGCCCGCCCGTAAAGTTCCACATAGGGATATTCTTCCTCGTATACCGCATAGACCGCGGCAAACTTCTTCTCCTCAAAAAGCTTGCCCATGCGCAGGGCCAGGATCTGCCCCATGATATCCACGATCTCCTTCTTCTCCGCCGGCACTGTTTCGTAACGGAGGTAGGCCTTGCCCATGGCATAAGCCTGATCGTACTCTTTTCTCTGCCAGTATCTCCGCACCAGCTCAAAGCGGGCATCCTGACTGGCAGGGTCTTGATACTGCAGGTCAAGAACGTCCTGAAAAGGTTTGTCTCCTTCCGGCGAAACAGGCTCCTCCTTTTGGTCAACCGGCTTCGTCTCGGGGTTTGCGGCTCCCTCCTGGGCCAAGCGCATCCTGCTCAGGACCGCCGGCCGGCCATCCTTTTCGCCTTCCTCCACAACCTGCTGATAAAATTTCTTGGCCATTTGCGGGTAGCCATCGGCCCGATAACTTTCTGCCAGTTCGTACAAGGTGTCGGGCCGTGAGGCGCGGTCCCCGGATATGTTCAGATACTGCAGCAGATCTTTACGGCCCTCCTGGGAATTCCCCACCCGCAGATTGGCAATCCCTTTATTATGCAGCAATTCCGGATCATCCTCATAAAATAAAGGTTTCGTCTTAAGAATTTTCAGATAAACGGCACGGGCCTCCTGGTATTTCCCCCTGGCAAAATCAATATGGGCCAGGCCTGCCTGGCCGCGCAATCTATCAACCTCATCACCGACTTGCCCGAGCTCCCGGTAAGTTTCGGCCGCCTCCGCCAGGCGCCCGATCTTGAGCAGGATGCGCGCCTTCATGTACAGGGCCGCATTGGCCCGCGGCGAATCAGTAAAACGATTGATAAAAAGGCCGAAATAGGTAAGGGATTCCCGATAGTAGCGCATCTGAAAATAGGCGTCAGCCACCCCATAATAGGCATCTGACAGATGGACCGACTGCGGATAATCTGTGGTAAAGGAACGAAACAGCTCCGCAACTTTCCCCCAGTCAGCGCCCGGCCGATCCAGGGAAAGCTCCCGCTCGAGATTTGCCGCCTTCCATAAAGCCTCCTCCGCCCGGGGTGAATCGGGATATTGCCGGTAATACTGTAAAAAATTATCAGCCGCATCCCGGTCCTTGCCGGTCTGAAAATCCTTGCCGGCCTTCTGCCACAAATTTTCCTCCCGCAGCTGCAACTGCTCCTGCAGGATCTCCTCCTCACTTTTATCGGCAGCCCGCGCCACCTTGGAAAAAGAAGAAAAAAAACAGCCAAGGGCCAGCAGCAGGGACAGGGAAACAAAAAAAGAAAAAGCAGAGGGCTTTTTCCCCGGGCAAGAAGCAGGATGATTAATCTTCTTTTTCAATTCCATACCGTTTCATTTTTTCCAGCAAGGTGGTCCGGTTAACATTGAGCAGTTTGGCTGCCCGGTTTTTCACCCAGTTTGTCTGCTCCATGGCCTGGACAATCAAACGTTTTTCAAATTCAGCCACCTGCTCACTCAGACAGAAGCCCTGCCGGGGGATCTCACCGCTATGTTCTACCCGGCGCTCCGGTTTGAGAAGCCGTGAGGGTAAATCTTCACAATCAATGAACTCTCCATGGCTGAGAAGAACCATCCTTTCCACGACATTTTCCAGTTCACGCACATTCCCCGGCCAGGGATACTGGAACAGATGGGCCATGGCCTCCCGGGATATGCCCGTGATCGCCTTTTTCTTGGATCTGTTGAATTTTTCGATAAAGTAGTCCACCAGCAAGGGGATATCGGTAACCCTGTCGCGCAGGCAGGGCACCTTGATGGGAATGACCGTCAACCGGTAATAAAGATCCTCCCGAAAGCGTCCTTTGGCAACCTCTTCTTCAAGCTCCTTGTTGGTGGCCGCGATGACCCGGAAATCGGATATGATGGTTTTGGTGCCGCCGATCCGCTCAAACTGCTTTTCCTGCAGCACCCGCAGCAGTTTCACCTGCAGCATGGGACTCATCTCCGCCACCTCATCAAGAAAAACCGTGCCCCCGTCAGCCAGCTCAAAACGGCCCAGGCGGGTGCGGATGGCATGGGTAAAAGCCCCTTTCTCATGCCCGAACAGCTCACTTTCCAGCAACTCTGCGGGGATCGCCCCGCAATTTACCGGAACAAAGGGGCCGTTTTTTCTCTCACTACCATAATGAAGTGCCTGGGCAATAAGTTCTTTTCCCGTACCGCTCTCCCCCTGGATGAGTACCGTGGTATTGGTGTTGCGCACCCTTTCTATGATATCGAAAACATCGCGCAGAATCTTGCTCTGCCCGATAATCCGCGGATAAAATGAGGTTAGGGGGGTGTCCTTTGAGTTATTTTCTTCGGGAAGAGATTCGTCCAAGGGGTACTCGCTTGTTGAATAGATTAATTTGAAATAAATTTTCAATTATTACGTACTTTTGGTATACAATATACAGGAAAAAGGTGTCAATTTTTTTTAAAAACAGTTTAAAGTAATTCAACTTTTACTTTTTGGGCAAAAACTCGAACATGTTAGAAACTCTTAACGAATCCCTTCCCCCCCATGATCATCCCGGGCTGGTGGAAATCGTCAAAGTAACGAAAATTTATCCTCCCGATGTCGTGGCCTTGAAAAACGTATCGCTTCGTGCTGAAAAGGGGGAACTGATATTTCTCACCGGCCCCAGCGGTGCAGGCAAAACCACCCTGCTCAAACTTCTCTGCCGGCAGGAAATCCCCACCAAGGGGCTGATCGAGATTGACGGCAACGATTTAAACACCCTGTCGGACAACGCCATCCAGAAACTGCGGCAGCGCATCGGCGTTGCCTACCAGGATTTCAAACTCCTGCCCCGGCTGTCGGTTTTTCAAAACATCGCCATGCCGATGGAGGTCCAATTCAAAAGTCTGAAGGAGATACGCCACCGCGTCACCGAACTGCTGGCCAAACTGGGCCTCAGCGCAAAACTGAACAAGCCGGCCGGCAAACTTTCCCGGGGCGAACAACAGCGGATCGCCATTGCCAGGGCCGCAGCCAACTCTCCGCTGCTGCTGCTGGCCGACGAACCAACGGGCAATCTGGATGCAGGCACGACCGGCCTGGTTATGGATCTTTTCCGGGAACTCAATGACAACGGATCAACCATTATCATCGCCACCCATGATGAATCAATCTATCAAGGAACCAACCACCGGAAATTCGAGCTGCAGCAAGGGGAATTATTCTAAGCCGTTGCAAAAACTGTAATATCCACCGTGATCGGCCCTAAGGGGAGGTAACGAAATAGCCGGAAACATCATGGCTATTTCGTAACGCCCCCCCCACCCACCGGTGATGCTGACTCAAGACGGCTCACATTTCGAGGCATACCATGCGATTTTTTTTATTTATCTTCACCCAGACCCTGCGAAACATCTGTCACTCCTGGGGCGTGCAGCTCATGACCCTGCTGACCGTCACCCTCTCCGTGCTGATCTTCTCGTTTTTTTACCTGATCTACACCAATATGCTGCAGGCGGGTGAAAAAATCGGGGAAGAACTGCGGCTCACCGTTTATCTGGATGCACAACTAAGCCCGGCGGGGCAGGAAGAATTCATAAAAAAAGTCAACAGTTTCGGCAAAGTGGAAAAGATCATCTTCATCACCCCGGAACAGGCCTTTCAACGGCTGACCAAACAGCTCGGCAGCGACAGCGATGTCCTGGCCGACCTCAGTCCCGCCTTTCTTCCCTACTCGGCGGAAATCTATCCCCATAAAGACCTCCGCAATCTCAGCAGGATCAAGGAATTTTCCGATTACCTGACAAACCTGCCGGGTACCCAGAAAGTCCAGTACGGCCAGGCCTGGGTGGAACGGTTCGGACATTTTATCAAGCTGCTGCGCTTTATCGTCATCATCAGCGGCACCCTGCTCATTCTCACCACCATGTTCATGGTCTCCTATACCCTGCGGCTGACCCTTTACGCCCGCCAGGATGAACTGAAGGTCCTCAGATATCTGGGTGCCACCAACAGTTACATAAAAGGTCCGGTCCTGATTGAGGGCTTTGCCCTTGGCCTGTTCGGCTCGGGCCTTGGTCTTGCTGCCCTCTTTTTTCTCTTTCAATGGATCAAGCATCACTTCAGCAGTGCCGGCTTCCTGGGTCTGTTCGAGTTACGTTTCCTGCCCATGTCCGACAGCGCCATTATTCTGCTGGGCAGCATCATGCTCTGCACTCTGGGCAGCCTGCTTTCCATCCGCAGACTCCTGAAAAAATAGGCAAGGCGCGCCGCAACGATTATGAAAACCAGCAACAATCCTCTCTTCATTATCTGTCATGCCCTGATCCTGCTGGCCGTATTTTTTTTACCGGCCCGGCCTGTCTGCGCCGCCGACCTGTCGGAAATCAAAAAACTCGATAAAGAGGTGTACCAGCACAAGAAAAAAATGGAAAAGGTGCAGAGCGGCATCGCTTCCCATCAGGCAAAAGTTGCCGCAGCCAAGGAAAGAGAAACGCGGCTGCTGGACGAACTTGACAAGATCAATCAGCAGCTCAGCGCCGAAGGCGAAAAACTCCTTGCCCTGCAGGAGGAAATGGCCAGACAGAACGAAATGACCCTCGCCAAGCAAAAAGAAATGGAAAGGGTGGCACAGGAAAAGGATACGCTTGGGCTGCACATGGAAAACAGACTCCGCGCCTATTACCGGATGGGCGATATCGGCGTCATGAATGCCATCTTTTCATCATCTTCTCTGGCCGACCTATTGTCCTTCCGGGACGATTTTGTGCTGATGCTCAAGTATGACCAGCAGCTGATCAATGATTTCAAAAGTAAAATACATGAGCTGGAGGAGGCGAAAAAGGCCCATGAAGAGGAAAAAATCCGCCTTTCCCAGGCCGCCGCAGAGGTGGTGCGTCAGCAGGAAATACTCAGCCAGACCCAGCAGGAGCAACAGCAACTGCTTGAACGGGTGAAAACGGAAAGGCAACTCTACCAGCAGGCGCTCAAGGAACTGGAAGATGCGGCCCGACAGCTCACCGCAACCCTGACCGAGCTGGAAGAGAAGGCAACCGAGGCCAAGATTGAAAACGAACGGCAACTCCTCAGGGATTACCCGCTCAAACCCTTTAAAAAACGAAAACCGGCCTCCGCCCGCGGCTTTGCCAGTGAAAAGGGGAAGCTGCCCCTGCCTGTTGCCGGCGCCATCATGCAGCAATTCGGCACGCACACGGATGAAACCTCTGGGGTGAGCACCTTTGCCAATGGAATTAATATTGAATCTGCCCCGGGAAGTGATATTATAGCGGTTTATGCCGGCAAAGTCGTCTATGCCGGTACATTGCGCGGTTACGGCAATCTCATTATACTGGACCACGGCAACCACTACTATTCACTGGTAAGCGGGGTGGGAGAAATTCTGCGGAAAGTCGGGGACATGGTAACACAGCATGAAAAAATAGGCGTTACCAGTCTCCACACCGGCCGGCTGCAGGAAGGTCTGCATTTCGAAATCCGGCATAATACCGAGGCACAGAACCCCCTTGAGTGGCTGGAATCATCGCAAGTGCCATCCAAAAAATGACAACACGCATCATTATTTTCACCATGTTTGACATTGTCTGAATGGTGTCAACGTGCTAAATTAGAGCATTGTGCCTGACCCCGATGCTTCTATTAAAATTTTAATTTCCCATATCGGAAAACCCATGAAAAAACACAGCCCAGTCGTCAAAAAGATCCTTGTCATCGTGCTCATCTGCCTCCCTGTTTTCACTCTCCTTTTCTGGGAGCGGAATTCCCGGGTGGAGGCAAAGACCGAGGACATTTACAAAAACCTCGAAACCTTCTCCAACGTCTTAAGTCTGGTGGAAAAAAATTATGTTGAAGAGATTGATCCCAACAAGGTTATGGAAGGAGCAATCAAAGGGATGCTCGCCAGCCTTGATCCCCACTCCTCCTACATGAAACCTGATGATTTCCAGGAACTGAAAATTGAAACCAAGGGCAGTTTTTCCGGGATCGGCATCGAAATAACCATGAAGGACGGGGTGCTCACCGTTGTCTCGCCCATAGAGGGAACTCCCGCCTTTGAAAAGGGCGTGCTGTCAGGGGATAAAATACTGAAAATCGACGGCGAATCCACCCAGGATCTGAGTCTGATGGAGGCGGTAAAGAAACTTCGCGGTCCCCAGGGCTCGGAAGTGACCATCTCAATTTTCCGGGAAGGGATGACCGAACTCAAAGACATCACCATTGTCCGCAATGTCATTCCCCTTATCAGCGTCACCTCGAAAATGCTTGAACCCGGCTACGGTTATATCCGCATTCGCAGCTTCCAGTCCAATACCACCAAAGAGTTCAAGGATGCACTCGTTGCCGAGCAGAAGGAAAAACCGTTAAACGGTCTGATCATTGATCTGCGCAACAACCCCGGCGGACTTCTCGACCAGGCTGTCAAAATTTCCGATATCTTTATAGACAGCGGCATGATCGTCTCCACCAAGGGCCGCCTCAAAGAGCAGAACATGGAATTCAAGGCCCATGACAACGGCGAAAAATATACCTTCCCCATCATTGTCCTGGTTAATGAAGGCAGCGCCAGCGCCTCGGAGATCGTCGCCGGCGCCATGCAGGATCATAAACGGGCGCTGATCCTCGGCGCCCAGACATTCGGCAAGGGATCTGTGCAGACCATCATCCCCATGGATAACGGGGCAGGACTGCGACTGACCACGGCTCGCTACTATACGCCCAATGACAGGTCAATCCAGGCCACCGGCATCACCCCGGACATTGTCGTTCCCACCGAAATCCCCGCCCAGCAGGACGGGAAGGACGTTAAAGACGGCAAGGACAAGAAAAAAATAAACTTCCTCCGGGAAAAAGACCTGAAACACCACATTACAAACGGCAATGGCAACGAGGAAACCATTCAGAAGGATGAGGAAGCCGCCCCGCCGCAGGTTGATACAGGCGCAACCCCGGAGGAACCGAAAAAGCCGGATGATATTGCCAGTGACAACCAGCTCAATCAGGCCCTGATACTGCTTAAGGGACTGGCGGTCTTCGGCAAGCTTGATATTGCCCGCTGATCATTCCGGCAAGGGCTGACAGTCCGTAACCGGGGCCTTTTGCTCAAGGCCAGGATGGCAAAAAAAATCGGGGGAAATCATCCAGATTTCCCCCGATTTTTTTTTGGCATGCCACGGAAACCAGACTGAAAGGGCCTTGCAGGCCGGTCAGCGGGACAAGTCCTTGGCTGTCTTGACCATCTCATAATAATCCCGGCCATGCACATCATTAATCACCACGGCCGGGAATCTTTCCACGGTGAACTTGAACAACGCCTCGGGCCCGGCATCGGCAAAGGCCACAACCTCGGCGGCAACAATGCATTTTGACAACAGGGCGCCGGCACCGCCGAATGCAGCCAGATATACAGCCTTATGGCGCACCATGGCCTCCCGGACAGTCTGGGACCTGGAGCCCTTCCCCATGGTGGCCATCAGCCCCAGCGCAAGCAGCCGCGGGGTATAGACATCCATCCGGTAGCTTGTCGTCGGACCAGCGGCGCCAATGGCCTGGCCGGGGCGGGCAGGACTTGGCCCGACATAGTAAAGAAGCTGTCCGGCCAGATCAACAGGCAGGCCGGCACCCTCGTCAAGCAAGGCCATCATCCGCCGGTGGGTCTGATCCCGTCCGGTAAAAAGCGTCCCGGTAAGGCTGATCAGATCCCCGGCCTGCAGCGATTCCACCACTCCTGCGGCAAAGGGAATTTGCACTTCCCGCAGTTGATCCATGATGGCAGGGGTATTCCGCGTTCGAGACATCAGAGCACGATCTCCTTGTGGCGATGGGCATGGCACTGAATATTGACCGCCACCGGTAAACTGGCGATGTGGGAAGGAAACAGGTCAATATGCACGGCAAGGGCGGTATTGTTGCCGCCCAGTCCCTGTACCCCCTGGCCTTGGTCGTTGATTCTCGTTAAAATCTCCTCCTCCAGGGCGGCGACATCCGGCCGGGGATGAGGCATGCCCAGAGGCCGGAGAAGGGCTTTTTTCGCCAGCAGGGCAGCCTTTTCAAAGGTTCCCCCCATGCCGACGCCGACCAGCAGGGGCGGGCAGGGATTGGGCCCGGCATTGACCACCTGGCGGACGACGAAATCCTTCATGCCGCTGATCCCCGCAGATGGGGCCAGCATGGTGAGGCCGCTCATATTTTCACTGCCGCAGCCCTTGGGCAGCACGCTGATCTTGAGCTGCTCACCCGGCACCAGCTCGATATGAATGACCGCCGGGGTATTGGTACCGGTATTCACCCGGGTGATGGGGTCACACACCGATTTCCGCAGATAGCCCTCCTGATAACCGGCCTGGATCCCCAACTGGACAGCCGCGCCGAGATCACCGTTGACATGCACGTCCTGTCCCAGCTCAATAAAAACGACAGCCACCCCGGTATCCTGGCAGACAGGGATCCTTTCCCGGTCGGCAATATCGGCATTAACCAGCAGCAGGTCAAGAATATTTCTGGCCAAAGGTGAACTCTCCCGCTCCCTGGCCTGCGCCAAGCCGTCAAGGATATCGGGCTCGAGGCGGATACCTGCCTCCATGGTAATCTTTTTTACTGCCCCGGTGACCAGCGCAGCCGCAATTTCACGCATAGTAATTCCTGTAACTGATTTCCCTGCTGATGGTGTGATAGGTTGCTGAAAATGCCGCGCCGGATGGTGCGTCAATCTTTCAGTCTGCGGTTGCGCAGCGCCAGACTCTGCTGTTTGAAGTTATACTGGATCAGCTTTTCCTGATCATCCTCCATGATAAGGATGAACTCTGCCCCCACCTTGTAGAAAATTTCCCCTTCCTTCGGCGGCAGAGGGCTGCATGTAATAACCTTGCCGAAGCAATACACATAAGTATAGGAGGGCAGCAGGGCGATATGGAATTCAAGGATATCATCCACGGCAACCCGGCGCTCAGTATTAAATGACAGCCCCCGGCCGCTCAGGTTCAGATCACACAGTAAAAGCTCGTCAAAAATCGTTTTACCGGCAGTGGTTTTTTTGAGAATAACATTGATTTTTGCATCAAGGTGGGCAAGAAAATCCCCCAGATCCGCATCCCGCTCCTTGATGCGGGTCAGAGCGCTTTGGGCGCCGATGAACATCTGAATATCCGCAAGCCACTCCTGATTATAAGGAGGAATGCCCGCCTCGAAGTCCTTGAGGATCGCCGCGAACCTGTCCCGGGAAACAGGCTGAAAATAAAAGAGATTGCGGCCGGTTACCCGCACAGCCTGCCGCCTGTCATGATCCTCGAAATTATTATCTGCCATTTTCTGTTCCTAAGGTTCAGGTGTTCCTTGATTGATCTGTTCCTGATCCAACCCAATGCCGTTCAACACGGCCTGGGGATTCCCCGGCCCCTGCCCGGCCGTTTGCTTCCACCGCGCGCGCCGGTCGGACCAATAACTGCGGCCCAATCCATATCCTCGCGCGTCCGCTCATCCCTCTTCGGTAAAAAGCTTGTCCACCTCAAGCTGCATGGTAAAACTATGTTTGGCATCGGGATAGCTGCCGGCTCTCACCTCATCCCGGAAGGCGGACACGGCATCCTTGATCTGCGGGGCCAGGTTGGCATAACCCTTGACAAAGCTCGGCACAAATTTATCAAACATACCGAGCAGATCATGGGTTACCAGCACCTGGCCGTCACAACCGGCCCCGGCGCCGATGCCGATGGTGGGGATTGACACGCTTTCCGTGATCACTTTGGCCAGCCGGTCGGGGATGCATTCCATGACAATGGCGAATGCGCCGGCCTCTTCCAGTGCCCTGGCCTCGGCCAGGAGCCTGCGGGCCGAGTCCGCATCCTTGCCCTGCACCTTGTAGCCGCCAAGATTGGCGGCGGTCTGCGGCGTCAGCCCGATATGGCCCATCACCGCCATGCCGGCGGCAACTATGGCCTGCACGGCACCGCACACCTCCTTTCCTCCCTCAAGCTTGACCGCGTCGCTGCCGGCCTCCTTATAGAAACGGCCGGCATTTCTCACGGCATCCTCGACACTGATCTGATAGGAGAGAAAGGGCATGTCAGCGACCACAAAGGCAGAGGAGCCGCGGCGGACGGCCCGGGCATGATGGAGCATCTCCTCCATGGTGACCGGCACGGTGGATTCATAACCCAAGAGCACATTGCCCAGCGAATCGCCCACCAGGAGCATATCAATGCCGGCGGCATCGAGCAGACGGGCAAAACTGGCATCATAGGCGGTGAGCACGGTCAGCTTTTCCCCGCCCTTCCTTTTGATGATATCCGGGATGGTTAATTTCTTCATGGGTCATCGTTATCCTTAGAGTAACTGAAGGGAAACACTAAGTTTTATATTAGCGCAACGTTAACGGGACAACAAAGAAAAATAATAAAAAGTTTTAGCCGGCTGCCCAGGCTACTTCAAGGAACCGGTGAACTCGCTGATATCTCTCTGCCGGCAAAACTCTCTTGTCCGGCCGAAATGTTCATAGGCCGCCAGGGTGGCCATCCTGCCCCGGGGGGTGCGCATCAGAAAACCTGACTGGATCAAAAAAGGTTCATAGACATCTTCCAGGGTGTTCTTTTCCTCACAGACCGCGGTGGCCATGGTATCAAGGCCAACCGGACCGCCCTGGAACTTGTCGATCATGGTCAGCAGAATCCGCCGGTCCATTTCATCAAGCCCCTCTTTGTCCACGGAGAGCATGGTCAAGGCGGCATCGGCGACTTCGACAGTGATATGGCCATCCGCCTTTACCTGGGCAAAGTCGCGCACCCTCTTCAGCAGACGGTTGGCAATGCGGGGCGTGCCCCGCGACCGCCGCCCCATTTCCAACGCACCCGCCTCATCAATGGGGATGCCGAGCAGGGCGGCGGACCTCTTGATGATGGCCACAAGCTCTTCAGGTGAGTAAAAATCAAGACGAAGAACCACCCCGAAACGATCACGCAAGGGCGGAGTCAGCAGACCGGTTCTGGTGGTGGCCCCGACCAGGGTGAAAGGAGGGAGATCCATTTTGACCGTTTTTGCCCCCGGCCCCTGGCCGATGAGCAGATCAAGCTGAAAATCCTCCATGGCCGGATAAAGAATCTCCTCGACCACATGATTCAAGCGATGAATCTCATCGATAAAAAGGACATCCCCCTCATGCAGACTGGTGAGAATGGCGGCCAGATCACCCGGCCTTTCAATCACCGGACCGGAAGTCACCTTGATATTAGCCCCCATCTCATTGGCGATGATATAGGCCAGGGTGGTCTTGCCAAGACCGGGAAACCCGTGAAAAAGAACATGATCCAGGGCCTCGCCGCGGCCCTGCGCCGCCCGGAGACTGATCTCCAGGTTTGCCTTGACCTGTTCCTGGCCGATGTACTGGGCCAATCTTTTGGGACGGAGGCCTCTCTCCTCCAATTCTTCCTGGGGGGCGACGGTTCCGGTACTGACAATTCTTTCCTCGTAATTCACGCCAGCAACCTCAGCGCCTGTCTGACAATTTTTTCCAGGGTAAGGGCAACGGGATCATCTGCGTCTGCCACCACCATGCGCACTGCATCCTCAGCGTTATTTTGGGGATAGCCGAGATTCACCAGGGCGGAAACCGTGTCAAGCCAGAGTTCATCCTGCCGGGTTGCCACCGCCCCACGACGGGGCTCCGGAAAGTCGGGCACCCACTGCACCTTGTCCTTCAGCTCCAGACAAAGACGTTCCGCTGTTTTTTTCCCAACCCCCGACAGCTGGACAAGCCGGGCAATGGATTCATTGCGGATGGCTGCCGCAAGTTCAGCCGTGGAGATGCCGGAAAGGATGGTCAGGGCCAGCCTGGGGCCTATGCCGGAAACGCTGATCAACAGATGAAAAATCGCCTTTTCCGCTTCATCGGCAAAACCATAGAGCAGCAAGGCATCTTCCCGCACATGGGTGTAAACGTGGACCAGTACCTGATGGCCGGTTTCCGGCAGGGCGTTGAGGCAACCGGCGGTGGCAAAGACCTCGTAGCCAACCCCGCCGGCCATGACAACCAGTCTGTCATCCGACTTAAAAAAAAGCTCGCCCCTGATACAGGCAATCATGATTTCGTCCTGTCCGCCGCCCGGGATACGGCAAGATGGTTGGCGCAGCACATGGCGACCGCCAGGGCATCGGCGGCATCCGGACTTGGAGTGGCCGATAATTTCAACAAGGCTCTGACCGCCTGTTGCATCTGGTCCTTGCCGGCCTGGCCGTAGCCGACCACCGCCTGCTTCACAACCTTGGGCGAAAATTCCTGCAGGGGAAGAGAAAACTGGCTTGCCGCAAGAAGAAGAACGCCTCTCACCTGGCCAAGCTTGAGGGCGGAACTGGGGTTTTTGGCCACAAAGACCTGTTCAATGGCGGCATGGTGCGGGTCATGCTTACCGATGACTGCGCAGATCCCCTGGTAAATTTCCTTAAGCCTTTCCGCCATGGCAAGGGTCGGCGTGGATTTGACCACCCCGCAGGCGATAAAATTCAGGTCAAAGCCATGCTGTTCCACGATGCCGAAACCGGTGGCCCGCGATCCGGGATCAATCCCCAGGATACGAATTGTTTTCAGCACTTAGGAAATTTTCTCCATGATTTCATCAGGGATATCAAAGTTTGCATGGACGTTCTGCACATCATCGCAGTCTTCCAGGGTTTCCATGAGTTTCACCAGCCGTTTGGCAATACTTGCGTCATTGATTTCAACCATATTCTGGGGAATCATGGAAATGGAGGCATCTAAGAAGACAATTCCTTGGGACTCCAGCCGTTCCCGCACCGCAGCAAATTCCTCAGGTGCGGTGGTCACCTGGAACTCCGTCTCATCTTCCACCACATCATCGGCCCCAGCCTCCAGGGCCAGCTCCATCAATTTCTCTTCATCAATGGTTTTCTTATCAACCAGCAGCAGCCCTTTTTTATCAAACATATAGGAGACGCAGCCGAACTCGCCGAGATTGCCGCCGCTCTTGGTAAACGCGGGACGGACTTCGCCCACCGTGCGATTCTTGTTGTCAGTCATGCACTCCACCAGGATGGCCACCCCGCCGGGTCCATAGCCTTCATAGGTGATTTCCTCGTAAACAGCACCTTCAAGCTCGCCGGTGCCCTTTTTAATGGCACGGTCAATATTGTCTTTCGGCATGTTGACCGTCTTGGCCGTGATAATTGCACTGCGCAGCCTGGGATTGCCCAGGGGATCGCCGCCGCCGAGCCTTGCCGCCACGGTAATCTCCTTGATCAGCCGGGTAAATATCTTGCCGCGTTTGGCATCAACGGCCCCTTTTCTTCTTTTGATATTAGCCCACTTCGAATGTCCGGACATATGAAAAAACCTCCAATTGTTCGATACTTAATGCCTAAAGCCGGAAATCACCTCATCCATTCAGGCAACATGATCATTGTTGTTTGAGCGAAAAAATTTCACTCTCCACCTTTAAACTCCAAACCCAGCACAAAAACCTCACGGCTTTCCACCCGGGAGCTTTTTGGTTTGACGATTTTGGTCTTACTGAAATAATGACGAACCTCATTGACAAAGTCCGGAAAATCCTCCCCCTGAAATACCTTGCAGTAAAAATGTCCCCCCCGGCAAAGCGACAGGGCAGCTATGGCCAGAGCCCGCCGGGATAACTCGATTGATTTCAAATGATCAGTAAACTTGATACCCGTAGTTTTCGGGGCAAGATCACTGATAACGACCTGAAAGGGAGTTTTACCTGATAACAGTCCGCTGAAATCGGTGTCAAAAATATCCAGACAGATAAACTCAATCCTGGCAGCTCCCGATAGGGCAGCGGTGTTGCTTTTCTGCAGGTCCACCCCCACAACCGCACCACCAACTCCGACAATTTTAGCGGCATACAGAGACCAGCTGCCCGGATGACATCCCAGATCAAGAACCTTATCCCCTGGTTTTATGAAATGATGCTTTAGCTGGGCCTCCTCAAGTTTATAGATGGAGCGGGCAGGATAATTTTCCTGCTTTGCCTTTTTAAAGTAATAATCTTGAACTTTTTTCACGATTTAATAGGATTCACAAAAGAATGGACCGGGTTGGGGGATCTCAAAAAAATGGTAGTTATCGCGGCGGCAGCCGGGTGGTTTGCCGATATGTCTTCCTGCGGTTCAGAGATTATAATCAAAAAATTGGCCGGCCTTCGCACCATTTCTCCTACCAAGACGCCGTTTCGCCTTATCACGGAAAAGTAGCTTATTTTACATGTAAAAACAAGGGAATTACACGGCAGCGCCAACAAGGCGAAAAGGAGCAGGGCAATACCCGCTGATCACTTTTTTGCCCAGACCTGCAGCGCCTGTTCATATACCAGAGAGCGGGAGAGATTTAAATCCCCGGCAATTGTCTTGACACAATCCTTCAGGCTCAGACCGGAGTTGTCCCGGTACCAGCAGAGAAGCTCCTGCAAATCTCCAGGCATGGCAGGTTCTGACGTTTGGTCCGGGAAAACGACAACCACGAACTCGCCCTTTATCTGAGCCCTGTCTGCCAAAACAGCAAGCAGCTGCGAAATTGTGCCGGTTAACAATTCTTCATGAATTTTCGTCAGCTCCCGGCCGATAAATACCTTTCTTTCCCCCAACACTTCCCGGCACTCGGCCAAGGTATTACAGACCCTTCGGGGCGATTCATAAAAAACAGTGGCGCTTTTATCCTGGGCATGGGCGATTAATGTTTTCAGGCGTTGTGATTTTTTACCGGGAAGAAAACCGAGGAAAGTAAAAGAAGGCAGGGTGAGACCTGCAACACTCAGGGCCGCGGTTAACGATGAGGGGCCTGGGACAGCAACGACCGTAATAGACTTTTCATGACAATGGGAAACGAGAATTGCCCCGGGATCGGAAATTGCCGGGGTACCGGCATCGGAAACAAGGGCAACATCACGACCACCGAGCAGTGCTTCAATGATCTTTTCACTGCGGGATGATTCCCGGTCCTTATAATAGCTGATAAGAGGCTTACTGATGGAGAGATGACTTAAAAGTTTCCGGGTATGGCGGGTATCCTCGGCTGCGATGAGATCAACCTGGCCGAGTATACGGACAGCGCGCAAGGTAATATCTTCAAGATTGCCAATGGGTGTTGCCACAACATACAGCGTACCACATTTGCCGTCATTATCCCCAGACACCAATGCCTCCCCTGACAGGATACAACAATTTAAGTGAATAAGAACTCAAAGGAATTTTCGCAAAAAAAAAGCCCTCAGAACCGTAGTCGGTCATGAGGGCTAAAAAAGGAATTCGGCAGCGACCTACTCTCCCACCAAGTTTCCCTGGCAGTAC
>JALNXE010000091.1 GCA_023230525.1 Desulfobulbaceae bacterium
GGAAAAGGCCTTTAAGGCGGATGTCATTATTATCGGCGGCTATACCCCCTACTCCTCACTGGACAGCCGCACCAAGGCCTTCCTGGAACGCCTCTCCCCCCGGCGGCACCGTCATGGCCTGATGACCGGCAAGCCAGGGGCCGCGGTTGTCACCTGCGCCATCCCGCCGGGCAGGCAGGGCATGCCGCCGGCCTGCGAGAACGGCCTCCAGGCCATTGAGAACTATATGCGGGAAGAAGGGATGCGTTACGTGGGAGGGGTGTCCGTGCTGGGCAATGTCCCCTGCATCAGATGCAAGGGCGGCATCCAGTGCCAGGTCTCGGGGCTGAAGATGATCCACGGACCGGATGCCACGGTGGAGAAAGTGGGCATCAACACCCTGGAGGACCAACCGGAAACCGTTGCCGCTTTGCAAAAACTTGGAGGGGATCTTGCGGCCGCCTGCTGCGCCGGATAGGGTGAGTCAGCGGCCGCGCCAAACCATACCCCGCGCAAAAAACTTTGAGAATGAACTGGAGATAAATTCGTAAAAACTGAAAATTAACCACAGAGAGCACAAAGTCCACAGAGATAACTTACTGAAAATAAAAATATTTTCTCTGTTATCTCTGTGTGCTCTGTGGTGAAAACAGACTTTTGTCGAGTACATCATCCTTTATTCTTTTACTTTTTGAGTAATTCCTTTTTTAATTTTGCCTCGATTTCGGCAAATTTCGCATGTCTCTTCCTGGCCAGCTCTTCCTGGATGGCCTCCACCTTTTTGTTTTGATCCTGCTGTTTTTTCTGGAATTGGGCCAACTCCTGCGCCAGATCATTCTTTATTTCGCCCCGGGGAATCTCTTCAATCCTGAGATGGTCTTCAACAAAGAGCTTGACCCCGAAATTCCCCTCCACCGTCCGCACAATGCCCTTTTCTTTCAATTTGCGGCATAAGGCATAGCCGGCCTCCGGGGAAATAGAGATCATCTCGCAGACCTCTTCAACTGTTGGCGGCCGCTTCTTCTGATGCTCAAGAACCCGGATGGCTGCTGCAAAGACATGCGCTTCCGTATACTGATCCATATGTAGCCCTCGTGTTTGTTTATTTCATCAGCCGTTTAATTTTTTGCAAGCAACTCAAGCTACGGTTTATACCATGCGGGCTCAGGAAAATCCATTGTGTATGCCCAGAGGCCGGTTACCGGAGGCGCGTGAGCAACCGTCACTTGCGCAAACGGCTCATTCCTGCAGGGCCTGGGGATTTTCAGGCAGCCGTCATGTGCCTGCCGCGGCTGAATCAGCCTGGCATACCGGCCAGACAGCAAAGGTTTTACCCTGCTTATAGCCAACCCCGCAGGCCCCTTTCACCAGGTAGAGGACCCAGGCCCAATCGGTTTCAAAAAAACTGGTGGTCGCCGACCAGTATCCCTCGCGCAGGCTGATGAAGGGATGATCTTCCGGCAGGGCCGGGCTATGGGCCGCGCAATCCACCAGGGATTCCAGCTCGTTGATATTGGGCAGCCGCCAGCGGTCAATCCCGGCAAAACGGCTCCTGTTCATCTCCCGGACCAGACCAAGAGCCTGCTGCCAGCTGATCGGACCATCGCTCATATTTGCCTTCCGAGTCCAGCAGAGATCCGTCAGCCGGTCACGGACGGTCAATTCACCCGGCCCGAAGCGCGGCACAGGCCAATGATGGCCAAACCGGTAATCCCCATCCTGGCCGCTGCCCTGGCCCGGGATGATCTCCCCGCGGCTGTTGTAGCAGAGTTTTTGCCCGGTGCGGGGCAACAGGCCATTGCCGGCTCCCCGCACCGGCCAGAAAAGATAATACTGATCCTTTTTGCCATAGAACATCCGCGCCCCTTCCAGATGGACATACCAGGCATAGGCTGGGTTGATGGCCGCCGAGGTTGCAGACCAATACCAGCCCAAAAAAATGTTCTCAAATGGATGACCGGCCGGCAGGGCGGGTTTTCTGCTCTGATAACTCATCAGGCTGCGCAGCTCCAGCCGGTTGGGGAGCCGCCAGCCGTTGCAGCCCAGGTAATGGTCGCTGTTCATGGCCGCGATAGCGTCAAGGGCCTCCTGCCAGGCCACCGGAAAGCCGTTCGGATTGGCATCCCGGCTCCAGGTCAGCCCGGTAAGCTGGTCGAGCACCGTTTCCCCCTGCCGCACAAAACGCGGCTCAGGCCACGGGGCCCCGAGGCGGAACTCGCCGTCCTGCCCGCTGCCCTGGCAGGGCATTTCCCTGCCCGCCTCGTCATAACAGCCTGTCTGGCCGGTGTGTAACAGCACGCAGCACCCCCTGGGGAAATCCGCTTCTGATCCCCCGGTCGATAACATCATGGTATAATGGTGACTCAACTTTCTGACTTGATCTATTTTGTCGAAATAACGATATTTTTTGTGACATAGTTGCTGCTCTGATCTCCGTCATGGGAATTCAGGAGACAGGAGACAGAATTCAGAATGATTGATTTTATTACGTTTTATTCTGGCTCCTGATTTCTGGCTGCTGAATTCTCTGGAAACAAGCTGCGGTGACCATGAGGATATCAATTTAATTTCACCATGTTACCACAACTCAGAAAGTTGAAATGGTGAGTTATGGAATAAGAGGGTAACGGGGTCAGAAAGATTTGCATATTATAGACACGCTGTCATATAATACTTATATTATTTCTCATATTGCCCAGGTCAGCTACTTTACTGCGGGAGGTGCAAGTCATGCAGATTACCGGTTCAGCATCCAATATGCCATACATCGTACCTGCTGAAACTGACACGCCAAACAGCGTCCAGACACGTCAGCAGACTCTGCAGCAGACCCAGGCAACCCTGCAGGTTTCTTCCAGCGACAAAGTGTCCCTGTCTGCGGAAGCAAAAGCGCTGAGCAATCAGCAGACCCAGGCCAATACCGTTACAGCCGCCTCCCAGAACACCAACCAGGTCAATCCTGGTCTGAAAGCCCAGAATGCAACCAGAACCGAACAGAGCACCTCAGCTCAGCTGCAGTCAGCGCAAAACACAGCCGCCGCCCAGCCTGCTCCTGCGGAGCCCACGGAGTTGGCTGCCACCCGACCGGAGGCAGCACGGGAAACCGTCCCTGCCCGCGCATCCGCCTCCCCTGAAAATGCATCTGTGCCCAGCCAGCCAAACCAGGCAACGGCCACCAGCACCTCCCTGCACTCATCCCCGGTTGCCCAGACTGTTGCGCCACAGAACCAGAACACCCCGCAGAAACCGGCACAGGAAGCCCCGATGGCTGCCGCCGGGGGCATGTCAATCGGCAAATACAGTATTAATTTATCCGTTTAGGAGCCGTGACGAAATAACATGGCCATTTTTTCAATTTCGTTACGGCTCCTTATACCCCTCAAGGGGGTACTGAAAAGAGTGCCATTCCGCGCATTTCTCTGGCCATGTTATTCTTTTACAACGGCTTAGCACGCTTTATAACGTTACTGCACTGATACGCTGCTTCACTCGGCCCGGCAGCAGTTTACCCCCATACGGCGGGCTCACGTTTTTTCCCACCGCCTGCGGCCGGATAGTAGAAATCAGGGAATCACTGCGACAATTTACCATATCCAGTAGTTTATCGAGATAGAGTAAAGAATAAGATAACATTAGCAAAAATCATCTGCCTTTCCAGAAGTTTACGCATGAGAAATAACTGTACTATTTTAACAGTTTATATCAATAAATGTTTCTATCTCATTATAAGTTTTATTATAGGTTTTGCCCGCAACATCCTGCATTTTCTTGCAAAATTAATTGCATCAAAAGGAATTGGGCATGAAAATTTCAAATTCACTCAGCCTGGCACTGCTGATCGGCCTGTCATATTTTCTTCTCTCAACCCATCAAGGCATGGCTGGAAGCCATAGCCAGCCCCCCCCGGTCACCATAACGATTCTCCCCTGCGCAGATATTGGCACTACCTATAAAAAATTCTACCCCCTCGGAGTTTTTCTGCAAAATGAACTCGGCAGCAAAGTGGTTATCAAGGTGCCCAGGGACTGGGATGAACTCTACCGGCTTGTCAGCACGGGTGAAACGGACTTTGTCTACCAGCCTCCTCATGTCTATGTGCAGCTGGAACAATATTACAAAAAGAGTGATATACTCACTGCCCTTTCCCTGAGAGGTGAGCGGCAACACCATGCCCTGCTCATTGTACGCCACGATAGTGCTATCAACAAGGTTGAGGATCTGCGCGGCAAATCTCTTCTCTTCGGCTCGGAATTCTCCACCATAAAAACCGTTGCCGCCAAGGAACTTCTGCAACAACATGGCATTAGCTACGAAAAGGACCTGCAGGAATACCGCTACGGCGGGTCATGCGGCGAAGTAGCGCTTAACGTGTATCTCAAGGCGGCTGATGCGGGTTTTGTCTGCGAGCATATCTCCGGCAACCTCTCATCACCCCCGGATGAAACCTGGCCTATTCCGCCCAACAGCCTGAGAGTCATTGCCGAGACAGAGGCAAGCCCCACCTGGATTTTCAGCGCGGCAAAATCAGCGGATGCCTCCATGGTTTCCGCAGTGATCAAGGCTCTTCTTTCTCTCCACGCCACGCGAAATCATCAAGCCCTGCTGAAAGATATTGAAAGTTGGGGATTTGCCCCTATACTGGAAAGCGACCTCCTCATATTACGCAAAAAGTTTCTCTAACAATGAAACTAAACTGCCGCCTTAAACTCATCATCGCCATCTCCCTGCTGGTGTTTGCCAGCCAATTGACCACTGCCTACATTATCATCCGGCAATCCGCAGAGTCGCTGCACGCAAAAACCCACATCCATGGCGAGGAACTGGCCAAGAACCTGGCGGAGTTCGCCGGCGAGGCCATAGTCAGCCGTAATCTGGCCAGTATTTACCAGCAGATCCAGTTTGCCATGCGGGATGACAACATCCGGCATGCTGTTGTTGTTGACCCCGGCCAGAAGGTGCTTGTCTCAGACAATCTCGAAGATGTTGACACTATCTATCCCCCTGAACATATTAAAAAATTCTATTTCAATGAAAAACTGGACGACAGCCCCCATTACATCGATAAAAACGGGGAAACCATCGCGGAGATAACGATACCCATTACCCTGGCCAACAACCTGCTCGGTAATGTCATTCTCGCCTATTCCCATACTGACATTGACAAAAAAATCTCCACTCTCAACAATCAGACCCTGATCACCCTGCTGGTGGGCTTCGCCGGCGCCGTTCTGTTAACGATCTTGCTGACGTCCATGATCACCAGGCCGCTTATTCAGCTGGAAAAAATCGCCAAGAAAATATCCATGGGCAACTTCGAGATCGAAAAGCCTGACACCCACAGCAATGACGAATTCAATCTGCTGAGCCAGACCATGTACAGCATGGCAAAACGGCTTGAGGAGCTCGTTTATAACGATCCCCTCACCGGCCTTTATAACCGGCAGCTGCTGAACATCCGGCTCAGCGAAGAACTTGCCCGCAGCAGACGCCATGTCCGGCCCCTGGCCCTGCTGATGGTGGATATTGATCATTTCAAAAGAATTAATGATTCTTACGGGCATCTGGTGGGTGACGAAATGCTTGTTGCCATCACCTCGCTCATCGCCAAACACATCCGGGAGGTGGACTGCCTGGCCCGGTTCGGCGGGGAGGAATTCATCATTCTTGCGCCGGACATGACGGAAAACAACGCCCGCCAGCAACTGGCGGAACGTATTCGCACCGCCGTAGCCAATGAGGAATTCAATATCCTGCCCGGCAAGCAGAACCTGCGTGTCACCATCAGCGTCGGACTGGCTCTCTACCCCACGGATGCCAACAACGAAAGGGAGCTGATCGCCGCTGCCGATCAGGCGCTTTATGCCGCGAAATACAGCGGCAGGAATCAGGTCCGCGCCTATTCCGAGCTGAAGGATTATCTGCCGGGCACCTAATGATTCAGCCCTGCCCGCAGTATCCCCTGCGGGACGGCTGCGCGGCTTGGCGAGAAAAACCCTCCCCGTGTAAAAATCAATGGCCGCCAAGACCACTTTGTGGTAGACAAGCAGTTAAAATTGACTTTCCCGCCGCACCTCTCCCATAATGATCAGAACAACAATATTCATTGCAATAAAGCACAGGGAGCCTCGCTTATCGAAGTGGAGGATTGCCGAAGTAACGACAGCGTTGCCTGACAGCTTTTCCCGGCAAATTGTTCAACCAACCACCCATACCGCCTTGCCATCCGTTTGGTCTTGCCATTGCGGCAGCGTGGGGAAATACCAATGAAAAAGAAACTCAGCAGCTATATAGGCACCGCTTTTTTTATCAATGTCTTTGCCATCATGAGCGTCGGGGGGATCTGCATCATGATGGTCAATGACATGGTTCGCAATATCTCCCACCTGGAAGAGGAAAGCGAGAATGTGGCCAGGATATACCGGTTGAATGACCGGATCCAGAAGGCCATCTTTACGGTGCACAGCTCCATCATTGATTATGATGGTTCCCTCAAGTCCGAGGTGATGGGACAGCTGGACAAGATCGAAGGCGACCTGCGTAAGTACAAAGAAACGGAGCAGCAGGAACAGAGTCCCCATGTCACCGAGGAAAATATCCTGCTGGATAAACTGCAGGATAATCTCACAGGGATCAGGCGAGTGCTTGATGAAATTTATCAGGACCTGCTCATTGCCAGCCCCCTGGATGAATCAGGTTTCAAAAAACTGGAAGGATTCGGCTTTACCATCCACAATTTGACCCAGTCGATCAATGATCTCCATTTCAAAACCGTTTCCAGCCTGGTCAAGGAGTCCTACAGCAAGATGTATTTCATTCTCCTGCTGTATTTGGCCTCTTCCCTGGTCGGCATCCTGGCCTCGTGCGTGGGCTACATCGTGCTCACCCGCCATACCATCAGACCGATCATCAACCTTGCTTCCGCCACGGAAAAGATTTCCTCCGGCGATCTGGCCATCCGGCTCGACACCGCTTCGGAAACCGAAATCGGCACACTCTATCAGTCATTTAATGCCATGACGGCAAAACTGCAGGAGCACGAGAAGAAAAGGGAGGATTTCAACCGCACCCTGGAAAGCCTGGTAAGGGAGAGGACCCGCGAGCTGCGGGAATCCGAGGAATCCCTGCGCCGGACCCAGTCCGAGCTGCTGCGCATGGAAAAGATCGCCACCCTGGGCCAGATCGCCACCTCGGTCAATCATGAGATCAAGACCCCCTTGAATGTGCTTTACATGAACCTGCAGCTGCTCATCCGCAAAATAAACAAATGTGATATCGTGGAGAACGAACTGAAGAAGGGCATGCTCGACCTGACGGGAATCATCAATGGCGAGATCACGCGAATCAATGAGATCATTGAGGAATTTGTCAAATATGCCCGTTTTCCGGCCCCGAATTTCAAATTGAACAGCATCAACAAAATTCTGGCGGATATCGCCGAGATGGTCGCCCACAACGCCCACGAATCGGATATCAGCATTGAGGTCATGCCGGATCAGACCCTTGACCTGTTGCAGATTGACGAGAAAATGATGATCCAGGCCCTGCTCAACCTGTGCATGAACGCCATCCAGGCCATGCCCTATGGCGGACTGCTGCGGCTTTTGAGCAAAAAGGAAGGGCAATGCGCCAAGATCCTCATTGAGGACACCGGGCAAGGGATTGCGGCCGATGACCTGAAAAAGATATTTGATCCCTTTTTTACAAAAAAAGATGGAGGCCTGGGCTTCGGCCTTGCTATAGTGCAGAGAATCGTTGAAAATCACAAGGGTGCGATTTCCTGCCAAAGCGAGGTCGGCCGAGGCACGATTTTTGAGATTGTTTTGCCCATCCCGCCCAACAGCATCTGTCAAGAGATCGTATAGCACATGATACCGACTTTCATACTGATCGTTGATGACGACAAAATGACCCGGCAGACCCTGTCGCTGGCCCTGGAGGACCAGTATCAGACCGTCACGGCCAAGGATGGCAAAACGGCCCTGGAGGTGCTCCGGACCCAGGAGATTGATCTGGTCCTTTCCGACCTGTTCATGCCCGGCATGAACGGCATTGAACTGCTGGAACAGATCAACCGGCTGCCCGAAAGACCCCCGGTGATCTTCATCACCGGCCAGGGTTCGGTGGAGACCGCGGTCCAGGCCATGAAGAACGGGGCCTATGATTATGTCACCAAACCGATCAACATTGACCGGCTTACCCTGCTGATCGAAAAAACCCTTGAGAACAAAAGACTCAAGGAAGAAAATATTCTGCTCAAGAAAAAAATCGAGGAGACCTATCCGGACCTGTCCATGATCGGCAACTCCCCGGCCATGCAGAAGATCAAAGACCTGGCCAGACAGGTTGCCTCAACCACCGCCACGGTGCTCATCGAGGGGGAGAGCGGCACGGGCAAGGAACTGGTGACCAACATCATCCATTACAACAGCCCGGTTGCCCACGGCCCCTTTATCAAGGTCAACTGCTCGGCCTTTGCCGAAGGGGTGCTGGAGTCCGAACTCTTCGGCCATGAAAAAGGGGCGTTCACCGGGGCGGTGGCCACCAAAAAAGGGCGTTTTGAACTGGCCGACAACGGCACCCTTTTTCTCGATGAAGTCGGCGAGATGCCGCCCTCCATTCAGGTAAAACTGCTTCGTTTCCTGCAGGAGCAGACCTTCGAACGGGTGGGCGGCACCAGAACCCAGAAGGTTACGGTGCGGATCATCTCAGCCACCAACCGCAACCTGACGGAATTGATCAAGGCGGGCACCTTCCGCGAGGATCTCTATTACCGCCTGCGGGTGGTAAAAATAGAAATGCCCTCCCTGCGGGAACGCAAAGGGGATATCCCGGAACTGGTGGGCAGCTTCCTGAAAAAATTCGCCGACCGGCACGGCAAACAGATTTCCCGGGTCTCCGCAGAGGTGATGGAGCTGATCATGCAGTATAACTGGCCGGGCAACATCCGCGAGCTGATGAACTGCATTGAAAGCTCGGTGGTCATGGCCCGTGGTGACATGATCAATATTGACTGCATTCCCGAATATCTCACCTACAGCGGCAGCGACTCGCCCAGGGACGGCAAGGAGGGACTGCTGCAGGAGATGGAGCGGCAGACCATTACCGACGTCCTGAACAAGACGGGGGGAGACAAGGTCAAGGCCGCGAAAATTCTGGGCATCGGCTTGCGGACCCTGTACCGGAAGATCGAGCAGTGGGGGCAGTGATTACCCTGTGGCGCTGAGGGTGCAGGCCATATCCTTCTCGTCGCCTGATGCGCCGGAAGCACCCTCTCTTCTTTTCTTGGCCGTGCACTCGTAGATGATTTCCATCTCCTCCAGGTCAAGGGTCTCATTGACCAGGAGCATATCCGCCAGATAAACGAGAAAATCCTGCTCGGCCGTCAGTATCCTTCTGGCCTCCCGGTAGCAGGATTCAACAAGGGTCTTCACCTCCCGGTCGATGATCCGGCCGGTCTCTTCGCTGTAAGCGTTGCGGCTCAACTGTTCACCGAGAAAGGCCCCGTCGTCACGGATATAGGACATGGTGCCGATCTTGTCGGTCATACCCCATTGACACACCATCTTGGTGGCCAGATCCACGGCCTGGCGGAAATCATCTTCCGCGCCGGTGGTCTGCTGGCTGAGGCAGATCTCCTCGGAGGCGCGTCCGCCCATGAGAATGGTGATGCGGCTCAACAGATACTCCTTGGCATAGGCATGACGTTCGGTGAGGGGCAGTTGCTGGGTGTGGCCCAGGGCCTTTCCCCGGGGGATAATGGTGATTTTATGGATGGGGTCGGTCTCCGGCAGAAATTTTGCCAGAACGGCATGCCCGGCCTCATGATAGGCCATGGTCTTGCGATCTTTTTCGCTGATCACCAGCCCTTTTCTTTCCACCCCCATGAGAATGCGGTCCTTGGCGATGTCAAAATGTTCCGGCCGGATGGCGCTGTCCCCTTTCCTGCCGGCAATCAAGGCCGCCTCGTTCATCAGACTCGCCAGCTCAGCGCCGGTAAAGCCGGGGGTGCTTCTGGCCACCTTTTCCAGGTTGACACTGTCAGACAGGGCCATTTTCTGCGCATAGACCTGGAGAATCTGCAGCCGCCCCTTCACATCAGGAGGCAGTATGTTGATCTGCCGGTCAAAGCGGCCGGGCCGCAGAAGGGCCGGGTCAAGGATATCCGGCCGGTTGGTGGCGGCCAGGATAATGATCGTGTCATCAGTGGAGAAGCCATCCATCTCCACCAGCAGGGCATTTAAGGTCTGGCCTCTCTCATCCTGCCCGCCGGCGATGTTGCCGGAGCTGCGCCTGCCGCCCACGGCATCGATCTCGTCAATAAAAACAATACAGGGGGTATGTTTTTTGGCCTCCTTAAAGAGTTCCCTCACCCGGGAGGCCCCCACGCCGACAAACATCTCGACGAAATCCGAGCCGCTGATGCTGAAAAAAGGCACCCCCGACTCACCGGCAATGGCCCGGGCAATCAAGGTTTTTCCTGTTCCCGGCGGGCCCTGGAAAAGGATCCCCCGCGGAATGACGGCTCCCAGTCTGCTGTATTTTTTCGGACGCTGCAGGAAATCGATCACCTCAAGCAGCTCCTCCTTGGCCTCCGGCACCCCGGCGACATCTCGGAAGGTGACCGGTTTGTGCATGGCCTGGGGGGCAAAGCGGGCATGTTTATCCTTATCTTCACTCTCGCTATAGTCGGCCGCCTGATTACGCAACAGGGAATACCAGACCAGCAGAATCAGCATGACCGGAACTGCCGATTCGGCAAGCCGCCAGATACGGGCAGAATCATCCGCCCCGCCGGTGATGATAACCCCCTTATCCAGCAGTTTGGGCAGCAAGGCGGCAATGTCCGGGGAATAGGCGGCAAACTCCCGGCCAAAGGTGTCTTTGAGGGCAATCTCGTTCCCCTGCAGGCGCACCTCGGTCACTTCATCCTTGTCCAGAATAGTCAGAAATTCGTTATAGCTGATTGACGGGAGACGGTTTTCAATATTCCAGAATACCGTTATCGCTCCACCCACAACGAGCAACAGCACGAGAGCAAATATGGTCCTTATGAAGAGGGTCAATGGAATCGGCTCCGCTTTTTCCTGCGAGGTTATTTTATTGCAACGGCTTAGTCAGTTACTTAAGCGACATTATAGCATATCTTGCAAACAAATGATGCAAAATGTATTCCCCGGGGATGGCCGGTAAAATAAAAGTAATTATTTCAATAAGTCAATCGGTGGTTCTCTGCCGCCTTCGTTCCCCGCCCGAATGGCCGTATTGCGGCAAGCGGCGCAAAATCAGCCAGTTACCGGCCTTGCTTTTTTTTAATCTCCGGCAGACAAAATCCCTCGGTCTTTCTTCATAGCCGCCGGCCATCACCAGGACAGATCAGCCCTGCTTGCCAAAATGGCACGCTATTTTGCCATTTTGGCAAAACAAACCGGGCCTAAAAAGATAACATTTTGAAATTACAACATTAATTTGTTTGGCATGGATTTGGCAATATAGACTAAGCAAATGGCAGCAATGACACTCAAAGTCAGCAACAACCCGGTAATAATGGAGGAAGAGAGATGAAAGACATAACCCCCGAAACAAAGGTACAGGTTAAGCAAAGAAGCATGCAGCGGACCGCGGAAAGCGCTCCTGCCAAAGTCGAGGTTTCCCGAGGCGTCATGATTGCCATAGGGGCTGTCCCGGCTCTTATCGGCGTCTGGGCAGCAGCCTGCTTCTTTGGCGGCCTGATGGCCAGCGGTGGTCCGATTGCCATGGTAAGAAGCTGGTTTTCAGCATTTACCGGGATGTAACGAGAGTTTTCGATGTAACGAGTAGTTTCCGGGAGCACTTGACCGATTGCGAAACTACCTAACGGAGGTGCAATATGAAAGATGCAACATTGACCAAAAAGAGACAAAGGGTACGGACTGAGGCACAACCCCTGGAAGGTCTTGATACTTTCGCCCGAGGCGGCATTTCCGTTATGGGCGGCGTTTCAGCCCTCATCGCCTTATGGGCCGCAGCCTGCTTCATCGGCGGGCTCATCAGTGCAGGCGGCCCCGTTCAGCTCGCTTACAGCTGGTTTAAAGCCATCACCGGGCTGTAGCAAAAAATGATGGGCAAGCGGGCAAGGAGAACAAATCCTTTGCGCGGAATCTGGTGATCAACAGCAAAAAAATATTACCACTAAAGGTTAGGATATGATAGGCTAAGGGGCACGGGAATGATACATTTCGTGCCCTTCAGGCAGTTCAGCACATGGACCGGGTCCGTCCATGGTTTCTTCCCCATCGTACTGTTTGCAAAGGATACACTGTTGACAAGGGATACCGCGCCAGACACGGCAACAAACCGAACAGAAAAAAATACGTCTGCGGAGTAGAAAAGTGGGTAAGACATCCGCCTTTTTTATCAAGACCGCAGTCAATCTGATATCACGCAGCAAACTTTCCGTATTGGGCGGGGTCATGACAAGTGTCCTGGCCCCGGTGCTGCTGATCTGCGTTGTGCTTGATATCAGGGGAACCGTTGACAATCCCTACTTCGGTTTTCTCATCTATCTTATCCTCGGCCCCCTGTTTGTGCTGGGTCTCACCCTGCTCATCATCGGAGTCTTCATTTCCCGGGGCAAAGAGGACATAGGCCTGTTCACCTTCGAATATATCGAGGAACAGCTCGCCCGGCCGGGACGATACACCCGTATTCGCCGCCATATCCTACTCTCCCTGTTTTTCACCCTGACCACCCTTTTATTAGTGATTCTGGTCTCCTACACGGGATTTCATTACACCGAATCAACCTCTTTCTGCAGCCAGACCTGCCATCAGGTCATGGGACCAGCCTATGCCACCTATGAGCACTCACCCCATTCGCGGATATCCTGCGTCCAATGCCATATCGGCAAGCAGTCCCAGTGGTTGACCAAGGCCAAATTCTCAGGCGTCAAACAGATTTTTGCCGTGCTTTTCAACACCTACCCCAGGCCGATCCCGCAACCCATCACCTCCCTGCGTCCGGTCCGGGAAACCTGCGAGGAATGCCACCGTCCGGAAATGTTCCATGGGGACAAACTCTACATCAAAGACCGTTTTCTGCCGGATGAACACAATACACATGTGCAGACGGCCCTGCTCATGAAAATCGGTTCAGGCGGGTATCTGGGCCGAAAGGCCCATGGCATCCACTGGCACGTCTCCGAGGACCATCCGGTCTTTTACCGGTATACGGACCAGGCCCAGGAGGATGTCAGCCAAGTCTGGCTGCAGGATGGGGGACAGGAAATCCGTTTTTCCAAGACCTCCCCCACCGCAAAGCCCGCCGCCCCCTCTGTGGCGGGCACGGTGCGCAAAATGGACTGCATGGACTGCCATAACCGCCCCACCCACGTATTTCTCAGTGCGGATGAGGCCCTTGATGAAAAGCTGGTCACCGGCATTATCCCCAGCGAGTTGCCCTTCATTAAACGGCAGGGTCTGCAAACGATTACGCCCCATTATGACTCGGCTGACCAGGCCTTGCAGGAGATCTCCAGGGGCTTGAAAGAATGGTACCTCGCCAATTATCCCGATCTGGTCAACCATGACAAGACCCTGCTGGATAAGGCCATTGCCGGCGTGCAGCAGGCCTACATGGAAAACGTGTTTCCGGCAATGCATATCAACTGGGACACCTATACCGATTTCATCGGCCACAAAAACGGCAGCGGCTGTTTCCGCTGCCATGACGGGCAGCATTTCAGCGAAAACGGGCAGGCCATCAGCAATGCCTGTGACATCTGCCATGTCATTCTTGCGGAAAACGAACCGTCACCCGACGTATTAGGCCTCCTGCAAAAGACACTTCAGCACCAAGGGCAGCCATAAGGCATTCATATATCATCAATTAATTTTCATGAGGGAATAGTACGCAATGTCCAATAACGACCAGAATACCAACCAGGAGTATGATCCCCGGAACACCGAAGAGGGGAAAGGCGCCCTGGACCGCCTGATCCAGGGCCTGTGGCGTTCGCCTCTTGGGGTTCTCGGTGTCGGCATCACCACCATCAGCATCACCCTGATTATGATCGGCATGATCATCGACATGCTCGGCCTTATCAAAAACCCATACGCCTCGCTGGTGACCTATACCATCCTGCCCGCCCTCATGCTGTTCGGGCTGTTCCTGATTCCCATTGCCATTTATCTGCAGCGCCGGAAATGGCGCAAATACGGCATGGACCGCGACCAGATAATTATCAACCTGAGTAATCCGAAACACAGGTTAGCCCTGATCGGTTTTATCGTCCTGACGGTGGCCAATGTCTCCCTCCTGGCCATCATCAGCTACGAGGGCTACCATTTCACCGACTCCCCTTACTTCTGCGGCATGGTCTGTCATCAGGTGATGGAACCGGAGTACGTGGCCTATCAGCGTTCAGCCCACTCCCGGGTCGCCTGTGTCGAGTGCCACATCGGTCCTGGCGCCGAGTGGTATGCCAAGGCCAAAATTTCCGGCCTGCGCCAGGTGGTGGCAGTCCTGCGCAATACTTACAATCGGCCGATTCCCGCCCCTGTCCATGAACTGCGTCCGGCCAGGGATACCTGCGAACAATGCCATTGGCCGGAAAAATTCCACGGCAAAAAAATCAAGCGATATGTCTCCTTCACCAATGACAACCAGAAAGAGCCGAAGATCACGGAAATCGCCCTGCACACCGGCGGCCATAATCCTGAGAACAATACATTTGAAGGAATCCACTGGCATGTGAGCCAACAGGTTGAGGTAAGCTACCTGGCGGTTGATGAAAAACGCACCCAGATTGCCAGGGTCAAGGTTAAACGGCCGGACGGCACCACTGACGAGTTTGTCAAAAGCGATATAGAGGTTCCGCAGAATACGGAACAGCAATGGCGGGTCATGGACTGCATTGACTGCCATAACCGGCCGACCCACATCTATAATATGCCCGAGGAAAGGGTGGATTTCGGCCTGCTCAGCAAAAGAATCAACCCGGAAATCCCCGGTATCCGGGAAGACAGCCTGCAGGTCATTACCAAAGAGTATGCCTCGCGGGCCGAGGCCGAGGAGGCAATGATCAGTGATCTGCTTTTCCTGCAGAAAGAACGCTCCGCCGAGCAGGCGGCAAAATACAAGGAAGATATCATCAAGGCCGGCTCTTTTCTGCTGGAGGCTTATCTGGGCAATGTCTGGCCGGATATGAAAGTGAAATGGGGCACCTACCCGGATCACCTGGGCCACCAGAATGCCGAGGAGGGTTATGGCTGCTGGCGCTGCCACGACGAAGAACATCTCAACAAATCCGGGGAGACGATCTCCCAGGATTGCAGCCTGTGCCACGACGAGCCATGAGGTAGTTTTTTAGCGCTTGCTTTACGCCTGGCCGCCAACCGGGAGGGTAATCCTGCCCGGTTGGCGCCGCCTTCTCCATCCTGCCCGCAACCGGGCCAGTCCGTCGATTTCTCCGTTTTTTTTTGCACCTCCGCATCCCCGGGCCATCTCTTTTGCTCGACAGCTCCAACCACCAAGCCATTCACAAAAAAATATGGATTTTGCCCGGAATATGTTACTAAAATGCAGAGCAAATACATCCATCAACCTTAACCTGATTGTTTAAGAAATTGACCGCACATACCGCCGGCACAACGGACACAAAATCACTGCAGCGCGCCTGGCTTCTGCAACTCTACAAGGAACACGAAAGGATCTGCTGGCAATATGGGGTCAGGCTGGCCGTGCCCATAATGGAGATCAGCACGTCCTCCGCCAATTGGGGCAGCTGGCATCCTGCCAGCAAAACCATCAGGATTTCGGACAGGCTCATCCAGCTCCACACCTGGGATGTGGTGATCAACATCCTCAAGCATGAAATGGCCCATCAGGTGGTCAGCGAACTGTTCCGCAGCCATGACGCCCACGGCAGTCTCTTTGACCAGGCCTGCGACCTGCTCGGCGTTCCCGGCGAATTCCGGGGCGCCAGCGGAGATCTGCCGCGAATGATCCTCGATGCCCGGGCAAGGGCAACCGCCAGTCCGCACCGCAACCTGCTGTTGAAAATAGAAAAACTGCTGGCCCTGGCGGAATCAGGCAACGAGCATGAGGCGCTGCTGGCCATGGAGAAAGCGAATTACCTGATCGCCAAATATAACATCAGGAGAATCGAACAGTCCCAGGAGGCCTGTTACGAATGCCTGATTATCAATCACAAAAGCAGGCGGATAGAAAATTATCAGCGCAAGATCTGCTCCATCCTGGTCAACCACTTCTTTGTCAAGATCGTCCTCGCCGATCTTTTCGATGCGGAGCAATGCCGCACCCACAAAACCATCGAGATCCTGGGCACCAGCGAAAATGTCCTGATCGCCAACTATGTTTACTGTTTTCTGCTGGCCCAGATGGACTCCCTGTGGCGGCAGTTTCAACACAGCCATCAGACCACCGGCAGACAGAAACGATCATACTGCCTCGGGGTGCTGGAGGGATTCGCCGGAAAACTTGCCGGCCAGAAGCAACAGAACCTTCCCGGCGAAAATCATGCCCCCGCAATACCGGCCAATCTCTCCGTGCAGGTATGCAGCAATGACCAGGGGCTGATCCGCTTCATGGAAGAGCGGCACCCGCGCCTGTCGCGGAAGAAATTCTCCTCCGCCAGGGTGTATCTCAAGGAGTATGAGGCCGGTTGCCATGACGGCAGCAATCTTACCCTTAACAAAGGCATCTCCAGCGAGGACGGCTATCAGGGCAGAATGCTGCCCCACCGCCGCTGACGATCTCTGCATGAAAAAAGACAATATTTTCCGCAAAATTCCGGCTGAATTACCGGAAGAACTTTTCGAAAACATCCTCGAACAGGGATCATTTACCCTGGAGCGCATCGTTTCCAGGGCCCATGCCACCCCTGCAGGCGAATGGTATGACCAGGAGAAAAACGAATGGGTCATCCTGCTTAAGGGGTCTGCCGGTCTGCGTATTCAAGGCAGCGATGACCTGATTGTGCTTGCCCCGGGCGATTATCTTTTTCTGCCGGCCCATCTCAAACACCGGGTTGAGTGGACAGCGCACGACAGGGAAACCATCTGGCTGGCCCTTCATTATTAACCCCGCCTGAGACCATCTGAACAGCAGAGGAAAAGCAGCTCGAAGTGGTAAAACAGAACGCGGCACTAGAGAATGTGCGGCGTTTCTTTCTCGAATTCGAAAATATCGGGCTGATGCAGGGGTTTGATTCGGATGATTATAAAGCCGCCCTTGCCGACTATGACTCCATTCTCCAATTTTATTCCCAGGGCTTTGAGGATCTGTTGCTGATCTCCCAGAAAGGGGATGTGGTTTACTCTGTCAAGCGCCATTCGGATTTCGGTGCAAACCTGACCACCGGCCAATACAAGGATACGGGTTTATCCCAAGCCTTCAGCAAGGCCATCAAAGGAGAAATCGTCTTTGAAGATTTCGAATTTTACGCCCGACGGAATCCTCCCGCCAGGCCCTGGCCGGCAAAACCGGTTGCGGGATCAGCGCTAATTACCTCGGCGCCGAGGTCCTGAGTTCCTATACCCCGATAAAAATCGGCGACACGACCTGGGCAGTCATTGCGGAAATGAATAAAGCAGAGGCATTCACCTCCATCCAGGCCATCAAACTGCTTACCGCCGCGCTGACCCTTATCTGTATTGTTGCCATTGTCGGCGTGGCGTTATTCATTACCCGCTCCATCTCAAAGCCCATCCACCACATCACCAACAGTCTCAACCTGAATGCCGACCACGTCTTCACCGCCTCGCTTGAGGTGACGTCATCCAGCCACACTCTTGCCGAAGGTGCCTCCCAGCAGGCGGCTGCACTTGAGGAAACCTCTTCCTCCCTGGAGGAAATGTCCTCCCTGACCCTGCAGAACGCCAATAACGCCA
>JALNXE010000092.1 GCA_023230525.1 Desulfobulbaceae bacterium
CGGTGTTCGGCGGCATCAGCGGCATGATCAGACGGCAGGAGAAAATCGCCGTGGTCGGGGTGAACGGGGCCGGCAAATCCACCTTTCTCAAGATGCTGGCCGGCCAGACCGAACCCACCACCGGCAGCCTCAAGGTCGGGGCCAACGTCAACATCGGCTACTTCAGCCAGCACTCCATGGAACTCCTCTCCCCGGCAAAGACCGTGTTCGAAACCGTGCAGGACGCCATACCCCAGGCCACCATCGGCATGGTGCGCAACCTGTGCGCCGCCTTCCTCTTCCAGCATGATGAGGTGGATAAACGCATCGCCAACCTGTCCGGGGGGGAAAAAAGCCGGGTGGTGCTGGCCACCCTGCTGGCCCGGCCGCTGAACCTGCTCATTCTTGATGAACCCACCAACCATCTTGATATCCAGTCCCGGGAGGTCCTGCTGGATGCCCTGCGGAAATTCACCGGCACGGTGCTGCTGGTCAGCCATGACCGCCATTTCCTGCGCTCGCTGGTGCAACGGGTTTTTGAAATCGACCACGGCGAGATGCGGGTGTACGAAGGGGATTACCGTTATTACCTGCGCAAATCAACGGAAACGCACAGCGCGGTGGCGGCGTAACAAGCTTGAGTGGATCTCCAGGGGGGGGACGGCGCCACGGCAAAAAGGCGGTGGCCGGCCTATGGTTTCGTGCGGCCATACCTGGGGAATACCCCACACCGGGGCGGCTGAGGCGAGAAAAAACAGGGCAAGGGCCGGCAAGCGATCACAGGCTCTCTTACCAGTGATCGCTTCCCTCTTTAATCATCCTTTTTAATCATCCTTGGCGGTATGGCAGACAAAGCAGCCGCATTCATCATTTTCCGTGTCTGCCACGCAGGCGTCGTAATCCCAGCGCAGCATGTCCGGATAGGGGGACCCGTGGGGCCGGTGGCAGGAGATGCAGGTCACCACGTCCTGGCCAAGCTCCACCGTGGCGGAATTCTTCATACCGACGAGATTGGTCTTGGCCACCGGCACCCGGGGATTGTAGCCATTCATCGCCGTGAACTCGCCGCTGTTGGGGATAACCACATCCGAGGGGTGGCGCAGCCAGGCGCCGTTATAATCAACCGGCTGCCCATCGTTCATCTCATGATGAAAGTTGCCGTGGCAGCCGCTGCAGAACTGGCCGATGGTAAAACGGGTCATGAAGGTCTCTTTGGCGTAAACATCCGAGGTGCCGAAGTAGCCGTTATGCCGTGTTGCCGCGGGATTCTGTTCCCAATTTTCCTCTTCTATGCCCTTGACCCCGAATGAGGTGGGATCGGCCATCATGGCCGGCAGGGCGCCGAGGAAACGGTACCAGCCGCTTGAGGCCTCGGCCACCTCGGAGGTGCCGCCCGCATGATGGCGGGGATAGTGACAGCCTTTGCAGCCGCTGTTCTCGGTCGCCAAGGTATCATGGCAGGGAGAACAGGAGGTGGAATGACCCGGCGCGAAAAAGGTCCAGGCCGGACCGGACAGGACGCTGTCCGCGCTGGAAATACCGTAAACGTTGTGCCCCTTGTTATCCCCGCCCACCTGGGCCACCCAGTAGAAATTGCCGCCGGCCAGGGCGGAAGAGGCGGAACCGTCCGCCGGATAGGTGGGTTCAACGGTGTTGAAGACAATGGGCACCCGGTCACCGTTGCCCATATCAACAATGGTTGCGCTGCCGCTGCTGCTGTGGCAGCCTACGCAGTCATCAACCAGCAGGGTTTCCTGCGTCCCCTTGTCACCCTCCACCATCTGCTGGCCGCCCTGGCTGTTGTGCATGGTATGACAGGCGGAACAGGGACCATGCACCTTGGCTGTGGCCGAAGAGGGCAGCACGGCCAGCGGCACGATCAACAGCGGATAAATAAATCTGCAGCGGATTTTCATGGTCTTTGCTCATCATTTATTTTGTACAGCTTAACTTCATTTCATTTTGTTATTTTTCATTTTTCATCTGCGCTGCTCGTGGCAGACGCTGCAGCTGTAATCCAGCTTATGGTGACGATTGCTGCCCTGCATCTGCGGCGGGCCTGATACGGTTTCAACTGGATGGCAGACCAGGCAGTCCCTGAACAGCGAAACCGTGTAACCGGGTATGCCGGGATCCCAGACGGAAGGATGGCAGAACAGACAATCGTAAGTCTCACCAGGCTCCACCCCCGGCGGAGCGGTGGTTAGGATGATCCGGCTGCCCACCAGCAGATGATGTTTGTTGGCATTGGTTTTGCCCAGCATGGGGAACAAAACGAGATTGTCATGACAGCTGCGGCAATCCGCCTCCGTGGGCAGGCCGTCCCCGCCGGTCATGCCGCCGGATGTCCCGCCTGCGAGGTTGGCCCGGCTTGTCCCACAGGCAAAAAAACAAAGCGCTGCCAGCAGAAACCCGGAGGCAAGAAACCGCCCGCCCTGCTGAAAAAACCTGTCCCTTGAAGCATACCTGCTTTTTTTCATTTTTATTCACCGAAGAACATGATCTGACGGTTTTCCCTTTACTGATTTACGAAAACTTTTTTCATTTGGGGTTACACAATAACCTCTTCATTATGAGCAGCTCGTCATGGCTCATCCTGACGGTTTCTGCTGTCCGCCCGACGATATTATTTTTTCAACTTTCTGAGTTGTGGTAACATGTTGAAATTAAATTGATATCCTCATGGTCACCGCAGCTTGTTTCCAGAAAATTCAGCAGCCAGAAATCAGGAGCCAGAATAAAACGTAATAAAATCATCCATTCTAAATTCTGTCTCCTGTCTCCTGAATTCCCATGACGGAGATCAGAGCAGCAACTATGTCACAAAAAAAATACCGTTATTTCGACAAAATAGATCAAGTCAAAAAGTTGAGTTATTTTCTTACAGCGGCCCTGGCGCGGGATCGGCATACCGTAAACAGTGCAGCTCAGTTGAGCAGAACCACAATGGCCGCCTTCTTCCTCAGCTCCTCGATATGGGCGATCTTTTTTTCCGTAGCCATGTTCCCGGCCAGGTACTTGCTGATGAAATCATGCATCTCGGCAAGCGTGGCATAGCCGGCCGGACTTTTATCGCTCACCTGGATGATGTGGAAGCCGTATCTGGTGGCAACGACCTCACTGATTTCTCCAGGAGGCAGGGCAAAGGCGACAGCCTCAAATTCCGGGGGCATGAAACCGCGCTGGATGGAGCCCAACTCCCCGCCCTGAGCCTTTGACCTGGCGCAGCCGGAAAAACTGGCGGCTAACTTGGCGAATTGACCGCTGTCTTTTATGAGTTGGCTGCGCAGCTCTTCCGCTTTCTGCCGGGCCTGCTCCTTCACCTCCGGGGCGGCATCCGGGGCCACCGCAATCAGGATGTGCCGTGCCTTGACGGACTCCTGCCGCTTAAAATTTTCCTTTGCCTGCTCATAATACGCGGCAATCTGCTCCTCCGTGGGCTTGATACCCGTGAGCCCCTGGCTGGCCAGGTAGGCATCCATCTGCAGCTTGCTGCGGTAACTTTCAATGAACTTTTCCGGGGTCAGATTGCGGGATGACAGATAGTGTTCCAACTGTTCAGGGGATTTGAACCCGGCCTGCATTGCCGCCATTTTCTGCCTGGCCTGCTCCTCGGCATCCCTGACGACCATCCTGCTGCTGGCCTGGCGCAGCAGTTCCTGGTCAATGAGTTTATCCAGGGCCTGCTGTTGCAGGGTGGTGGTCAGTTCCGGGGTGGCCCGGCGCATGCCGTAGCGGGCATATTTCCCCAGCTGCTGCTCCACTTCCGCGGCAAGCAGCTTTTCCGGAATGGGAAGGCCGTTGACGGTTGCCGCAACCCCGGCGCCAGCTGCCGCCGTTTGAGGTTCCGGTTCAAAGGCCTGCACCCTGGTCAATTGCAGCAGGACCAGCACTGATATGGCAAAAAAACAAAAAATTGCTCGCTTCATCAAACTCTCCCGGATTAATTCCTTGTTACAGCATTTGCCGGCACCACAGTCTTCCACCGGCAACAAATAAAACTTCAATCTTGAAGGACTCGTAAAAACTGAAAATTAACCACAGAGCTCGCAGAGATAACCAAATGTAATTAAAAATTTCTTCTTTGTGATCTCTGTGTGCTCCGTGGTGAAAACAGACTTTTTACCCGCAAGGGGCATAAATACGAATTCATCAATCTTTACCTGCCAAAGCTTGCGGCAAAATTCGCAACATCGATGCTGTTCGTTCCGTCCTCCAGCTTCCGGGCGAAAGAAAGCAGATCAAGTCCGTCAACATCCCCGTCATCAGCTATCGCCGCTGCCGCATCGACCAGGCCGAAACCATACACCTCATCCCGGCCTTCATCCCCCAGATCAACCGCTGTCCGCTGCAGACGCAGACGGATGTCCCGGTTATTCACCAGGCCGTCCTGATTGGCATCGAACTGCCCCGCGGACATCAACAGAGCCGCCACCGCGGTGACATGGGGAGCAGCCTGGGAGGTGCCGCTCAGCAGGGCATATTCTCCATCGGCCGTGGTTGAGAGAATCTCCACCCCCGGCGCCATGAGTTCAACCTCGGCATCCATGGGAGAAAACCAGGCGGGAAGATCGCTTTGATAGGAAGCGGAGACGGCAATGACCGAATCATAGGCCGCGGGATAAAGCACATCGCCCGCACGGGTGTTGCCACCCGCGGCTACCAGCAGCAGCCCGGCATTATAGGCGGCAGCACAGGCATCCTGCAGCACCGGCGAATTCGGGCCGGCAATGCTGATATTGGCGATGTCCATGCCGTTGTCAACCGCCCACTCGATGCCGGCCACGACCCAACTGAGATAGCCGGAGCCCGCTCCGTCGAGAACCTTCACCGCATATAATGAGGCATCCGGTGCGCCGCCGACCACGCCGGTTCCGTCGGCCGTTGCGGCAATGATGCCGGCCACATGGGTGCCATGGCTGTTCCAGCTGTCATCATAGGGATCATTGTCAGTAAAAACAAAATCATAGCCGCCCCGGTAGTTGGCCGAAAGCTGGGGATGGGTATAATCAATACCGGTGTCAATGACGGCTATTTTTACGCCCTGGCCGGTGATCCCCTGGTCATGCACACGATCACAGCCGATGTGCTGCACTCCCCAGGAGCTGCCGTATTCAGCTTCGGATGGTTCCGGCTCAACGGCGGAGACCACCGCATCCTCCACCACGTATTTTATGCGGGGATCGGCGCGCAGACGGGAAATTTCCTTTTCAGGGAGATTGGCGGCAAAGGCATGGATAATACGAAAGGCATGCCTCATTCTGCCTTTATGACCGCGGAGCAGATTGCGTTCGGCGGAACCGGGCTTTTTGTTGAAGCCGATGATCACCTTGCGCTCCGCAGTGGAGGGGGCGGCAACAATAGCTTCCGCCGGCAGGAGCAGGCAGAACAGCAGAAAAAAAAGTACAACAGAGATGCGGCTTTCCGGCTTCTTCATGGTCCATCAACCTTCATGCAAAAAAAAGAGAATCAGCAGGGAGCAGCAGCATTGCCGCCCCCTGCCAGCCGAATAAGGTGAAAACAAATACCTGTTATCTTCTAGCCGGTTTTTTGATGATGGCTCTTCTGATGCTCACTGCGCCGTAGGCTTCCCCATAGACGCTGTCCACGTTAATGGCCGGATCACACTCTCCGCACTGGGCATCGATCGTGGTGTCGGTCCAGGAAAGCACGGTGCAGTTTGCCACTGCATCGGGCAAAGAAACACTGGTGCCTGACCCGCTGGCATTGATGTACTGGCTGAAGCCCTTGCCGGTGATGCTGACAACGCCGTTTGTACAACTGGCAGAGGTAATCTTCACCTCAGGCATAACGGCCAGATGGACACTGTTGCTGACGGACTTGACCTTCACCGCGTTCAGGGCATAATTGCCCGCAGCCAGGGTGGCCGGAATGGTGACGACGATGGTGCTTTCCGTGATGGAGTCCGGAGTCAGAACGGTTGCGCTGCCATCAGCTGCTGTCAGGCTGATGGTGCTGGTTATTTCAATCGGTCCGGTGGGGCCTTGGACCAGATTGGTGAAGGCGGCGCCGGAGATGGTGAGCTGGGTGTCAAACCCTGCGGTGACGGTCGAGGCGCTTACCCCGGAAATATCGGGAATGACCGGGCCGGAATAAGGTGCGGCGGCGGCGGTAAAGCCGTGGCAGCCCCAGCAGTCATCCTGGTTGCCGATATGGCCGTAGTAGGCAGCTTCAGTACCCGGATCAATGCCGTTGGCATCGGAATCCACCTGGATATTATGCAGTGAATTCACGCCATGGCAGTTCTCGCACTGACGTATCCTGGCATCGTCGGCGGCATGGACATCATGACACAGGGTGCACTTGCCAAGGTAAACCAGCCCGGTGCTGTGATGGGTATCGGCGTTGTTGTATACGTTAATCCCGCTTGCCGAATCGAGGCCGGCGTCATGACAGAAGGCGCAGCCGCCTTCGCCATTGGTCCCGGTGCCGAGGTTGACCTGCGGGGTCACCAGGGACGGCTCATAGGTGGGGATATAATGCCCGTCACCCGGATTGTCGATGGGACCATGACAGGCCTTGCAGTCATCCGCCAGGGCCTTGGCCGTGAGATGATGCACGGAAGCCTGTCCGGCCAGCTGTTGATGACAGAGCAGGCAGTCCCGGAAGGAAACAAAACTATAAGTGTATGTCGTATCATCCCAGACCATCTGATGGCAGGAGAGACACTCATAGGAGGCGCCGGGGGTACCGGTCGGCGCGGCAGTCGGGTCAGGGATGGTCTTGCCCACCAGCAGATGATGCCGGTTGGGAATTGTTTCGGGTTTGACCACTGTGGTGTCTTCATGGCAGGCCCGGCAGTTTGCTTCAACCAGGTTGTTGAAAACGCCGTCGGGAATACCAATGTTTTGGTTTACCGGCGGAGGCGGAACCTCAGACCGGGCTGGAACCGCATATGCAAATGTCAGAGCAGCCGGCATGGCCAGTGTACATAGAATCTTTTTTAGCATTTCTTTCCCCTCATCTAAATAATTTTTCAAATTCCTCAGTTACCTTTGAATGTGATGCTTCCTCCCTGTTGCAATCACCCCCTTTGCAAACAATGCTAGAACCTTTCATGGATATCTTTCTCCGTCATGGACAGCAAACCGGACGGACAAACGACACGGCCGTTTTCCCGGAGCCCAACAGCAGCAGCAGTCCGTCGCGCGGAGATACAGCTCACGCACGGCAGACCGCTGCAGCCAGGGAAATTGATTTCAAAAGGATTTCAGTGCTGCTGATGGGACAAAAAAACTATTTTTGTCTTGAGCGGCGGCGTACGCCGGCTAAGGCCCCCAGACCCGATCCCAGTAAAACAACGGCGCCCGGAAGCGGCACGGCGGTTTGCGGAACGGCGTCTGTTTCAAGGTCAACCCGGAAGCTATTCAAGGTGCCCGTCTCGTATTGTACGTTGTCATAAAGAGCGAGACTCCAGATGCCTGCGGCCAGATCACCATTGAAGAAAGACAACAGGTTACTGTCGCCATCAGCGTCGGGGCCGTTTGAGGTCGGTTTAAAGGAACCGGGCCCATAGGGTGGTGCAGCGTTATTGATATAAGTTGTAGCCTGATCGTCGAACAGGACATTGGACATGTTATTACGGTATTCGTTATTGTTATTATACAGCTGTACCCATTTCCAAGAAGACGCGCCCTCTTCCTGGTGGGCAATATAGATGTCCAAATCACCAATGTAAGTATGCGTGATGTCCACAAAAATATTAACATCCGTGATGTTGCCCGGGGCGTCGACCAAGATATCGGCATAGACCCAGTTGCCCAGATCACCATTCTCATCCGTCTCGGTAATGGCGAGCGGCCCATCCGAGTAGGTAAGTGAGTAGGTTGCTGCTGCTGCAGGCCCGGCAAGAAGGCCGCAACAGAACATTGCGGCCGCAAGTGTAGCGATTGATTTTTTCATGTTCTTCCCTCATGTCCAAATTTTCATTTTTCTCTACAACTATCTCCACTCTGATGCAGAGTGGAATGGCCTCAAGGCCATGCGACAATTTGTCATTTCCCTCAAGACAAACTTAAACAGCCTTTCCCTGCTGATGTCAAGCAGCAGCAGGTGTGGCAAATTGTCGCAGGACCAAAACAATATATCTTACTTTCAGGCAAAGCAGCAATGCCCGATCAAAAACCGCCTTGGCCGCTGCATAGCTGCAAAAAACAACCAGGGACCAGGACCGGAAGCCGTCATGCCTATCCAGAACCGGCCGCAGATGCGCGGGGCCGGCACGACCCGTTTGGGCAAAAATTCACAAACGTTCTCCCTCAGCAGCAAACCATTTCCACCCTGATTATTTCACATCCCGCAAATGCAGCGATTTCTGCTCTAGGTATTTCTACTTAGCATCAACAAGTTAAGCAACAGCGATGCCAATGGTTAACATATTTTATATTCTTCATTATTTCAACAAATTAAATCGTCTGGCGTTTCCCGAAACTGTAAGAACAAAGAGAATTAATCCGCATTTGCGGATGGGTATTCCGGAAAATCATAATAATTCCACTGGCTTTGTTGTTCAGGCATGCGCCTGACATTTGCGATCTTCCCGGCCAACAAACCGTTATAAAAAAAACGAGGTCATTCTGAAAACAAGAATCGCCTAAGGAGCCGTAAAGAAACGCTCAGAAATGAAAGTCTGGATGGAGATCCACTCCTCGCGGGGATGACAGCAGGAAAGAAGGCGGACGAGGCGCTCCGGAGAATCAGACAAGGATCAGCCAGAGCGGCATGAAAAGGCGAAGGGGAAGGCGATGCAAGGCTTGCGGTACGCCAGGCAAGAGCTGCCAGGACACGACGACGAACCCAAGAGACCAGACGGACTGCGGGCCTGAGCACGCAGTCCGTCAATCACCGCAACAATCCAGGCGGGTTTACCTGGAACAAGCTCCTGAAAAAAAGAAAAGAAAGAGGCTCAATCAGCCGCAATTGCAGCCGGAACCGCAGGCGCCGCCGGGCTCGCAGCTGCCCTCACCATGGGACCCGCAGCCGCAGCCGCAATCATCGTCAAGCTCAGCCAGCTCTTCCGCGCTGGGCTCCCGGACTTCGACCACATTCACCTCAAAGCAGAGGGTCTTGCCGGCCAGGGGATGATTAAGGTCAACGGTCACGGTGGCATCCTCGGTATTTACCTTGGACACGCTGATCATGACCGGGCCATGGGGGCCATGGGCCTCAAAGGTCATGCCGGGCTCAACCGTGACATCGTCAGGAAACTGATCCATGGGGATGTCCTGGAACAGATCATCACTGACCTCGCCGTAGGCATCTTCCGGCTCAACGACTATCCGCGAGCTGTCACCGACTTTCATGCCCATCAGGGCATTTTCCAGGCCGGGAATAATCTGCCCTGATCCGGCAATAAAACCGAGAGGCTCACCTGCCTCGGATTTGTCGACTTCTTCTCCGGAATCCAATGTCAGCCTGTAATCGATAGCCACATATAATTTATCTGCAATATTCATGAATTACCTCCTAAAGGATGCACTGCGCATCCATTTACGAAAAAAAATCCCGATGAGGCCTGCTGTTCCGGCATCATCGGGCTCCACTTCCTGTACTTTAAGGCATCAACCCAGAAAGTCAACTGTTTAGATGGGCGGCAGCAACTCTTTTCCCAGGCAGTTTATCCCGTTGACTCAGGTGGGGATGGCGGATAAGTTATAAATTCGAAAAGACCATTTGCAAATCCTGTTATACAGCAGTAAAAGTTACTGGAATTTCCGACAACACAAGTAAAACGTGGCAAAAAATGTCCACCCAACCTTTTACCCACAAGGGATTTTCAGGAGAAACCATGACCAGCGAACTATTTGACAAGGCAGCTGGGGACTGGGACAAGAATTCTCTGCGCCTCCAGCTCGCCAGAAGCGTTGCCGCTGCCATCAAGAATACCGTTCCTCTTAATAATGACATGAGCGCCCTGGAAATCGGCTGCGGCACCGGCCTCATCACCACGGAACTCGCCCCCCATCTGAAAAGCATTGTCGCCACCGATACCTCGGGAGGCATGCTCTGGGTCCTGCAGGAAAAAATCAACGGACAGTCATTAGCCAACATCGAGACGATGCAACTTGACCTTGCCGCAGATGACAACCCGCTTGCCGGCCGGAGCTTCAACCTGATTTACAGCAGCATGACCCTGCATCATATAAAGAATACGGCCGCTGTTTTACAAAAATGCCGGCAGCTGTTGGCCCCTGAAGGCTTCCTGGCTATAGCCGACCTGGAAAAAGAGGACGGCACCTTCCATGGCGACATGGGCGGCGTGGAACATCTCGGCTTTGCCCCCGGGCAGCTTGCCGAACTGGTGAGCAAATCCGGATTTAGCCAACTCAACATCGCCACAGCGCATGTGATCACCAAAGAGAATGCCCAAAGACAGGTGCGTGACTACCCGGTATTTCTCCTTACCGCCCGCAGAGGTGAGCCATGAGGACAAATTACCATGAAGTGTGACCGGGAAAACTGCCGGGCTGATATTGCCGAAGGAGAAGAGAGATGCCTGCATGGCCGGGTGCTCTGCGAGGACTGCTACATGGACGCCCTCTCTCCTGCCAAGACATGCGATCCATGGGCGGTACGCAGCGCATCCATTGCCGGTTCAACCGGGGATACCATGCAATCCGGCGGGCTGCAGGGAAAAATCCTGGACCTGCTCAAAAAAAATGGGGGGCTGCCCCTTGCCGAACTGGCACAGAGGTTGGCGGTACGCCCCGGGGATCTGGAAAGGGAGATTGCCGCCCTGCGCCACATGGAGAAGGTGCGCGCCGCAATGGTGCATGGCAGCAAGGTGATAACCCTCTGGTAGAGCTTGGCTCGCCCTCAAGGGGCGGGTTGGAAAGCGCTGAGCCCTGCCCAGGGAAAGAAGCGGAACACCCTCCCAGGTTTTTTTCAACAGCCGGGCGGAACCATTTGACACGTCCCCACCCGGGGATTATATAATCTGACTTGTCTAACCATTTATTGCAACAATCGTGTTGCGGCAATTTCTTTTTCCCGACGGAGTGTTTTGCACAAGGCTGCGGTTCAGGGCCACGGCGCCATCAGTACTCCCCGCTACAATTTCCTGACCTGCCCAGACACCACATGCCGCATTGCCTGCGGTCCCGGTTTTTCCGTTTTTTTGTGGCCGCAGCCATTTCCAGCGGCTCCGGCACTTTTCACGGCAGGCCGGCCCACGGCAGGTTCACCTTTACGGCAGGCCGCTCGATGTAAACGGCAGCCCGCAGAAAAAAGCCAAAACACTTCACGGGTCCCACGCCAACCTGGAAGAGGGAATTTTTTATGCGCCTCTGTGCCATTTGCGCTCAAGAGAACAAAACGTGCTGCGTCTCCCGCGACATCCTGCTCAGCGCGGGAGATCTGGAGAGGATTGCCGTGCACACCGGCGCCGCTGATTTTTTTGAACTGCGGAAACCCACCTCCCCGGAGTATCTGGATCAGGACGATGATCCGAACTGGAATCACTATACCCTGTTTGCCGACGGTTCCCGCCGGGTGGTTAAACATGGGTCGCCGGGCATCTGCTGGTTTCTCACCGCCCGGGGCTGCCTGCTGCCGGAGCAGGTCCGGCCGCTGGTCTGCCGCCTGCACCCGGTGGAGTTCACCGAGCAGATGATCACCGGCCTGTCCAGGGAATGCCCGGCTGAGCACCTGCCGGAAAACGAGACACTGCTGACAAATCTGGAGATGGACCTCGACCTGGCCGAACTCTGCAGGCAGCAGCTTTACGCCGAGCTGCGGCAGGAGACATTGCGCCGTTCCGCAAAGCAGCCTGACCAAAAAAGAACGGGCAAGAGCAAAGAATGCACGGGATCCGCGGGCTATCTGCCCGGGTCCATGGGGGATGCGGCTAACTGCCGGCAGCGCCCCTGGCCAGTTCGATGAATTCAGCCTTTGACAGCAGACCGTACACCTTTTTGACCAGGTTGCCGTCTTTATCAAAGAACAGCATGGCCGGCGGGCCAAAGACGCTGAATTTATCCTTCATCGGCTGGGTGCGCGGGTCAAACTGATCCTGCAAATCAGCCTGGATGACGACAAAGCCTGCCTGGAGAAATTCTCTGACCTCGCTGTCAGCGAAGACATTCTTTTCCATGATTTTGCAATCCGTACACCACGGCGCATAGTAGTCAAGAAACACCGGTTTGCCCGCCTTCCTGGCCTCGGCAAATTTCGCGGTCAGCTCATCGATGTCACGGACCCGTTCAAACAATGGCTCCCCGGCAACAGGATGATCAAGCGGGTCAGCCCCCACGTTGATCGAGCCGATATTCAACTGCACCGGCCGCAGAATCTCCCGATTACCCTGTACGGCGCCGACCAGGGCAAAGACACCCCAGAGGATCAGCAGGGTGCCGCCCGCCTTCCACAGATATTTCCAGCCAGCCCTTGCCGCTGCTGACTGCCTCACCAACATGTACACCCCGGTGATGACCAGAAACGGCGCCCACAGGTACAGTACCGGCAACCAGGGGATCGAGGTGACAATGGTCATGGCCAGGCCGACCATGACCACGCCGAATGCATGTTTCACCGTATTCATCCAGGTTCCCGTCTTGGGCAGCAGCCAGCCGGCGCCGATACCGAGCAGGATCATCGGCGCCCCCATGCCCAGGGCCATGAGAAACATGATGGCCCCGCCCAGCACCGGGTCCCGGCTGTCCAGTGCGGCACCCAGATTGAGAATCAATATCGGCGAGACACAGGCCCCGGCGATGACCGAGGAGAGCATCCCCATCATGAACACCCCGGCAAAGGTCCCGCCCCGCAGTCCGCTTGCCTTGGCCTGGGCCCTGGACTGCAGGAACGCCGGCATCTGCAGGTCATAGACCCCGAACATGGCCAGGGACAGCAGCACCAGCACCCCGGCCGCCGGCAGCAGAAAATACGGGTGCGAGGTATAGGCCTGCAGCTGCTGGCCGGTTGAGCCGGCCAGCACCCCGGCCCCGGCCCAGACCACCGCGGTGCCCAGCACGTAAAACGCCGCCAGCATCGCCCCGCGGGCCCTGGTCATATTGCCGCTCTGGCCGGCAATGATGGTGGAGATGATCGGCAGCATGGGCAGCACGCAGGGCGTGGCGGCCAGGCCGAGACCGGACAGGAAGGCCAGCAGCAGGCTGCGCATGGCATCCCATAATATGGCGGATTCCGTTGCCGGGCCAACTGGTGCGGCAAGGCTGCCGGCATGAGCCGCCTTCTCAGCGGCCGGAGCCAGGACCAGCACCTTTTCCCTGGTCTGGGGCGGATAGCAGAGACCGAGTTTTCCGGCGCATCCCTGGGCATGGGCGATGAGCTTGAAGGGACCGGGCACGCTTGCGGTAATGGGCACGGCAATGGTGACGGTGCGGGTGTAGGTTTCCACTTCACCCTGGGAGCCATCGGGCTTCAGGCCCAGTTTGAGCTTGCCGGCCGGATACACCGGCTCGCCAAGCTCCACCCCCGGCGTGCCGGAGGCAAAAGAGATCCTGTCGCGGTAGAGATAGTAATCCTCCGCTGCGGTCCAGCTGGCCTGGATGGTATCCCCCTTGACCACCGCCTCAAAGCGGAAGGCTTCTTCCGGCTTCAGCGGGGCCTCGGCCGCCTGCCCGGCAATAGAGTGCAGAAGCAGCAGCAGGGCCGTCAGGCAGACGGCAACATATGGTCTCAGCCCGGCCGGGGCTGCGTCAATCTGCTGATCATCGTTTTTTTGGGTCATGTCAGGCAATTCCATTCAAAACATGGCTTGCCGGGCAAGGCGGCAGGCCAAGGATGCAGGCAGGATGAAAACATGCTGCCGGAGCAAAGCAGGGCGGAAATGGGTACACGTCTTTTTTTATCACACCCTCTAGCTGTTTGGCAAGTTGCACGGCCGGAAAATCAGCTGAATACGGGGCGGAATAAATCTTTCAGAAATTGCCGGACAGCGCCGGGGCTGACCGGATGCGGTCAAGCTGCTCGGACAGATCGTTTATTTCCCGCTGCCAGTAGTGCTCCGTGCCGAAATCCGGGGCCACATGGGAGAAGCCGTCCTCGGCAACCTGATGGGCGCACCAGGCTATATAATGGATATAACGCATTGCCCTGAGCGGCTCGATCAGGGCAATGGTCCGCCGGTCAAAGTGGCGGAAGGTCTCATAGCCTTCCAGAAATATTTCAATTTCTGCCAGGGATTCCTGCATATAGCCGGGCAGCAGCATCCAAAAATCCTGCACCGGCGGCCCTATTGCCATGTCGTCGAAATCAACGATATAGAAGGACTCGCCCGGCCGGTAAATAAGGTTGGCAAAGTGGCAGTCCCCATGAATGCGGATCATGTCGATGCCGGCAAAGAGCGGTTTGATCTCCTCAATGATTTCCGTGGATATGTCCTGGAAACGGCCGGCCAGATCAGGGGGCATGAAATCGCCGGCCAGGATCGTGGCCAGCTGCGCACTGGTTGAGCGGTCCGGGGCCATGATGATCCTCTCCTTGGGCCGATGCCTGGCCCCCACCACATGGGTCCGGCCCAGCAGCCGCCCCAGCTCCAGCCACTGCTCCTCATTATATTCATCATAGCTGCGCCCCCCTTTTTTGGGGAAAACGGCAAAATACATATTCTCGTAGCGGCCCAGGGTCTGGCCATCGGGCAGGATAAGCGGCGGCACCACCGGGATCTCCTCCCCATGCAGCTCCAGCAGAAAATCATGTTCATCCTGCAGGGCAGTCGGCGACCATCTTCCCGGCCGGTAGAATTTGACGATAAGACCCGTATCGTCCTCACCCTGCAGCTCATAAACCCGGTTGATATAGCTGTTCAACGGCCGGCAGAGATTGGTGCAGCGCACGTCCAGCGCCTTTTCCACCAGGGAAATGACCGTATCGGGCGTCAGGCTGTGGAAAGCAGTCTGCTTTCTCGGCTTTTTAGATTTGTTCATCTCTTGTTTCCTGTGGAGGCGAGCTGGCCGCAGGCGGCGGAAATATCGGCGCCGCGGCTGCTCCTGATAAATGTCCTGTAGCCCGCATCGCGGAGAATCTTCTGAAATTGCAGGATATGCTCCTCCCCAGGACACTGGTAATGCAGGGATTGCGTCACGTTGTAAGGCAGCAGATTAATCCGGCAGGGAATGCCCTGCAGTTTTTCGGCAAGCCGGCGCGCGTCACCTGCGGCATCATTGATCCCTTTAAGGAGTATATATTCAAACAGGATGACCTTTTTGCCGGGCAGCGGAAAACTGCGGCAGGCGTCCAGCAGATCATCCACCCCATAGGCCCTGTTGACCGGCATGAGGCGGCTGCGCGTCTCATCATCGGCGGCATGCAGCGAGACGGCGAGATTGACCCGGACATCCCGGCCCAGATCACTGATGCGCGGCACGATACCGCAGGTGGATACCGTGATGCGCCGCTCGGTGAATTCCAGGCCCCGTTCATCCATGAGGATGCGGAGCGCGGCAATGAGGTTGTCATAATTGGCCAGGGGTTCACCCATGCCCATGAACACCAGATTGTTGATCAGCTCTCTGGGGGGGGTCCGGACCACCCCGGCACCCATCATATACTCCAGCACCGCAAGCACCTGGCCGACAATCTCCCCTGGCCGCAGGTTACGGCACAAACCCATGGCCCCGGTGAGGCAGAACCGGCAGCCCATGGCGCATCCAGCCTGGGATGACACACACAGGGTGTGCCTCCCCTTTTCCGGAATGAGCACGCTCTCCACCGCCGCGCCCTGGTCCAGGCTAAAGGCGAATTTCACCGTGCCGTCCCGGGACTTCTCCACCGCGGCAGGAACCAGATGGCTGATCACGCTATGCTCGGCCAGGGCGGCGCGGATCTCTTTTTTGACGTCAACCATCTGGGAAAAATCCCTGGTGCCCGGCCGCTGCAGCCAGGCAAAGACAAAGCGGGCCCGGGAAGCAGGCAGGCCAAGCCCCTCCATGTACTCCGTCAGCCGGCTGTATGTCAGATCCCGCAAATCGGTTTTCACGTTCATCGCTTCGGCAAACCCTGCCTTTCACCCTGGCCGGTCGGGGCCTTCTCCGCCGCCCCCCGCTGCAGGACTACGGTGGCCAGGGTGACCACCAATACACCGGGCACAATGATGGCCGGCGGCAGACCATGGCCCAGCCCCCAGTCGATCAGCAGGACAAAGGCCGGATAAAAATAGCTGTAGGCCATCACCCGGGTCGGCCCCAGATAGAGGGTGGAGATATGGGTCAGGTAAAAGGTGACGATGGTGGAAAAGACCGCCAGATAAATAATGCCGACCCAGACCCGCATCGCCACCCCCTGCCAGTTGACCGCAGCCAGATGCGGCAGGGCAAGCACCAAAAGCCATCCCACCCCGGTGGCCAGCACCCAGAAGGTCATGACCACCATGGATTCCTGGCGGTGTATCCGTTTTACCAGCGGCGTATAGGCGGCCATCATAAAACAGCCGGCCAGAAAGATACTGTCTCCGTAATTTATTTCCAGGGCGAGCAGGCGGTGGATATCCCCGCGGAAAATGACCCAGACGGCGCCGACCATCCCCAGAAACAGGGCGATGAGTCGGGGCCGGCCCAGCCGCTCCTTGAGAAAGACGGCGCTGTAGATGCCCGAGATGCCGGGCACCAGGGTGAAGATAACACTGGTATTTAAGGCGCTGGTGTAACGCAGCGCTTCAAACATGCACCAGAAAAAGCCGACTGTGGCGGCGCTGATCGCACTGTAACCGCAGAGCTGGCGCAGGGGCGGCAGGGTAAAGCCGTGGCGCAGGACCAGGACCGGGGCAAAAAAAAGAACGGCCAGCACGTAGCGGACGAGGATGAGCACCGCCGGATCAAGGCCGCGGGTGATCGCCGCTCCCACGGTAAAGGAACTGGACACGATGACCGAGGCCCCCAGCATCAGGCTGTGCACCGCCCATAAAGGCAGGCTGCCACCCTGGTCTTTTTGATATACTTTTTCCGTCATGGGCCACAAGATACCCGCCCCGCCTCTGTTGGCAAGGGAATTTTTTCATCTATCCTTGTCAGGCGCCAGCCGCCTGCGCGGAACATGCCGGTTATCAGGAAGAATTTATGAGCGGCTCTCATTTTTTCATTTGCTTTATTTACCACTCAAAAAAATATTTGCTTTCCAGTAATCAAAATGTTAGATTATAGACATTCTTGTGCAGTATCTGTTTGTAGTTATAAAATTACGAAAAAGTGAACCGCGCAATCTCAGATAGAGCATGTGCGGTTTTTTTTTAATACAAACTTACTGCCAGCCGTTTTATCCGTCGATAATCCGGCAATATTATCTTAGGGTTCCCGTATGGGAACAGTTCAGAAGGAGTAGTAAAATGGCAGAAGGTACAGTTAAATGGTTTAATGCTGCAAAGGGTTTCGGCTTTATCGCACAGGACGGTGGCAAGGACGTTTTCGTTCATCATTCCGCAATCAAAGCAGAAGGTTACAAAACCCTTGACGAGGGTGCAAGGGTTAAATTCGACGTTGTCGAAGGCCCCAAAGGCCCTGCGGCTGAGAATGTCCGCCAGATCTAAAACCTGAAGTTTATTGTACGCAAAGCCCCGCATTGAGCGGGGCTTTTTTTTTGCTGATTGCC